>NZ_JBVJMV010000006.1:0-390132 GCF_055584025.1 Streptomyces sp. NPDC104309 | reverse complement strand
GCATACATCCAGTATGCGGACGTCCCTCCGCCTTGCGATGCACCGCATCTGACGCCGCGCGCTGATCCACCACGGATTGCGGGACAGCCCTTAGCACAGCCGGCCATCGCAGCGTTGTTCTGTTTTCTCGGTTTCCAGTACGCCACTTGGGCATCGCGGCCCCCCGCGCTCACGGCGCGGCTCGACCTGACAGAAGCGGAACTCGGCCTGTTGCTGATGGCCTGCGGTGCGGGCGCGGCGGCGTCGTTCCCCTCGTGGCGATACTCATGAGACGGCTGGGATCCCGGCGTCTCTCCTTCCTGTCGGCCGTCTGCCTGCGCCTGCTCCTGCTCGCACTGGCCGTGGCGCCGAACTATCCGGCCGCTCTCGCGATCATTTGTTGCGACGGCATCGCTGTCGGCGGCCTGAATATCGCGATGAACGCGCAAGGAGCCGCTCTCGAAGTCACGTACCGGCGGTCCGCCATGGCCAAGCTGTACGCGACGTTCAGCGCCACCACCAGGCGGCATCGCATCGAGCGGCACGTCGAAGGACCATCGGTCCGGTTCGTCATGAGTTGGGCAGGTGCGGACGGATTCCCGACGGGAGAACATCGGCCAAGCACCGCTGAACCGTCAAGAACCCCGCAGTCTTTGGGCAGGCTTCAGGGACGATGCAGGGGGATGGACCGGCCGACGGTGCGAGGGAGAACATGATCGAGAAGATTCTGCCGTCACAGGTGACCGTGGCCGAGGCGCTCTCGGACCCGCCCGACGCCGCTCTCTTCCCCGGCGAGGAAGAGCTGATCCGCAATGCGGTGGAGTCCCGGCGCAAGGAGTTCACCACCGCACGATGGTGCGCCCGCCGCGCGCTCGGTGAGCTCGGTCTCGCACCCGTCCCCATTCTCAAGGGCGAACGCGGGGCGCCGATATGGCCGCGAGGCGTGGTCGGGAGCATGACCCACTGCGCCGGCTACCGGGGTGCCGTGGTCGCCCGCCGGGCGGATGTTCTCTCCGTCGGTATAGACGCCGAACCGCATGACCCGTTGCCCGCCGGGGTGTTTGAGACCATCGCCCTCGCGACGGAGCGGCAGCGGGAACGCCGGCTGCGCGAGACGTCCCCCGAGATCCGCTGGGACCGGCTGTTGTTCAGCGCGAAGGAGAGCGTCTACAAGGCGTGGTTCCCACTCACCCACCGCTGGCTCGGCTTCGAACAGGCCGACATAGTGCTGCGCACGGACGGCACCTTCACCGCCGAACTGCTGGTCTCCGCCACGGCGCCGGACCCGGCCACGGGGGCAGCGGCGGCCCCTACGGCCTTCCGTGGCCGCTGGCTGGTCGCGGACGGCCTCGTGGCCACCGCGATCGCCGTGGCGAACGAGCCGGACGCACCCACCGGGTAGTCGAGCGGCGGACGCCCTTCACCGCTGCCGTACAGGACGCGGCGCGCACACTCCGGGGTGATGCGTGCGGACGCCGCGAGAACGGTTGCCGGTCACCCAGCAGGTCGTCCGGGGCGCGGTCGGCGGGAGGCGTCGGCCCGTGCCTCGTCGGACGCGTGGCCGTGCCCGTAATCTCTGACCGCATGAGCCAAGACCGCATGAGCCGACAAGGCATGGGCCAAGACCGCAAGCGCGCACGTGAGTTGGGCATCCCGCTGACCGGGGAGCCGGGGCCGTGGAACGCGATCACGGACGTACCCGGAGTCGAGGTCGGGTACGTCACCCTCGTCGAGGGCGACGACGTACGCACCGGGGTGACGGCGCTGCTGCCGCGCGGTCGCGACGGTGTGGGCACGCCCTGCGCGGCCGGCTGGCATTCCTTCAACGGCAACGGCGAGATGACCGGGACCACCTGGATCGAGGAGAGCGGCTCGCTCGCCGTTCCTGTGGTCATCACCAACACGTACGCGGTCGGACCGGTGCACCGGGGCGTGGTCGACTGGGTGCGCGCCAACTGCGGCGGCATGGCGCCGGAGTGGCTGCTGCCGGTGGTCACGGAGACCTGGGACGGCCACCTCAACGACATCCACGGCTCGGCCGTGGAGCCCCGCCACGCGGCGTCCGCGATCGACGCCGCGGCCTCCGGCCCGGTCGAGGAGGGGTGCGTCGGCGGCGGAACGGGCATGCGCTGCTACGGCTTCAAGGGCGGCTCGGGGACCGCTTCGCGGGTGGTGGAGTACGGCGAGGACCGGTACACCGTCGGCGCCTTCGTGCAGGCCAATTTCGGCGCGCGGAGCGAACTGGTCGTGGCCGGCGTGCCGGTCGGCCGCACGCTCTTCGATCCGGTCGAGGCACCCGCGGCCGAACCGGCGCCCGGTGGGGAGCGCCCGGTGCCGCCCGGCGCGGGCTCGGTGATCGTGGTGGTGGCGACCGACGCGCCGTTGCTGCCGGGGCAGTGCAAGGCACTGGCCCGTCGGGTGACGCTGGGCCTCGCCCGCACCGGCACCACCGGCAGTCATTTCTCCGGTGACCTCTTCCTGGCCTTCTCCACGGCCAATCCGTCCGCGCTGACCAGCACGTTTCCCGAGAACGACGGCAGCGCGCCGTACGAGTCGATGCGCTTCGTCCCCTGGGGCCGGATGGATCCCTTCTACGGTGCGGTGGTCGAGTCGGTCGAGGAGGCGGTGCTCAACGTGCTCACCGGCGCTCACTCGATGACGGGCCGGGCCGGTCATCACGTTCCCGCGCTTCCGCTGGACCAGGTGACGGAACTTCTGGCCGCGCGGGGACGGTGACGGGCTTCCGAAGCCGTGGCGGAAGGCGCGTTCCGAGGTGCGTGCCCAGACACTTCCGGCGGCGTGATCGGGCGCGTTCAAGGGTGCGTTCGGAGGTTCCCGCGGGGCGAGACGGGCGCACGGCGCGGTGGTCACTGGTCTCGTACAGGTTCGTCGGCCATACTGCCCGCCGTGGAGCAGCGCATAGATCCGAACACTCAGCCCGGGTACGCCGCAGGGACAGACCCGGCGTACATCCCTGGTCTCACGGCCCCCGTCACTGCCGGAAAGCCTGATACGAGCGAACCGGAGACAAGCCGGGAACACACGGACGAGGAGCAGACAGACCAGGAACGGACGGGGGAGCCGACCCCCGGTGCCGTCGCCCCCGACGATGCCGTCGCGGAGAGCGTGCCCGAGGACGCGGCAGCCGCCGGGGTGGCCGCTGTCGAAGCCGCGGCCGACGACAAGGAGGCGGAAGAGGGCCCCGCATTCGAGGTGAGCGATCGTCGGGGATCGATCACCGCGGACCGTGGTGGCGTCACGTTCCGGCTGGACGACCAGGAGGCCGAGTTCGGCTGGGACGAGATCGGCGCGGTCGAGGTGAAGACACCCCGGTTCGGCCGCCGGTTCACCGTCACGGTCCACATGTCGACCCGTCGATGGTTCAACGCCGAGGTCGAGGCACCGGTCAGGAGCGACCTCAAGCGGTGGGAGGAGGAACTCGACGCGGTCCTGGACGTCTACTTCGAGGAGTCCTGACCGGACCGGCGCCGTTGGTGCGGGGGCCGGGGGCCGGGATGCCCGCCGGCCCCCGCACGTCCGCGTCCCCCGCCCTGACGCCCCGTCCCATGTCCGCCCCGCGGCGGCACGCGCGTCAGGCTCCGCTCCGGCGACCGCCGCGCAGCGCGTCGAGTACATGGGGCCAGGCTTCCGTCCCGAGCGCCGTGTCCGCCGCGGGTGAACCTCCGTACAGGAACGACGTGGAGGCGGGAGCCGCACTCTCGCCCGGAAACCGTGGGCGGTGGCCCGCGTCGGGGCCGCTGATCATCCGTACCGGCAGGCCGGCCGTCCGGCGACGGGCGGCCAGTTCCTCGGCGCAGGGCAGCGAGGGCCACATCGCATCGTCGCCGCCTGCGACAAGGACGAGTTCCGCGGTGGCCTTCTCCACCGCGATCGTCGCCGCGTCGACGCGGTCGGCGAACGTCTGCCGACTGCGCTCGTACCAGCCCCGGACGGCGACCGGAACGCCGGCCGGCCGCGCGGGCGCGCGCCCAGGAGTCGTCGAGAGGGACGAACGGCAGCGGCTCGCCCCGCCAGGTCCAGGAAGACCGGTGCGGGCGGCTCCGGCCATCCCGGCCGGGGCCGACGTTCGCCCAGGTCACCGACGTGGGAGAGAGCGCCACCACGGCGTCGATGCCGGGCAGCAGCACGGACAGGTGCAGGGCGGCTTCGGCTCCCTTGGACGTGCCCAGGACACCGATCCGTCGGGCGCCACCCGCGCGGAGCAGCTCGATGGCGGGCGCGAAGGTCTCCAGCGGGACTTCACAGATGCCGGGCGGCTGCCCGAGCCCGCCGAACCAGCGGATCGACAGGGCCGTCATGCCCTCCCGGGCCAGGATGCGGCACCGCTCGTCCTCGATGCGCCCGCTGGACCCGGAGAGGACGAGCACCCCGACCCCGCCGTTCCGGACCGGGCCGTGCGCGGGCATGGCGAGAAACCCCTCGCGAACGCCCGGGTGAGGGGCTTCGTGAGGGGTTTCGTGGGCACTCCCGCGAGCGCTCCCGCCCGGATCGCTGAATGTGCGCTCGACGATGTCCATCGGGCGGTCAGGCGTCCGCGAGCACCACCGAGCGGGTCAGGTGACGGGGGTTGTCCGGGTCCAGTCCACGGGCGGCGGCGCGGGCGATCGCCAGACGCTGGACGCGCACCAGTTCGGCCAGCGGGTCCAGGTCGCTCTCCACCCAGCGGGCACCGGTCGCGAGGACCTGCTCGGCGAGGCCCTCGGGGGCGGAGCCGAACATCCAGGTCGCGGTGGAGGTGGTGGCGATGCTGATGGGGCCGTGGCGGTACTCCATCGCGGGGTACGCCTCCGTCCAGGACAGCGACGCCTCCTTCATCTTGAGCGCGGCCTCGTTGGCGAGCCCCGCCGTCCAGCCGCGACCGAGGAAGGTGAACTGGGTGCAGTCCAGCAGGCCTTCGGGCAGCGGCTCGGCCAGCGCGGTCTCCGCGTCGCGGACCACGGCGTCCGTGTGCAGACCGAGGTGGGCGCGGAGCAGGGTGAGCAGGGTGGTGGCGAACCGGGTCTGCACGACGGACCGCTCGTCGGCGAAATCGAGCACGACGACATCGTCGGCGGACGTCATGACCGGGGTGTTCGGATCGGCGGTGATGGCCACGGTGGGGGTGACACCACGGAGCCGGTCGAGCAGTTCCAGTACCTCGGTGGTGGTGCCCGAGCGGGTGAGGGCGACGACGCGGTCGTAGCCGCGTCCGAAGGGGAACTCCGAGGCGGCGAAGGCATCGGACTCGCCCTGACCGGACTGCTCGCGGAGCGCGGCGTAGGCCTGGGCCATGTAGAACGAGGTGCCGCAGCCGACGACCGCGATGCGCTCACCGGTGGCGGGCAGCACGGCCGCCTGGGTCTGGGCCAACTCGGCGGCGCGGCGCCAGCACTCCGGCTGACTGGCCGTCTCGATCTCGACAAATGACACTTTTGCACTCCGTATCCGGTAGTGGGATGCTCGTTTACGCACGCTATACGCGGTGTACGAGCATTATCAAGCATTCTGCTTGCAGGATGCTTGACTGGGCGGAGCCTTGTGCGACGCTTGCGCGTGTCCGGTGACCGTACCCAAGGGGATGGGTGCCTGAAGCCCGGGTTCGTGAGGAGAGTTCTCTTGTCCAGGGATACCCGGTGGAACGCGCTGCTGGAACTTGTCGGTAAGAACGGCCGGGTGGACGTCGAGGACGCCGCCGCCACGCTGGATGTCTCGGCCGCGACCATCCGCCGCGACCTGGACCAGCTCGCCGAACAGCAGTTGCTCACGCGTACCCGTGGGGGCGCGGTCGCGCACGGTGTCAGTTACGAACTGGCCCTGCGCTACAAGACCGGCCGTCACGCCCCGGAGAAGCAGGCCATCGGCCGCGCCGTCTCCGAGCTGGTGGCCGTGGGCGAGGTGGTGGGGCTGACCGGTGGTACGACACTGACGGAGGTCGCCCGTTCGCTGGCGGTGCGCTCCGATGTCGTCGGCGACACCGCGGCGGGGATGGGTGGTCAGCCGGCCCTGACCGTGGTCACCAACGCCCTCAACATCGCCAACGAGCTGGTGATCCGGCCGCAGATCAAGATCGTGGTGACCGGCGGAGTGGCCAGGCCGCAGTCGTACGAGCTGACGGGTCCGCTGGCCAGTGGGGTGCTGGGCGAGATCACGCTGGACGTCGCCGTGCTGGGCGTCAACGCGATCGACACCGAGCGCGGCGCGTACGTCCACCACGAGGGTGAGGCCAGTATCAACCGACTGCTCGCCGAGCAGGCGCAACGGGTGGTAGTGGCGGCCGACTCCTCGAAGATCGGCAAGCGGGCCTTCGCCAGGGTCTGCGATCTCGGGCAGGTCGACTTCCTGGTCACCGACAAGGGGATCACGCCCGAGGCGACCGCCCGCTTCACGGAGGCCGGCGTCACCGTCATCGCCGTCTGAACCGCTCGTCCGAACGGCGGGCCGTCACCACGCGGGTGGCGGCCCGCCGTTTTCGTGTGCGCGTGACCGAAGTCGGGCGAAGGCGGCGAGAGGGGCGAACCCGTGCCGACTGCACCTGCTTGAGAATGTCGGTAGCGATGATCTTCAGTGCGTGATCGAGCACCCAGGATCACCGCGTGGTCGCAACCGCTCTGGTCGGCCAGGGCTCCTGATGGGCTGTTCGCTGCACTTCTATGCCAATAGATGTTCGTTAACTCTGCGAAATGGACAAGTCTTGCCATCCGGGTGCACTGTCGTGAACTATGTGCCTGTTGCCGCGAAGGAGCGCAGGCCACACCCACGATGGTGCGGGCCGCCTCCGTGGATGCGCGGGACGCTTCCTTGCTCCATCAGCCCTGGAGGTGCCTGTGACGATGGCAGATGTGCCGGTCATGCCGTGCGGTCGCCTGTGCCGCGGCCCCATGACCGCGACGACGCGGATCACCCCGTCGGGAAGAAGTGCCAAGGCATACGAATACGGCAGCCGCTCCGGCACCGTCTCAAGGGGGACGGGGCGCTGCTGCTCTGCCGCCTGCCGGGTGCGCTGTACTTCGCCAGGACTTCCGGAAGCCGGTCGGCGGAGCCGAGTTCGCCGGCGCTCCCGCGGCGGTGACGAGGTGCGCGCCGAGTACGAAGCGTCGCTCGCCGGTAAATAGTCCCGGCCGGTACCACCGCGGACGGGGCCGCGCCCATCGGTACGGCCGCCCGCTCCAGCACCGCGCACACGCCCGCACCACCAGTACAGACAGAAGGGACCACCGTGTCAGACCTGCGACTCGGCGTCATCGGGCTCGGCCTGCGCCGTTCCATCGCGATGTCCGCCCACCACCCCTCAGAGGGTTCGGCGATCACCGCCGTCTGCGACCTCGACCCCGAGGTGCGGCAGCGTGAGGCCGAGCGCTTCGGCACCGATGTCGCGGTCGAGGACTACAAGGAGCTCCTCGACCGGGACGACCTCGACGCGGTCATTGTCGCCACGCCGGACGACACCCACGAGACGATCGCCGTCGACGCCCTCCGGGCGGGCAAGGCGGTCTTCGTCGAGAAGCCGCTCGGCATCACCGTCGAGAGCTGTGACAACGTCCTGCGCGCCGCGTACGAGACCGGAACCCGGTTGTACGTCGGGCACAACATGCGCCACATGGGCGTCGTACGGCTGATGCGCGACATCATCGCCCGAGGCGACATCGGCGAGCCCAAGGCCGTGTGGGTGCGGCACTTCGTCGGCTACGGCGGTGACTACTACTTCAAGGACTGGCACGCCGACCGGACCCGCACCACCGGCCTGCTGCTCCAGAAGGCCGCCCACGACATCGACGTCCTGCACTGGCTGGCAGGCGGCTACACCCGCCGCGTCAACGCGCTCGGCGACCTCCTGGTGTACGGCGACCTGCCGCGCCGCGAGCCCGACACCCCGCGCCCGGCGAACTGGCTGCGCGAGTTCGACTGGCCGCCGACGGCCCGTAAGGACCTGCACCACATCGTGGACGTCGAGGACGTCTCGGTGATGAACATGCAGCTCGACAACGGCGTCGTGGCCGCCTACCAGCAGTGCCACTTCACCCCGGACTACTGGCGGAACTACACCGTCATCGGCACCGGGGGCCGGCTGGAGAACTTCGGTGACGGCCCCGGTGACGAGGTCAAGGTCTGGAACACCGGACCCAGCGGATACCGAGGCGACGCCGACATCACCTACCGGGTGCCGGACGCCGGTGGTTCGCACGGCGGCGGGGACACCCGGATCATGGAGGAGTTCTGCCGGTTCGTGCGTGAGGGGGGCATCACCGACACCTCGCCGGTCGCCGCCCGGATGAGCGTCGCCGCCGGTGTGCTCGCGACGCGTTCCCTGCGCGAGGGCGGTGCGCCGTACGACGTGCCGGCCCTCGACCCGGAGCTGATCGCCTACTTCGAACGCGGCCAGGTCCGCTGACTGGAACGGCAGGAGACGTTTCGGGACCTCCGGCGACAGCGCTGTCGGGCGCTATCGCCGGAGGGGTTGATGCGATTGTTTTCGGCCATGCTCGGTGGGTAATCGGCGCATTCCTGTTTGGCGGGAGCCCGGAAGGTGGCCGGGGCGGCGAGTGATGCCTCGGGGTGAATTGGGAGCAATTGCCCGGAAGGTGCCCTGTATGGGTGCGCGGTGCTGGTCTCGCAGGGTCACCGAGTCGCCGATGTCGGGCGGTGCGAGCGGCGATTTCACGCCAATGGGACCTCATGGTGGCCGAGTTCGAACGCGTGGCCGGATCGCGGTCGGCATAATCGCGTCCATGTCGATCACCGGTGGAGACGTCGTTGACCTGGGGCGGGGCCTGTACGCGTGGCTCCCGCCGAAACGGGGCTGGGGGCTGGCCAACTGCGGTCTGCTCGTCTCGCCCCGCGGCGCCCTCTGGATCGACACCCCGTACGACACCGTGCTGGCCGGCCAGTTCCTGGCCGAATCCGTGAAGCGGCTGCCCGACGGCGTCTCCATCGACCGGGTGATCGTCACGCACGCGAACGGTGACCACTTCTGGGGTGCGGGCGTGCTCCCCGACGCTGAGATCATCGCGACCCGCGAGGCCCGGGAACACATCCACTACGAGCCCACCCCGAAGCAGCAGCACGCCCTCGTCGCCACCGGTGACCGGGCCACCGCGCTCGGGGCCTACCTCGGACGCCACTTCGGCCCCTTCGACTGGTCGCGGACCGAGCCGGTGCAGCCGACCACCTACTTCACCGGGGAGCTCGAACTGACCCTGGGGGAGTACCCGGTCCAGCTCTCCGCCCTGCCGTCCGCGCACACCACCGGCGACCTGATGGTCCATCTGCCCGCTCAGTGCGCCGTGTTCAGTGGGGACGTCATTTTCTCCTCCACGCCCGCCCAGCCCGGCGACCACCCCGTGCACTGGGCGGGGCCGTTGAGCAATGTGATCGCGGCCTGCGAACGGATCCTGGCCACCGGCGCCGAGATCATCGTCCCGGGACACGGCCCCGTCCTCGACCCGGCCGGGGTGCGCGATCACATCGTGTATCTGGAGTACGTGCGTGAGCGCGCCCACGCCTTCCACGCAGCCGGGGTCCCCGCGCTGGAGGCGGCCCGCCGGATCATCGGCGAGGGACGCCATCCGGAGCTCGGGCTCCCCGAACGGCTGGTGGTGACCATCGGCAGCGAGTACCGGCAGCTCGACGGCACGGAACTGCCCGGAGTGCTCCAGGTGATGACCGATGTCGCCGTGCTCGCCCAGGAAATGGAACAGTCCCGTGAGCCGGCCGGTCCGGCGGAGCAGTAAGCGGAGCTTCCGCCGCCGCTTGGGCCGGAAGACCGATCCGACGACAGAAACGCGGTGACGGCATGGGATGGATCGTGGCGGTGATCGCCGTCGCTGCGGCCGTGGCGGCAGCGGTCCGGGCGCAGAACGCGGCGCGCTCGGAGCGTCTGGCCGTGGCCCGCGCCGAGCTGGCCGAACGGCAGTCGAAGTCCGCCGAGGCACGTACCGCCGCCCTCACCGAGGAGATCCGGCAGCTGGCTCACAAGCGAATACCGGCCGCCGCGCTCGCCCTCTCCCACCCCTCCGCCCCGGTTCCGGGACTGCGGGAGGCGGCCGGGGTCGACGGCGATTCCGCCCGGCTGCTCACCGAGGCCGTGCAGGCGGCCCGCGCAGCGGTCGTCGAGGAGCGCGGCCGCGTCGACGCGGCCGCGCGCGCGGCGATGCGCGGCACCTCCGCCAAGATCCAGTCCCTGCTCAACCAGTCCCAGCAGCTGTTGCACGAGCTCCAGCACGAGTACGACGACCCACGGATCCTGCAGCTGGACTTCCGTAACGAACTGGCGCTGCGCCGCACTCAGTCCACCGCCGTGCTCTGCGACGCCTGGCCGGGCCTCGCCCGCCAGAACTCGCCGCTGGTGGAGGTCGTGCTCGGCGCCCAGTCGCGGGTCGCGGGCTACGAGCGGATCAAGGTCGCCAATCACTTGCGCGACGAACGGCTCGCGCTCGTCGCCCGTGCCGCGGAACCCCTCGCGATCGCGCTCGCCGAACTGCTGGCCAACGCCACCGCGTACTCGCACCCCGACACCGATGTACAGGTGACCGTCCAGCAGAGCGGTGGCCGGGGCGCGTTCCTGGTCGTCGACGACGCGGGCATCGGCATGGACGACGACGCGCTCGACCGGGCCCGCGCCCTGCTGGCCGGTCCGTCCGAAGTGCTCCTGACCGAGCTGGGCGACCCACCGCAGACCGGTTTCGCCGTCGTCGGCCGACTCGTCGTGCAGTACGGCTTCCACTGCCACATCGAGGGGTCGCCGTTCGGCGGAATGCGGACGCTCCTGCGCGTCCCCGCCCATCTGCTGACCGTGCTGGAGGACGACCACGGCCTCTCCGCCCTCGCCCCGAAGCCGGTGCAGGCTCAGGCCTCCCAGCCTGCCTCCGTCCCCGCCCCCGCCGAGCCGGCCCCCGCCCCCGTACCGCACCCCGTCGAACTGCCCAGCCGACGCCGACGGTCACCCCGGCCGACCCCGGCCGGGTCCGCGCCCGCCGCCACCGGGGACCGGGAAAGGGTGTCCCGTACACCCGAACAGGCCGAGGCTTCCTGGGCGGCACTCCAACAGGGCACCCTCAACGGCAGGAGCGTCGCCGGCCGGCCAACCGCACCGGCAGCGGACGACCACCATCCGGACGACCACGACGACCAAGGAGACGACGAGACGTGAGCGCCCCCACCCCCACCACCGGTGACCTCGCCTGGGTGCTGACCCCCCTGCTGGAGCTGCCCGGAGTCCAGCACGCGGTGGTCGCCACCGGCGACGGCCTCGTCGAGGGCGCGTCGCCCGGCCTGGACCGGGCGTCCGGCGAACGGGTCGCTGCCATGACCGCCACGCTGCACGCCGCGGCCCGCGCGTTCACCACGGCCTTCACCGGCGTCGAGGCACCGCGCCCGGCCCAGACGGTCGTCGAGTCCGACCAGGGCTTCGCCATCGTCGTACCGGCCGGGAACAACACCACGCTCGCCCTGTTCGCGGAACCCGGAGCGAAGCTCGGCGACATCGCCTACCAGATGCAGGTGCAGGTCACCGCCCTGACCCGGGCCATGAACGCACCCGCCCGCCAACCGGACACCACCGCCCGGCCATGACCCCCGGCCCCGGACGCCGTCTGATCCCCGCCTATCTGGTCACCGGCGGCCGGACCCGGCCCGCCGGTCCCGCCCTCGACCGGCTCGCCGTACTCGTACGCACCGGCACGGATCTGCCCCCGGACACCGGCTCGGACCAGCGCAGGCTGTGCGAGCTGCTCGAACCGGGCGCGCTCACCGTCGTCGAGTGCGCGGCCCACCTGGACCTGCCGGTCAGCGCCACCGTCTTCCTGGCCACGGACCTCGCGGCCGCCGGACATCTGCACACCCGACCGCCCATCCCCAGCGCCGGGGAGATCGACCGGTCGCTCGTCGAGAGGCTGCTCGTTGGACTCCGCTCCCTCCACTGACCGCGCCGGCATCGGCTATCTGCCGCCTGCCGCCCGGACCCTGATGAAGCTCGTCGTCACGGGTCCGTTCGGCGTGGGCAAGACCACCCTGATCCGCACGTTGTCGGAGATCGCCACGCTCCACACCGAAGAGGCGATGACCCAGTCCAGCACCCGGTTCGACGACACCGCGGGGCTGCCGGACAAGACCACGACCACCGTCGCCATCGACTTCGGCCGCCTCACCGTCCTCGACGACCTGGTGCTCTACATGTTCGGCACCCCCGGCCAGCAGCGGTTCCTCCCGCTCTGGGAGGACATCGCGCGCGGTGCGCTCGGCGCCCTCGTCCTCGTCGACACCCGCAGGCTCGCCGACTCCTTCGCGGTCATGGACATGGTCGAGGAGCAGGGCCTGCCGTACGCCGTCGCCGTCAACCGCTTCCCCGACGCACCCGCCCACACCGACGAGGTCCTGCGCAAGCATCTCGACCTCGCCCCCGAGACCCCGCTCGTGCAGTGCGACGCCCGCGAACGCCGCGGCAGCATCGACGCGCTGATCGCGCTGGCCGAGCACGTGCTGACCCGATTGCCCAGGCCAGAGGAACCGTCATGACATCGCCCGTACAGCCGCCGCAGCCCCTCGCGCTGTACGGCCCGGACTTCGCCGCCGACCCGCAGAGCCATTACCGGCGCCTGCGCGCGCACGGCCCTCTCGCCCCCGTCCGGCTCGCCCCCGGCATCGACGCCCTCCTGGTCACCGACTACCAGGCCGCCGTCGACCTGCTGCGCGACACCCACACCTTCACCAAGGACCCGCGCGCCTGGCAGGCCACCGTCCCCGACGACTCGCCGGTCCTGCCCATGCTCGGCCACCGGCCCACCGCGCTCTTCAGCGACGGCGATGTGCACGCCCGCTACCGCGCGGCCATCAACGACAGCCTCGCCCTGATCGAGCCGCACATCCTGCGGGCGGAGGTCGCCCGGGTCGCCCGGCGGCTCATCCGCGCATTCGCCGCCACCGGAAGCGGCGACCTGATCGCCCAGTACGCCCGGCGGCTTCCGTTGCACGTCTTCGTCACCTGGTTCGGCGTACCGCCCGGCGACGGCGAACGGATCGTCAACGGCATCGGCGGCATGTTCAACTCCGCCGAGGACGCCGCCACTGCGTACGCCGATCTCGTCGACGTCGTCACCGACCTCGTCGCCGACCGGCGTGCCCGTCCGCGCCGCGACCTCACCTCGTACCTCCTCGCGCACCCGGCCGATCTGGACAATGACGAGACCGTGCGTCAGATCACTCTGATCATGAGCGCGGGCCACGATCCGACGACCAATCTGATCGGCAACGCGCTGTTGCACATGCTCACCGACACGCGTGCCACCGGCTCGCTGCACGGCGGCGCGATGACGGCGCACGAGGCGATCGACGAGGTCCTCTGGCAGGACCCGCCGCTGGCCAATCTGGCGGCCCACTACCCGCGCCGGGACACGGAGTTCCACGGCGTCCGCCTGCGCGCCGGCCAACTGCTCCTGGTCTCCTACGCCGCGGCCAACAGCCAGTCACCGCCCGGCCTTTCGGACCCTGGGGTCGGCTCCGGGGCCAGCGCTCATCTGGCCTGGTCGGCCGGGCCGCACCGGTGCCCGGCCAAGCAGCCGGCACTGCTCATCGCCATGACCGCGATCGAACAGCTCACCAGTCAGCTGTGCGATGTGGAACTGGACGTTCCGGTCAGTGGACTGAAGTGGCGGCCGGGACCGTTCCACCGTGCACTGGTCCGGCTTCCGGTACGTTTCACCCCCGTCGACATGACGGCGGATACGGACCGGCGCGAAGCCGCGGACGGCACGTCGGACGGGCCGTCAGCCGTGTCGATCAGCCCGTGAACCGTGTCGGTGGTACGCCGAACGGGTGAGGGACGAGAGAATTGCCCGATGAACAGCGAGCGCAGCCGGCGCAACGCCGACCGAAGCACAGACGGGGTGGTCCGGTGAGCAGGTACGACAGGTACGACGTCACGGACGAGCAGTGGGAGGGGCTTGCCCAGGTCGTACCTCTGCGCAGCCGCAACGAGTGGCCGTCCAGGGTCGATCACCGTACGGTCCCCGACGAGCGGGCGGAAGCCGAACAGCGGCGCCTGGTCGTGCTGCGGGTCCAGGTCTTCGCGGACGCACGGGAGGTGGCGGAGTACCTGGTCGCACAGGTCCCGGTGCTGCTCGATCTGACCGGCGCGGAGACGGATGTGGCCAAGCGCATCCTGGACTTCACCAGTGGGGTCGTCTTCGGACTCGGCAGCGGGATGCACCGGGTCGACCGGAACGTCTTCCTGCTGTCACCGGTCGGCATGGAGGTCGAGGGGGTCACGGCGGCGGGCGTACCCGGTCCGTAGGAGGGGCCGTCGTGCGGGTGGCGATGGCGACCGGTCGGTCAGGACGGATGAGGACCGGGTGGGGCCTTGCCATGGATGCCCCCCGAACGTGGGAACGCGGTTCGGGCGGAGTTGCCGCTTCGGCGTAGCCCGATCGTAGGAAGGTCGTTCAGGCGGAACGGTTCTCCTGTCCACGGCCTGCTTACGGTCCGCCCATGAGTGCACTCCGCCCGGGGACCACCCCGTCGCCGCCCACCGGTACGACCGTGCCCGGTCCCGCTCCCGTGATTGCGGGCAGCACCCCCACGCCCGGCCCGGCTCCCGCCGTGATCACCGACCGCTTGTCCGTGCCCGGCCCGGCTCCCGCCGTGATCACCGACGGCTCGTCCGTGCCCGGACCCGCGTCCCCGATTTCCGGTCCGCCGGCCGGGCCGCGGGCCGCGTCGCGGGCCGGCGGACCTGTCCGTTCCGCCGGCCCCGTCGTCACGGAACTGCGATTGTCCGCCTACGCCTCGCACCGGGGTGCCACCTTCCCCATCGGCCCGGTCACACTCTTCGCCGGGCCTGGCGGCAGCGGCAAGTCGAATGTGCTGCGGGCGTACGAGGCGCTGGCCCGGCTGGGCGCCGGGGACCCGCTCGACGAGGTCTTCCCCGACCCCGTGGGGTGTGTGCCGGAAGGGGCCACAGCCGATGCGCAGGGCCGTCGCGGATTCCGGATCGGCTGCACGACGGACGGCCCGGCGGGCCCGGTGCGGCTCGATGTCGCCGTCCAGGCGGAGCCCACGCTCCGAATCGTCGGCGAGCGGCTCACCGGCGGCGGCGAGACCCTGCTGTCGACCGCCTTGCGCGATCCGGGGCGCTCGACGGTCCAGGCGGCCTGGCACACCGCGGGGGCGGTCCCGGTGACACGCGCACCGCTGCCGGACGACCGCCTCGGAACGGCTCTGCTCCCGCTGCGGGTGGCGGGCCGGACCGAGGGACAATTACAGGTCCTGGCCGCCGCTGAACAGATGGTCGTGGCCCTGCGGTCGGTCTTCGCCTGTGAACCGCAGCCGCTGAGGATGCGGGCTTCGGTCCCGCCGGGCGACGGCCGGCTGCGTCGGAGCTGCGACAACCTCGCGGCGGTGCTGGAGCGTACGTACCCGCGGTGCGGCCAACGCCATGCCCGGCTGGTCGCTGCTGCTCACGCCGGATGCGCGGGGCCGGTCACCGCACTGGGCGTCGAGCGGCTCACCGACGGATCGCTGCGCGCGACGGTGGGGCGCGGCGATGGAGGCGTCACGCCGGTCGGCCGGCTCGGCGACAGCGAGCTGCGATATCTCGCACTGGCCCTGGTGCTGCTCCATGGCCCCGGGGTGTTGGCGGTGGACGCGGCGGGCGAGGTGCCGGCGGCCATGCAGACCCTCACCGTGCTGGCCGACGGACTTGATCGTGACCTGGACGGACGGCAGTTGTGCGAACTGCTGGCTCTGGCGGTACCGATCGGGGCGGGTGGGCACCTCAGGCTGGTGGGGACGGTCTCGGAACCGGGCGCGGTACGGGCCCGGGAGACGCCCGGGGTGACGGTGGTAGACCTGGAACCGTGACAGAACTTGATGTACGGGCCCTGCAGCAGCGGCTCGCCGCGTTCGCGGCCGCACGGGACTGGGGGCAGTACCACACTCCGAAGAACCTGGCGGCGGCGCTGAGCGTCGAGGCGTCCGAACTGGTCGAAATCTTCCAGTGGTTGACGCCCGAGCAGTCCGCGAGGGTGATGGAGAGGCCCGAGACGGCACACCGGGTGGCGGATGAGGTCGCGGATGTCCTCGCGTATCTGCTGCAGTTCTGCGAGGTGTTGGGGATCGACGCGCTGGCGGTGCTGTCGGAGAAGATCGACCGGAATGAGACCAGATTCCCGGTTTCGGAGCGTCCAGAGCCTCCTGAAGCCGGGGATCGTCACTCTTCGGAGTGATCAACTTATTCACAGTCGGCTTCGTGTCCACAGATTTCCGAATTCCCCTAGCTTTTCGGTGCCGACACCCTCACTGTGGGTAATGGATGAGTTGAGCGGCTTTTCGTACGGACGGGGGTAACGCATGGAAGCGGAGCGGCTTGTAGGGGTCAGTAGGCGCGCTCTGGCGCAGAGCCGGGGCACGCCGGACATCATCGCCGAGGCATGGCAGGCCCAGGCGCTCGCTCAGGCGATCGGCAGCCGACTGGCGGCCGACGGGCCCAAGGAGTTACGGGGCGAGGCGCGCGGACTCAGCGAGATCGGCGGGAGGTGCGGCGGTGCGCTGGACCACCCGGCGGCGCGGGCCGGGGTGGCGCGGGCCGCGCAGCTCTCCGAGCTCGTCGAACCACGGGCGACGCTGACGGGGCTGGGCGCCTTGCTCGGGGAGGTGGGGATGGCCCTGGTCGGGGTGGCCTGCGAGACCGATGAGCAGGGGCTCTACTGGCAGTGCATGGAGGCGATCGACGCGGCCGACGAATCCATGGACCGGGTGCACGGAATGCTCCGTCGGCTCGACGAGCAGGACCGGGAACGGCAGCAGGATCTGGAGCGCGGCCGGGGGCGTGACGGCCCGTATGCCCCGTACGGCGCGGTCCGTGGACCGGCGGGCTCGGCGGCGGGGCAGCCGTGACGGCGGGGGACTCCGGAAGCGACGGCGGCCGGGGCGCGGGGCGGGACGTCTCGGGCCTCAGGGACGTGCCCGCGCGGGACGTCGACGATGAGGGAGAGAGGGAGAGCGGACGGCGAGGGGAGAGGAGGGGAGGAGTGACCGGCGTTCGGAGGTGCAGGATGGATGCATGGATCTTCGAATCTTCACCGAGCCCCAGCAAGGGGCCGACTACGACACCCTGCTCACCGTCGCCAAGGCGGCCGAGGACCTCGGCTTCGACGCCTTCTACCGGTCCGACCACTACCTCCGCATGGGACCAGGGGACGGGCTGCCGGGCCCGACCGATGCCTGGATCACTCTGGCCGGGCTGGCGCGCGAGACCAAGCGGATCCGGCTCGGCACGCTGATGACCGCGGGGACCTTCCGGCTCCCCGGCGTGCTCGCCATCCAGGTCGCGCAGGTCGACCGGATGTCCGGCGGACGTGTCGAGCTCGGCCTCGGCGCGGGCTGGTTCGAGGAGGAGCACAAGGCCTACGGCATTCCGTTCCCCAAGGAGAAGTTCGGCAGGCTGGAGGAGCAGCTGGAAATCATCACCGGGCTGTGGGCGACCGAGATCGGCAAGACGTTCAGCTTCGACGGCACGTACTACCAGCTGACCGATTCACCCGCGCTGCCCAAGCCGGCGCAGGCCAAGGTGCCGGTCCTGATCGGCGGCCACGGTGCGACGCGTACACCGCGGCTGGCGGCCCAGTACGCGGACGAGTTCAACATCCCGTTCGCGTCGCTGGAGGACAGTGAGAAGCAGTTCGGCCGGGTCAGGGAGGCGGCCAAGGCGGCCGGTCGTGGACCGGACGACCTGGTGTACTCCAATGCCCTGGTGGTCTGCGTGGGCAGGAACGACGCCGAGGTGGCGCGCCGGGCCTCCGTCATCGGCCGTGAAGTGGCGGAACTGAAGGCGAACGGGCTCGCGGGTTCGCCCGCCGAGGTGGTCGACAAGATCGGCCGCTACGGCGCGATCGGGTCGTCCCGGATCTACCTCCAGGTCCTGGACCTGGACGACCTGGAACACCTGGAGCTGATCTCCTCGCAGGTCCAGTCCCAGCTCACCTGAGCCGGAAGAGGCGTCGGCTCACCTGAGCCGGGAACCGCCCCGGCGTACCTGAGCCGGGGACCGCCCCGGCGTATCTGAGTCGGGAACCGCCCCGGCGTATCTGAGTCGGGAACCGCCCCGGCGTATCTGAGTCGGGAACCGCCCCGGCGTATCTGAGCCGGGAACCGCCCCGGCGTACCTGAGCCGGGAACCGCCCCGGCTCACCCGAACGGGGATCGGCGCCGGTTCTCCCGAATCCGGAACGGTTCCGGTTCTTCCGGGCCGGGGGGCCGGTCCCAGCTCACCCGAGCAGATGGCCGGGAGACCGGCCACCGCTCGCCGCACACCCGAGCCGGCGCAAGGCCCGGCTCAGGAGGGAGTCCCCGTGCAGCCTGTCCCGCTGGCCGATGGCCCGCTGGCCGATGGCCCGCTGGCCGATGGCCCGCTGGCCGATGGCCCGCCTGCCCGTGCGCTGGACCGTGCCCTCTCCGAGGGAGTGGTGCTGCTCGACGGCGGTCTCTCCCATCAGTTGGAGGCGCAGGGCTGCGATCTGTCCGACGTCCTGTGGTCGGCCCGGCTGCTGGCCGACGGTCCGGAGCAGATCGAGGCGGCGCACAGGGCCTACGTGCGGGCGGGCGCACAGGTGCTCATCACGGCCAGTTACCAGGCGAGCTTCGAGGGATTCGAGCGGAGGGGGATCGGGCGTGCCGGAGCCGCGGAACTGTTCGCCCGCAGTGTGCGGCTGGCGCGGCGGGCCGCAGCCGGGGCGGAGCGGGAGGTCTGGGTCGCCGCCTCGGTGGGTCCGTACGGGGCGGTGCTGGCGGACGGCAGCGAATACCGGGGCCGCTACGGGCTCTCCGTCCGGGAGCTGGAGCGGTTCCACCGGCCCCGGGTCAAGGCGTTGGCCGCCGCCGGACCCGATGTGCTGGCGCTGGAGACGGTGCCGGACATCGACGAGGCCGAGGCGTTGCTGCGGGCCGTCGAAGGGTGCGGGCTGCCCGTCTGGCTCTCGTACAGCGTGTCGGGGGACCGGACCAGGGCGGGGCAGCCGCTGGAGACGGCTTTCGCCCTCGCCTCGGGACACGACCGGGTGCTGGCCGTCGGGGTGAACTGCTGCGACCCGGCGGATGCGGACCGGGCGGTGCGGCAGGCGGCGGAGGCGGCCGGGAAACCGGTCGTCGTCTATCCGAACAGCGGTGAACGGTGGGATGCCGGGGGCCGGAGGTGGGTCGGCGACCCCACGTTCGATCCCGGGAGGGTTCGGGCCTGGCAGCACGCCGGCGCCCGGCTGGTGGGCGGCTGCTGCCGGGTCGGCCCGGAGACCGTCGCGGAGCTGGCCCGGCTGCTCGGCGGACCGGCGGCGGGCGACGCGAAGGGAGGGGCAACCATGCCGTAGACACGCGAAAATACCTGGTGGGGGGCGAGTGAACCGGACCATAATCGGACGTGTGTTCCTGACGATCAGTACCACCGGCCATCCTGAGCGTCCCGCGACCGACCTCGGCTTTCTGCTGCACAAGCACCCCGAGAAGGCACAGACGTTCTCCACCTCCCACGGCACCGCGCATGTCTTCTATCCCGAGGCATCCGCCGAGCGCTGCACCGCGGCGCTCCTGCTGGAGGTGGATCCCGTGGCGCTGGTGCGGCGCGGCAAGGGCAAGGGCCGGGGCGGCGCCCCCGACGCGGCACTCGCGCAGTACGTCAACGATCGCCCGTACGCGGCCTCCTCGCTGCTTTCCGTGGCGATGAGCGCGGTCTTCAAGTCCGCGTTGAACGGTGTGTGCCGCGCACGGCCCGAACGTGCGCAGGCGCCGCTTGCGCTGCGGATCGAGGTGCCCGCACTGCCGGCGCGCGGCGGAGCGGAACTGGTGCGCAAGCTCTTCGGGCCGCTCGGCTGGACGAGCGTGGACGCCGTGGCCGTACCGCTGGACGAGCGGTTCCCGGAGTGGGGGGACTCTCGGTACGTACGGCTGGTTCTGGAAGGCGAGTTGCGACTGGCGGACGCGTTGCGGCAGCTGTACGTCCTGCTGCCGGTGCTCGACGACGCCAAGCACTACTGGGTCGCCCCGGACGAGGTGGACAAACTGCTGCGGGCCGGTGAGGGCTGGCTGGCCGCCCACCCCGAGCAGAAGCTGATCACCAGCCGCTATCTGTCCCGGCGCTGGGGGCTGACCCGGCAGGCGATGCAGCGGCTCGAACTGGTGCGGCTCGCCGAGTCGGACGACCTCGACGTCGAGAGCATCGACAACGCGGTGGACGAGACGACCGACACCGAGGAGAAGCCACTGCCGCTCGCCGAGCAGCGCCGCACCGCGATCCTCGACGCGCTGCGCGCCGCCGGAGCGAACCGGGTCCTCGACCTGGGCTGCGGCCAGGGCCAGTTGGTGCAGGCACTGCTCAAGGACGTGGGCTTCACGGAGATCGTGGGCGTCGATGTCTCCATGCGCGCCCTCACCATCGCCTCGCGGCGGCTGAAGCTGGACCGGATGGGGGAGCGGCAGGCCGGACGGGTCACGCTTCGGCAGGGCTCGCTCACCTACACCGACAAGCGGCTCAAGGGTTATGACGCGGCCGTGCTCAGTGAGGTCATCGAACATCTCGACCTGCCGAGGCTGCCCGCGCTGGAGTACGCCGTGTTCGGTTCGGCCCGGCCGCGGACCGTGCTCGTGACGACGCCGAACGTCGAGTACAACGTGCGCTGGGAGACCCTTCCGGCCGGGCACGTGCGCCACGGCGACCATCGGTTCGAGTGGACCAGGGCCGAGTTCCGTGCCTGGGCCCGGGAGGTGGCACAGCGGCATGGATACGGGGTCGAATTCGTCCCCGTGGGGCCCGACGACCCCGAGGTGGGGCCGCCCACACAGATGGCCGTGTTCACGATGACCGCAGCGGACGAGTCCCGGACCCACAGCGGGGACGGGGCCGGGGACGAGTCCGGGAGCCCGACCGCCAACGAATCCATGAACGAGACCGGGAAGGAGGCGAAAGCCGCATGACCAGTACTTCGCGCAAGCTGCCGGTGACCGACCTCTCCCTCGTGGTCCTCATCGGAGCCAGCGGCTCCGGCAAGTCCACCTTCGCCCGTGCGCACTTCAAGCCGACGGAGATCATCTCCTCGGACTTCTGCCGCGGCCTCGTCGCCGACGACGAGAACGACCAGGGCGCCAGCCGTGACGCCTTCGACGTCCTGCACTACATCGCCGGCAAGCGGCTCGCCGCCGGGCGGCTGACCGTCGTGGACGCCACCAGCGTCCAGTCCGAGAGCCGCAGGCAGCTCGTCCAGCTGGCCCGGAGCCACGACGTGCTGCCGATCGCGATCGTCCTCGACCTGCCCGAAGAGGTCTGTGTCGCGCGCAACGCGACCCGCCCCGACCGCGCCGACATGCCGCGCCACGTCATCCAGCGCCACCGCCGCGAACTGCGCCGCTCGCTGCGCGGCCTGGAGCGCGAGGGCTTCCGCAAGGTGCACATCCTGCGCAGCGAGGAGGAGGTGGAGCACGCCGAAGTGGTGCTGGAGCGCCGCTACAACGACCTGCGCCACCTCACCGGCCCGTTCGACATCATCGGCGACATCCACGGCTGCAGCTCCGAGCTGGAGGCCCTGCTCGGCAAGCTCGGCTACGTCGACGGCGCGCACCCCGAAGGGCGTACGGCGGTCTTCGTCGGCGACCTCGTGGACCGCGGCCCCGACAGCCCCGGGGTACTGCGCCGCGTCATGTCCATGGTGTCGTCGGACAACGCCCTGTGCGTACCGGGCAACCACGAGAACAAGCTCGGGCGCTACCTCAAGGGCCGCAAGGTCCAGCACACCCATGGACTCGCCGAGACGATCGAGCAGTTGGACCGGGAGGACGAGAAGGACCCCGCCTTCCGCGAGCGGGTGCGGGAGTTCATCGACGGGCTCGTCAGCCACTACGTGCTCGACGGGGGCGGACTCGTCGTCTGCCACGCCGGACTGCCCGAGAAGTACCACGGGCGCACCTCCGGGCGGGTCCGTTCGCACGCGCTGTACGGGGACACCACCGGCGAGACCGACGAGTTCGGCCTGCCCGTGCGCTACCCGTGGGCGGAGGAGTACCGCGGCCGTGCCGCCGTGGTCTACGGCCACACCCCGGTGCCCAGCACCTCCTGGCTCAACAACACCATCTGTCTGGACACCGGTGCGGTCTTCGGCGGCAGGATGACGGCGCTGCGCTGGCCGGAGCGCGAGCTCGTCGACGTACCCGCCGAGCGGGTCTGGTACGAGCCGGTCAAGCCGCTCCACCAGGAGGCGCCCGGTGGCCGGGAGGGCCGGCCGCTGGACCTCGCGGACGTGCACGGACGCCGGATCGTGGAGACCCGGCACATGGGCCGGGTCTCGGTCCGTGAGGAGAACGCCGCGGCGGCGCTCGAAGTCATGAGCCGGTTCGCCGTCGACCCGCGGCTGCTGGGCTACCTCCCGCCGACCATGGCGCCCACCGCGACCTCGCACGAGGACGGCTATCTGGAGCACCCGGCCGAGGCCTTCGCCCAGTACCGGACGGACGGCGTGAGCCAGGTCGTGTGCGAGGAGAAGCACATGGGCTCGCGCGCGGTGGCGCTGGTCTGCCGGGACGCGGACGCCGCCCGTGAGCGGTTCGGGGTGGGGGACACCACCGACGCCTCCGGGGGCGCGGGCAGCCCGACCGGGGCGCTCTACACCCGCACCGGCCGGCCGTTCCTCGACGATGTCGCACTCACCGAGGTGATCCTCGGCAGGCTGCGCACCGCCGTCACCGCCGCCGGACTCTGGGAGGAGTGGGACACCGACTGGGTGCTGCTCGACGCCGAGCTGATGCCGTGGTCCCTCAAGGCGGCCGGGCTGCTGCGCTCGCAGTACGCCGCGGTCGGCGCGGCATCCGGAGCCGTCTTCCCGGCAGCCGGCGCGGCCCTGGCGGCAGCGGCGGCCCGCGGCGTGGACGTGGGCGATCTCGCGCAGCGCCAGCGGGGCCGGGCCGAGGACGCGGCAGCGTTCACCGAGGCCTACCGCCGCTACTGCTGGAGCACCCAGGGCCTCGACGGGGTGCGACTCGCGCCGTTCCAGATCCTCGCCGTGCGAGGCCGCTCGCTGGCCGCTGTGCCGCACGACGAGCAGTTGGCCTGGCTCGACCGGCTGGTCGAGCACGATCCGACCGGGCTGCTCCAGGTCACCCGTCGGCTCGTCGTCGACACCGGTGACGAGGCATCGGTGCGTTCCGGTATCGACTGGTGGCTGGAGATGACCGGACGCGGCGGCGAAGGCATGGTGGTCAAGCCGCTCGCCGCGCTCGTACGGGACGACAGGGGCAGGCTGGTCCAGCCGGGCATCAAGGTGCGCGGCCGGGAGTACCTCCGGATCATCTACGGTCCCGAGTACACCCGCCCGGAGAATCTGGAGCGGCTGCGCGGCCGGTTCCTCGGCCACAAGCGGTCGTTGGCGCTCCGGGAGTACGCGCTGGGGCTCGAAGCCCTGGAGCGGCTGGCCGACGGGGAGCCGCTGTGGCGGGTCCACGAGGCGGTGTTCGCAGTGCTGGCCCTGGAGTCGGAGCCGGTCGACCCGCGGTTGTAGGACGGGTCGTCGGCGGGGGTTCCGGTGCGATCAACGGAAAACCCGCTGGCGATTCGCCGGGTGAACGGCGCTCCGCACGGTGAGGATGGAGGCATGGGATTCCATGTCGACTCCGAGGCCGGGCGGCTGCGCCGCGTCATCCTGCACCGCCCCGATCTGGAACTGAAGCGGCTCACCCCCGGCAACAAGGACGCGCTCCTGTTCGACGACGTGCTCTGGGTGCGCCGCGCCCGCCAGGAGCACGACGGCTTCGCGGACGTGCTGCGCGACCGGGGCGTGGAGGTGCATCTCTTCGGTGATCTGCTCCGCGAGTCGCTGGAGATCCCCGTGGCCAGGCGGCTCGTCCTGGACCGGGTCTTCGAGGAGAAGGAGTACGGCCCGCTCGCCACGGAGCATCTGCGGGCCGCCTTCGAGGAGTTGCCCAGCGCGGAACTGGCCGAGGTGCTGGTCGGCGGGATGACCAAGCGGGAGTTCCTGGAACGGCACAGTGAGCCGACCTCCGTCCGCTTCCATGTCATGGACCTGGACGACTTCCTGCTGGGTCCGCTGCCGAACCATCTCTTCACCCGGGACACCTCGGCCTGGATATACGACGGGGTGTCCATCAACGCGATGCGCTGGCCGGCCCGCCAGCGCGAGACCGTCCACTTCGAGGCGATCTACCGCCACCACCCCCTCTTCACCGGTCCCGACGCGGGTGCCTTCCACCACTGGTCGGAGGGGCAGGACGACTACCCCTCCACCATCGAGGGCGGCGACGTCCTGGTCATCGGCCGGGGCGCGGTACTCATCGGGATGAGCGAGCGCACCACCCCGCAGGCGGTGGAGATGCTGGCCCGCGGACTGTTCGACGCCGGCTCGGCGCACACGATCGTGGCGCTCGACATGCCCAAGCGCCGGGCGTTCATGCATCTCGACACGGTCATGACCATGATCGACGGCGACACCTTCACCCAGTACGCGGGCCTGGGCATGCTCCGCTCGTACACCATTGAACCCGGTGACGGGCCGAGGGACCTGAAGGTCACCGACCATCCGCCCGAGCACATGCACCACGCGATCGCGCACGCCCTGGGACTGGACTCGATCCGGGTCCTCACCGCCACTCAGGACGTGCACTCCGCCCAGCGCGAGCAGTGGGACGACGGCTGCAATGTGCTGGCGGTCGAGCCCGGTGTCGTCGTCGCCTACGAGCGCAACGCCACCACCAACACCCATCTGCGCAAGGAGGGCATCGAGGTCATCGAGATCCGCGGCAGCGAACTCGGCCGTGGCCGGGGCGGCCCCCGCTGCATGAGCTGCCCCGTGGTGCGCGACCCGGTCCGGTGACCGGGGCGCGTGAGCCCGCGCATGGGAACGCTTCGTATAGCGATGCAGAGTGTCGTATAGACTTCCAGAGTTACTGTACGCGCGATCCTCGCCCTACCCAGGAGCAGTCCCATGGCCATAGACCTCGCAGGCCGCCACTTCCTCAAGGAGCTGGACTTCACGGCCGAGGAGTTCCGCGGCCTGATCGACCTCGCGGCCGAACTCAAGGCCGCCAAGAGGTCGGGGACCGAAGTGCAGCGGCTGCGCGGCAGGAACATCGCGCTGATCTTCGAGAAGACCTCGACCCGCACCCGCTGCGCCTTCGAGGTGGCCGCCGCCGACCAGGGTGCCTCCACGACCTACCTCGACCCCTCCGGCTCGCAGATGGGCCACAAGGAGTCGGTGAAGGACACCGCCCGTGTCCTCGGTCGGATGTTCGACGGTATCGAGTACCGCGGCGACAGCCAGGCGGCCGTCGAGGAACTGGCGGTCTACGGCGGCGTCCCGGTCTTCAACGGGCTCACCGACGACTGGCACCCGACCCAGATGCTCGCCGATGTCCTCACCATGACCGAACACAGCGAGAAGCCGCTGGAGCGGATCGCCTTCGCCTACCTCGGCGACGCCCGCTTCAACATGGGCAACTCCTACCTGGTCACAGGCGCGCTGCTGGGTATGGACGTGCGGATCGTCGCGCCGAAGTCGTACTGGCCGACCGAGGAGATCGTCACCGAGGCCCGCCGGCTGGCCGGGACGAGCGGAGCGACCGTCACGCTCACCGAGGACATCGCCGAGGGCGTGCGGGGCGCGGACTTCGTCGCCACCGACGTCTGGGTCTCCATGGGAGAACCCAAGGAGGTCTGGGGCGAGCGCATCGAGGCCCTCGCGCCGTACGCCGTGACCATGGATGTCCTGCGCGCCACCGGCAACGACGACGTGAAGTTCCTGCACTGCCTCCCGGCCTTCCACGACCTCGGCACCAAGGTCGGGCGGGAGATCGAGGCCGCGTACGGGCTGACGGAGCTGGAAGTCACCGACGAGGTCTTCGAGTCCGCGCACTCGGTCGTCTTCGACGAGGCGGAGAACCGGATGCACACGATCAAGGCCGTTCTGGTGGCAACCATGGCCGCTCCGGCGACCACGGGCTGATCGCTGCATGATCATGCGCCTGATGGGGTGAACATGCGCTGAGGTGACGTGGACCGACCGGCACATGGGGGGCGGCGTCGCGGGGCCGGGCACGCGCATCTGCGGCGTTGTCGTCGGTCGACAACTCCCCCATGGCCCGAAAGGCAGGGGAGGGGCGCCCCTTCGCGTTGCCTCCCTCCTCCGCCTGGCAGCTGCACGCACCCAGCCCCGCTCCTTCTCCCACCCTCCATGTGCCGGCCGGTCTAACATGTTGCCTCTCGGTGGGGTTCGAGCGCGCACGCTCGAACCCCATTTTCGTGTGCGTCACCAGCGCCCGGAGTCCCCCACAGGCCCTGGGCGCGCCCCCCACATGCTCCACCAGAGAAGAGACCGTCCCCGTGAGTCCGCTACGCCCATCGAGCCCCGCGCACCCGTCCGGCCCACGCATCAAGAACCCCCACCAGCTGATCGCCGAGTCCGGTGCGGACCTGGAGGGGCATGGCCTCAAGCGCACCATGGGTCTCTTCCAGCTGGTGTGCTTCGGTGTCGGCGCCGTCGTCGGCACCGGCATCTTCGTCGGCCTCTCCGACAGCGTCGCCGAGGCGGGCCCCGCCGTCGTGCTGTCCTTCGTGCTCGCCGCGGTCACCTGCATCTTCACCGCGTTCTCCTTCGCCGAGCTGGGCAGCGCGATCCCGGTGTCCGGCAGCTCGTACTCCTTCGCCTACGCTACGCTCGGTGAGCGCGTCGCGTTCCTCGTCGGCTGGTGTCTGCTGCTGGAGTACGGCGTCTCGGTCTCCGCGGTCGCCGTCGGCTGGAGCCAGTACGTCAACGAGTTGCTGAACAGTCTCTTCGGATTCCAGCTGCCCGTCGCCCTCTCGTCCGGCCCCGGCGACGGCGGGGTGATCAACCTGCCCGCCGTCGTGGTGGTCATGATGGCCGCGACCCTGCTGGTGCGCGGCGTCCGGGAGAGCGCGGGGGCCACCGCCGCGATGGCGGTTCTCAAGATCACCATTTTGATGGTCTTCTGCGGCATCGCCTTCACCGCCTTCGAGCACGGGAATCTCACGCCGTTCTTCGCCCACGGCGCGGGTGGGGTCACCGCCGGCGCGTCGCTGGCGTTCTTCTCGTACATCGGCTTCGACGCTATCACCACCGCGGGCGAGGAGGTCAAGAACCCGCGACGGAACGTTCCGATCGCGATCATGGTCTGCATCGGCCTGGTCACCCTGCTCTACTGCGCCGTCGCGCTCGCGGCCATCGGCGCCCTCGGCCCGGCGGCCGTCGCCGACAAGCCGGCCGCGCTCTCCATCGTCGTCAACCAGGTGACCGGCTCGGCCATCGGCGGCGGGGTCGTCGCCTTCGGAGCGGTCGCGGCGATCGCGTCCGTCGTGCTCGCGGTGATGTACGGCCAGACCCGCATCCTGATGTCGATGTCCCGCGATGGTCTGATCCCGCGGGTCTTCGAGCGGGTCTCGCCGCGGACGGCGACCCCCGTCGCCAACACCTGGATCGTGGCGGTCGTCTTCGCGGTCCCGGCGGCCTTCTCGTCGCTCGACGTGGTGGTGAACCTGACGACCATCGGCACGCTCGCCACCATGGTCGCGGTGAACATCGCGGTGATCGTGCTGCGCCGCCGCAACCCGGAGGTCAGGGGCTCGTTCCGGGTGCCGGTGTATCCGCTGAGCCCGCTCCTGGGCGTCGGCTTCTGCCTCTACCTGATGTACGGGACGGGCTGGACGACCTGGGTGCAGTTCGCCGTCTTCCTGATCGTCGGCGCCGCGGTGTACGCCTGTTACGGCCGCAGCCGCTCCCGGCTGGCCGCCGCGGGGACGGGCCGGGACGGGGCCGGTCAGCTCTGAGGCGCGCGGGACGGCAGGGTGAACCAGACCGCCTTGCCCTGCTCCGTCGTGCGGTGACCGCAGGACGAGCTGAGCGTACGGATCAGCAGCAGCCCCCGGCCGTGCTCCTGCCACGGGTCCGGCTCGCTGCCGGGCCGCGGATGGGAGAGGTCACCCGGCGGGGCGGGGTCGCGGTCGTGCACCTCCACCTGGCAACCGGTCGGCAGCAGCTCCACCACCAGCTCGATGGGTTCGTCGCTGCGGGTGTGCTCCACGGCGTTGGCGACCAGTTCGGCGGTGAGGAGCTCGGCGGTGTCCGAGTCGGCGGGTGCTTCGATGTCCGCCAGCGCCGTACGGATCAGGGCGCGGGCCACCGGTACGGCCGCCGTCGAATGCGGTAGCGCGATGCGCCAGGAGGCGGGAAGGGGGACATCGGTGGGCACAGCATGGTTTCCGTTCCGGAGATCGCGGGCTTTCTGGAAGGCAGTACTTCCTGGATTCAACCTTACGAAGTGCAACAACAGAGACAAGGGTCTGTCGACCGGTACGAAGGGGACGTTCGGCATACGCTCTCACGCTCCACCTATTGCGTCCTCGTGACGGAAGTCACGTACGAGTGATAAGTTCGGCTGCAGGTAGCAGCCCGACGGCTGAAGGGGAGTCCCCTCCATGAGCCCGTTTCCCAGCTCCGCCCCCCATACGGATGACTGGCGTCACCTGCGGCTGACGACGGACGACGGAGTCGCCACCGTCACCCTCGCCCGGCCGGAGAAACTCAACGCGCTCACCTTCGGCGCCTACGCCGACCTGCGCGACCTGCTTGCCGAACTGTCCCGCGAACGCTCCGTGCGCGCGCTGGTGCTCGCGGGGCAGGGCCGCGGATTCTGCTCCGGCGGAGATGTCGACGACATCATCGGCGCGACACTCGCCATGGACACCGCCCAGCTCCTCGATTTCAACCGCATGACCGGGCAGGTGGTTCGGGCCCTTCGTGAAACCCCCTTCCCCGTCATCGCCGCCGTACACGGCGTGGCCGCGGGTGCGGGTGCGGTTCTCGCACTGGCCGCCGACTTCCGGATCGCCGATCCGTCCGCCCGCTTCGCCTTCCTCTTCACCAAGGTCGGCCTCTCCGGCGGCGACATGGGCGCCGCCTACCTGCTGCCACGGGTCGTCGGCCTCGGCCATGCCACCCGGCTGCTGATGCTCGGCGAACCGGTCCGCGCCCCCGAAGCGGAACGGATCGGTCTGATCAGCGAGCTGACCGAGGAAGGTCAGGCCGATGTACGCGCGGCAGCGCTCGCCCGCCGCCTGGCCGACGGACCGGCCCTCGCCCTCGCCCAGACCAAGGCGCTGCTCACCGCCGAACTCGACATGCCGCTCGCCGCCGCGGTCGAAATGGACGCCGCGACCCAGGCCCTGCTGATGCACGGCGACGACTACGCCGAATTCCATGCCGCCTTCACCGAGAAGCGGCCACCGAAGTGGCAAGGCCGGTAGCGCGATGCCGCCCGACACCAGCGCACCCGGAACCGGGCCGTCCGCCGCGAAAGCACCCGTCGCGCGTCGGGGCGGCGCGCGGCGACCGGGTGCGGACCGGCCCGCCGCGACGGCTTCCGACGGGCCCAAGGGTGTGGTGCCGCCCGGCGCGGTTCCGGCAGGCCCGATGCCGCCCGGCGCGCCCCCGTCCCCGCCCGGCGTGACGCGGTCCGGCACCGGGCCGTCGGGCGCGACGCGGTCCGGCGTACGGCGGATCGCGGTCATCGGTGGCGGGCCCGGCGGGCTCTACGCCGCCGCCCTGCTCAAGCGGCTCGATCCGGAACGCGACATCACCGTCTGGGAGCGCAACGCCCCCGACGACACCTTCGGCTTCGGCGTCGTCCTCTCCGACGAGACCCTGGGCGGCATCGAGCACGCCGACCCCGTGGTCCACCGCGCCCTCCAGGACGAGTTCGTACGGTGGGACGACATCGACATCGTCCACCGCGGCGTGACCCAGACCTCCGGCGGCCACGGCTTCGCGGCCCTCGGCAGGCGCCGGCTCCTGGAGATCCTGCACGAACGCTGCGAGTCCCTCGGCGTACGGCTCCGCTTCCGCACCGAGGCCCCGCCGGCCGCGGAACTGGCCGCAGCGTACGACCTGGTGATCGCCGCCGACGGAGTGCACAGCCTCACCCGCGCCGCTCACGCCGAGACCTTCGGACCCCGTCTCACCACCCACCGCTGCCGTTACATCTGGCTCGCCGTCGACTTCGCCCTCGACGCCTTCCGCTTCGAGATCGCCGAGACCGCGTACGGAGTGATGCAGCTCCACGCCTACCCCTTCTCGGCCGACGCCTCCACCGTCATCGTCGAGATGCGGGAGGAGGTCTGGCGCGCCGCCGGATTCGACACCTGCGACGTGGAGCACTCGACGCTGCGCTGCGCCAAGATCTTCACCGAGGCGCTCGGCGGCCGCCCGCTGCGCTCCAACAACTCCTCCTGGCTCACCTTCCGTACCGTCGTCAACGCCCGCTGGTCGCACGGCAACACGGTCCTCATCGGCGACGCCGCCCACACCGCGCACTTCTCCATCGGCTCCGGCACCAAGCTCGCCGTCGAGGACGCCCTCGCACTCGCCGCCTGCGTCGAGGAGCAGCCCGACCTGCCCAGCGCACTGTCCGCGTACGAGACCGAGCGACGGCCCGTCGTCGAATCGACCCAGCGGGCCGCCGCGGCCAGCCTGCGCTGGTTCGAGGAGCTCGGCACCTACGTCGACCAGCCGCCCCGCCAGTTCGCCTTCAACCTCCTCACCCGCAGCCGCCGCGTCACCCATGAGAATCTGCGGCTGCGCGACGCCTCCTTCACCGCCGCCGTCGAGGAGGAGTTCGGCTGTGCCCCCGGCACCCCGCCGATGTTCACCCCGCTGCGGCTGCGCGGCCTCGAACTCCGCAACCGCGTCGTCGTCTCGGCCATGGACATGTACTCGGCCGTCGACGGCGTCCCCGGCGACTTCCACCTCGTCCACCTGGGGGCACGCGCACTCGGCGGCGCAGGGCTCGTCATGACGGAAATGGTCTGCGTCAGCGCCGAGGGCCGCATCACCCCCGGCTGTACCGGGCTCTACACCCCCGAACAGGCCGCCGCCTGGACCCGGATCACCGATTTCGTCCATGCGAGCGCCCCCGGTACGGCCATCGGCGTCCAGCTCGGCCACTCCGGACGCAAGGGCTCCACGAAACTCATGTGGGAGGGCATCGACCAGCCCCTCGACCACGGCAACTGGCCGCTCACCGCCGCCTCCCCGATCCCGTACGCCGACGGCGTCAACCAGGTCCCGCACGCCCTGGACCGGGCCGGACTCGACGCCGTACGCGAACAGTTCGCGGCGGCGGCCCGGCGCGCCGACCGCTGCGGCTTCGACCTGCTGGAACTCCACTGCGCCCACGGCTATCTGCTGTCCGGCTTCCTCTCGCCCCTCACCAACCACCGCACCGACGAGTACGGCGGGTCGTCGGGCAACCGGCTCCGCTTCCCCCTGGAAGTCTTCGACGCGGTCCGCGCCGACTGGCCCGACGACCGCCCCATGACTGTCCGCATCTCCGCCACGGACTGGGCCGAGGGCGGTACCACGGCCGAGGACGCCGTCGAGATCGCCCGCGCCTTCGTCGCCCACGGGGCCGATGCCATCGACGTCTCCACCGGTCAGGTCGTCCCCGACGAGCGCCCCGAGTACGGCCGCTCCTACCAGACCCCGTACGCGGACCGCATCCGCAACACGTTGTGCGTGCCCGTCGTCGCCGTCGGGGCGATCTCCTCCTGGGACGACGTCAATTCACTGCTGCTGGCGGGCCGGGCCGACCTCTGCGCCCTGGCCCGCCCGCATCTCTACGACCCGCACTGGACGCTGCACGCGGCGGCCGAACAGGGCTACAGCGGACCCGGCGCGCCCTGGCCGCCCCCCTACCGCGCGGGCAGCCGCATCCCGCCGACGGGCCGCACGGACGCACCGAAGCCCCGGCTCACCCTGGGGTGACCGGCAGGCGCTCGAAGCCACGGCTCACCCTGGGGTGACGGTCAGGCACTCATGGCAGAGTCAGGGGTCGGGGTGCGGGCCCCCGCACGGGCCGGGGCGGGCCCGTGGGGTCCGGCGGCCCGCTCACCGCTCCCGCTCCGCACTGATCAGCAGCCGGTCCGAGACCGCGCGGAAACCGATGCGCCGGTACACGCCGTTGCTCGTCGGATTGGCGAGGTCGGTGAAGAGCAGCACCTCCCGCGCGCCCGCCGCCCGCGCCGCCCGGCCGGCCTCCGCCGTCACCGCGGCCGCGTACCCATGGCCGCGGTGCCCGGCCGGTGTGTAGACCGTCGCGATCCGCACCGTGCCCGCGATGCGCGGAGAGACGCCCGCCATCGACACCGGGACGCCGTCCGCCTCCCAGAGCGTCAGCCCGCCGGACGCCGTCCGCTCGTCCACCAGCCGTTCGGCATGGGTGGCGGGCTGGCCGACCTCATCGGCGAACACCCGGTGCCAGCGCACCAGCAGCTCCCGGTCGGCGGCGGTGGCGGCCCTGGGCCGGCCCGGCGGCGCCGGGGTCGGCGGGATCAGTGTCCCCAGCCGGTAGAGACGCTGTTCCTGGTCGATCCGGTGGCCGGGCCAGGTGGCGGCCAGTGCCTCGGCGGTGGCCCGGTCCGCGTTGATCCCGGGCAGGGGGAGCGCGGCGGCCAGCGGGGCGACCGCCTCCGGGGCGACGGTTCCCAGCAGCGGTGGATACGGCGGGGTCCGCACCAGCGTCCCCGCGACCTCGCCGTCCGCACCGCGCCACCAGCCCAGCAGCGGCGCGCGGTCACCATAGGCGTGCGGGCCGTTGCGACGCAGGGTCGCGGTGACGGTCAGTACCAGGTTGTTCTCGACGGGCCGGGCGGCCAGCGAGGCGCCGGCCGCGTCGAGAAAGACATCGACGTCCTCGGTGAAGGTCCAGGTCATACTTCATCCTGTCGGGTGCGCGGGGAGCACGGCACCCGCTTTTCCGGTCAGCCGTCCCGCAGCCGGAAGCGCTGCAGTTTGCCGGTGGCGGTCCGGGGGAGCGAGGGCAGGAACTCGATGACGCGCGGGCACTTGTGGGGGGCCAGCTGGGTCTTCATGTACGTGCGCAGCTCGTCGGCCGACAGCACCGCGCCCTCGCGCAGCACCACGTACGCCGCCACGATCTGCCCGCGCAGCTCGTCCGCCCGGCCCACCACCGCGGCCTCGGCCACCGAGGGGTGGTGCAGCAGGGCGTCCTCGACCTCGGGGCCCGCGATGTTGTAGCCGGAGGAGATGATCATGTCGTCGGCGCGGGCGACATAACGGAAATAGCCGTCCGCGTCCCGCACATAGGTGTCGCCGGTGAGATTCCAGCCGTGCGCCACGTAGTCACGCTGGCGCTCGTCGGCGAGATAGCGGCAGCCGACCGGTCCGCGTACGGCGAGGAGTCCGGGTTCTCCGTCCGGCACCTGCCTGCCCTCGTGGTCCAGCACCCGGGCCTGCCAGCCGGGCACGGGGATCCCGGTGGTGCCGGGGCGGATCGCGTCGTCGGCGGCGGAGATGAAGATGTGCAGCAGTTCGGTGGCGCCGATGCCGTTGATGATGCGCAGCCCCGTCCGCTCGTACCAGGACCGCCAGGTGGCGACCGGGAGGTTCTCGCCGGCCGAGACACAGCGCCGCAGCGCCGTCAGATCGTGCGCGTCGATGTCGTCGAGCATCACGCGGTAGGCGGTCGGCGCGGTGAACAGCACCGAGACACGGTGGGCGGCGAGCGCGGGCAGCAGCTGCGTCGGGCCGGACTGTTCGAGCAGCAGGGCGCTGGCGCCGGCACGCAGCGGGAAGACCACCAGACCGCCGAGCCCGAAGGTGAAGCCGAGCGGTGGACTGCCCGCGAACACGTCGTCGGGCGTGGGGCGCAGCACATGGCGCGAGAACGTGTCGGCGATGGCGAGCACATCCCGGTGGAAGTGCATGCAGCCCTTGGGGCGCCCGGTGGTGCCCGAGGTGAACGCGATCAGCGCGACATCGTCCGCCGCCGTGTCCACGGCGCGGTACGGCCCCGGCCTGGCCTGCGCCAGACGCAGCAGATCCTCCGGCGCGTCACCTCCGTACGCTGTGATCCGCAGCCCCGGCACCTCCGCCTTCACCAGGTCGTCCACCGACCGGACGTCGCACAGCGCGTGGCTCACCCGGGCGATCGAGCAGATGGTGGCGAGCTCGGCGGACCGCTGCCGGTCCAGCACCGTGACGGCGATGGCGCCCGCCTTCAGCACCGCGAGCCAGCAGGCGGCCAGCCGGGGTGTGGTGGGGCCGCGCAGCAGGACGCGGTTGCCCGGGACGACGCCCAGGTCGTCGGTGAGGACATGGGCGATCCGGTCCACCCGGTCCCGCAGCTCCCCGTAGCTCCAGACTCCGCCGCCGAGGGTGCGGAAGGCGGGGCGGTCGGGGCCGAGGCGGTCGACCGTACGGTCCAGCAGTTCCGCCGCGCAGTTCAGGCGGTCCGGGTAGCGCAGTTCGGGAAGGTCGAAGAGCAGTTCCGGCCACTGCTCCGGGGGTGGCAGATGCTCCCTGGCGAAGGTGTCGAGGTGCGCTGAGGTCTTCGGGTCCATGACGGATCGCCCCCTTGTCGCCTCTGGAGCGTATCGTTTGGGTGACGGTAGTCAACGGTCCGCGATAGGACGAGAGGGCGAGGCGCGCCGCGCGGGTGCCTCGAACACCGACAAGAGAGGCGCCGGTATGACGGCATTCTCGCTCGATCCGGCACAGACGGCCTGGTGTGAGGAGTTGAGAGACCTTGCCGAGCGGCAACTGCGCCCCCTCGCCGACAAAGGCGACCCGGGCCATGTCAACCGCCCCCTGATCGCCGCCCTCGGCGAGTCGGGCCTCCTCGACCGGATGCTGAACTCCGGCGCCCTCGACCTCTGTCTGCTCCGCGAGTCCCTGGCCCGCGGCTGCACGGAGGCCGAGACCGCGCTCGCCCTCCAGGGCCTCGGCACCCATCCCGTGGTCCGCGCGGGCACCCCGGCCCACCGCGAACGCTGGCTCCCCGAGGTGCGGGCCGGCCGCGCCGTCGCCGCCTTCGCGCTCAGCGAACCGGGCGCCGGCTCCGACGCGGCGGCCCTCGCCCTGAACGCCGAAACCGCCCCCGACGGCTGGCGGCTGACCGGCGACAAGTGCTGGATCTCCAACGCGCCGGAGGCCGACTTCTACACCGTCTTCGCCCGTACGACCCAGGGCGCCGGCTCCCGCGGCGTCACCGCGTTCCTGGTCCCCGCCGACCGCCCCGGGCTGACCGGCACCGCCCTCGACATGCTCTCGCCGCACCCCATCGGGACCCTGGAGTTCGACGGCGTTCCGGTCACGCCCGACGATGTGCTCGGCGAACCGGACCGGGGCTTCCGGGTCGCCATGGACACCCTCAACCTCTTCCGCCCCAGCGTCGGCGCCTTCGCCGTCGGCATGGCCCGCGCCGCCCTCGACGCCACCGTGGCACACACCGCCGGACGCCACGCGTTCGGCGGCCCGCTGAAGGACCTTCAGGCCGTCTCCCACCAGGTCGCCGAGATGGCCACCCGCACCGAGGCCGCCCGGCTGCTGGTGTACGCGGCCGCCGCGGCCTACGACGCGGGCGAGTCCGGCGTACCGCGCCGCGCGGCCATGGCGAAGCTGTACGCCACCGAGACCGCCCAGTACGTCGTCGACACCGCCGTCCAACTGCACGGCGCCCGTGCCCTGCGCCGCGGCCACCTCCTGGAGCACCTCTACCGGGAAGTCCGCGCCCCACGGATCTACGAGGGCGCCAGCGAGGTCCAGCGCACGATCATCGCCAAGGAGCTGTACGCGAACCGGGAGGCGTCCGCATGAGTCCGGTCCACCGGATCAACCCCGCCGAACTCTCACCGCCCACGGGCTTCTCCCACGCCGTCACGGCCACCGGCGGCCAACTGGTCTTCCTGGCCGGACAGACCGCCCTCGACCCGGACGGCAAGGTCGTCGGCGAAGGACTGCCCGAGCAGTTCGCGACGGCGCTCACCAATCTGATCACCGCTTTGCGCGCGGCGGGCGGCGTCCCGGCGGACCTGGTCCGGGTCACCGTGTACGCCACCGATGTGGCCGACTACCGGACCCGGGCCGGCGAACTGGGCCGGATCTGGCGGCGGCTGGCGGGCCGCGACTATCCGGCGATGGCGGTCATCGGGGTGGCGAGGCTCTGGGACGAGCAGGCCCTGGTCGAGATCGACGGGGTGGCGGTACTGCCGTGAACGCGCCGGACGGGCCGGGCACACCGTGCCCGGCCCGGCCTCGCGCGGATCAGTAGGGCTTCACCAGGACATGCGCCGCGCCCGGAATGCCGACCTTCAGCAGTTCGTCCTCCTCGGGCGTGGTCTCGATGCCCGTCTCCTGCTTGAGCACCGCACGCGACATGGCCTGCACCCACATGGCCCGGGGGCGGCGGCGGGCCTCCCATGCTTCGAGGGCCGCGGCCACGTCCGCCTCGGCGTCCAGCGACTCGGCGAGCACCAGCGCGTCCTCGACGGCCATCGCCGCCCCCTGCGCGATGTGCGGGGTGGAGGCGTGCGCCGCGTCACCGGCCAGCACGACCCGGCCCACGTGCCACGGCTCCTCGACCGTCACCTGGGAGATCCGCGAGTAGACCACCGCGGCCGGGTCGGTGACGGCGGCGAGTGCCTCGGCGACCGGCCCGGAGAACATCCCCAGCCGCTCTGTGAGCTGCTCATGGGCCCGCTCCGGGTCCGGCCGGAAGTCCTCCTGCTCCGCGAACACCGCGCCCAGGTACATCAGTTCCTCGGTGATCGGGGTGAGCAGCGCCTTGGCCTCCTTGCCCGCCGTGCCCATCACGACTCCCCGCACCCGGGACTGCCGGGGCACCGTCACCCGCCAGTTGGCGAAGCCGGTGTACTCGGGGGTGTAACGGTCCCCGTACAGCCGGGTGCGCAGCGGCGAACCGATGCCGTCGAAGCCGACCACCAGGTCCCAGCGGCCGGTGGAGCCGTCGGAGAGGGTGACGTCCGCACCGGAGCCGTCGTCGGCCAGCTCGGTGATGGTGGTCCCGAAGCGGATCACGGCCCCGGCGGCGACGGCGGCGTCGTTCAGCAACTGGGCCAGGGCGGGGCGCGGGATGCCGTTGTTGGACGGGGCGTCGCCCATGCGGGGCTGCGGTATCTCGGCGAGCGTGGTGCCGGCCGGGTCGGCGATGGTCAGGATCTCCCACTCGAAGCCCGCCTTGAGGCAGTCGTCGAGGACCCCGATCTCCCGCATGACGTGGAGGGCGTTGGAGGGCTGGATGATGCCGACGCCGAGCGCCTCCAGCTCGTCGCGGAGCTCGGCGACCTCGACGGTGTGGCCGCGCCGGGCCAGCGCCGTGGCGAGCGTGAGCCCGCCGATGCCGCCGCCGTGAATCAGGACGCGCAGAGGTGATGCCATCTCAGATCTCTCCAGAGCGAGAAAAGTAAGGGGGTACGAGGGGTCAGCCGGCCGCTACGGGCAGGCTCATCAGGTGGTCCACCAGGGCCAGCAGCACGTCCCGGCCGAACGGCCGCTCGCGGACGTCGCCGATCAGCAGCGGCACATGGGGATCGAGGTCGAGAGCGGCCCTGATCTCTTCCGGTGTACGGGTGTTGTGGCCGTGGAAGCAGTTGATCGCGACCACGAACGGGATGTCCCGGCTCTCGTAGAAGTCGATCGAGGCGAAGCTCGTCTCCAGCCTGCGGGTGTCGGCGATCACGACGCCGCCGAGCGCCCCGTTGACGAGGTCGTTCCACATGAACCAGAAGCGTTCCTGGCCGGGGGTGCCGAAGAGGTAGACCACCAGCTCGGGACTGACCGTGATCCGGCCGAAGTCCAGGGCCACGGTGGTCGTGTCCTTCCGGTCGACACCGGCCAGGTCGTCGACACCGATGCTGGCCTGGGTCAGATACTCCTCGGTGCGCAGCGGGGTGACCTCGCTGACCGCGCCCACCAGGGTGGTCTTGCCGACGCCGAAACCTCCGGCGATGAGGATCTTGACGGCGGCGGGAGCCGCCTGACTGCTTGTCATCTTGATTCAGAGTCTCCGGAGTCCGTCACGAACGGCGGCCAGCACGCCCATGTCGGCCCCGCCGGCCGCCCGCGCCACCGAGAGCGGGGCACGGGCCAGCAGCAGGCCCTGGGCGACGAGGTCGGCCAGCAGGATCTTGGTCACCGACACCGGGAGCCCGAGGTCGGAGGCGACCTCGGCGACCGCGGACGGGCGGCGGCAGCGCTCCAGGATCAGCCGGTGCTCCGGCTGGAGCCGCCCCGGCCGGATCGGCGCGCCGTGCTCGTCCCGCGGATCCTGTGCGGTCGTCAGCACGGTGATGAGGCTGAAGTCGTCCCGCTCGGGAGCGGTCCGGCCTCGGGTGATGGTGTACGGGCGCACCATCGTGCCCGCCCCGTCCTCCTCGGCCTCCTCCTCCCAGTACGGGGTCACGCGCGCTGCCCGTCCCCGGTACCGAAGGCGTCGAAGTCGTCGCGGGCCGGCGTGCCGAGCTTCTGGCCGACCTGCTGCACGAGGTTGTGCATGGCGAGCGACATGATCTCGGCGTCCACCTCCTGGGAGGCGATCACGGCCAGGTGGGTGCCCCGGCCGGCCGAGATGATGAACAGCCAGAGGTCCGCCAGCTCGACGATCACCTGGTGCACGCCGCCGCCGTTGAAGAGCTGCCCGACACCACGGGCGAGGCTCTGCTGACCGGTGCAGATGGCGGCCAGCCGCTCGGCGTCGGCACGGTCGATGGTGCGCGAGTGGCTCACCACCAGACCGTCGTCGGAGAGCAGCACGGCGTTCAGGGTCTCGGCCACCGAGTCGACCAGGCCGTCGAGCAGCCAGTCGAGATCCTGGTGGGTGGCGGTTGTGCGTGTCATGACCGTTCTTCTCTCGTGGGGAGGGGGGTGGCGGACGGTGCCGGCCGCGTGGGTGTCTCGTCGGTCGCCCGGGCGGCGCGGGACCGGCGCTGGAACGCTCCGATCGCGGCTCCGGCCCGGCGCGGGGCCGGTCGCAGCTGCGCGTTCTCGTCCGGGCTCCGCGGACCGGGCGCGGCGGTCCTGGCGGGCGGGGCGACCCGCAGTTCGTCCACCAGGCTGGCCTGCCGTACCCGGCGTGGCAGCGGGGGTTCCGCTCCGGGCGCGGGCAGGGCGGGCAGCCCGGACCCGTTCTCCTGGCGGATGGCTTCCGGCTCCGGCGGCGCCGGGTGGTCGGGCACGGAGACCGGCAGCATCGCGGGGCGCGCGCTGTCGGACCGCCGCGGCCCCGGGATCGGGAGACCGGGACCGCCCGCCTCGGCCCCGAAGGAGGGGTACGCAGCGGCGTACGGCTCCTGCGGCGGAGCGGTGTACGGCTCCTCGGGCGCCGTGTACGCCGGCCGGTCCACGGGGTACTGGCCGGCGGCCGTCATGTACGGCTGCTCCGTCGTGCCGTAGGGGGCCTCGTGTGTGCCGTACGGCGCGGCCGGTGCGCCGTACGGGCTCGTGGGCGTCCCGTGCGGCTCGTCCTGCGCCGGGACGGTGTTCTCCGGTGCCGGGCCGGGCTGTTCCCGGCCGCCGGTGAACGCGTTCTTCGCCGGCGGGTACGGCTGCTGGGCCACGGTGTACGGCTGTTCGGTGGTGGCGTGGGGAACGCCCGCCGTGTTGAGCGCGGTGACCCCGGCCAGTGCCTGCCCCTGGACGCGGGTGGGCAGCGGCTCACCGGCGGGTGTCGGGGCGGCGGGCGCGGCCGCGGGGACGGCGGGTGCCGGGGACGGTACGCCGACCGGACCCGAGTGCGGTTCGGGAACGGTGAGTTCGTCGGGGACGAGCACGACCACCCGGGTGCCGCCGTACGCCGAGGAACGGAACTCCACCCGCAGGTCGTGCTGGTTCGCGAGCCGTGCGATGACGTACAGGCCGAGCCGGATGTCGTCGGAGTGGGCGAGCACGTCCATGCGGGGCGGCCGGAGCATCAGCTCGTTGGCCGCGGCCAGCTGGTCCTCCTCCATTCCCAGGCCCCGGTCCTCGACCTCGATGGCCAGACCACGGCTCACCCCGGCCGCCCTGACCTCGACCGGGCTCGGCGGGCGGGAGAAGCTGAGCGCGTTCTCGATGAGTTCGGCGAGCACATGGGAGACCGGGCCGACGGCCCGCTCCGACAGCCAGGGGCTGCCGTCGAGATCGAGCACCACACGCCGGTAGTCCTGCACCTCGCCCTGGGCGGAACGCATCACGTCCAGCAGTGGGACCGGCTTGCGCCAGCGCCGGTGCGGGGAACCGCCCGCGAGGATCACCAGGTTCTCCTCGTACCGCCGCAGTCGGGCGGTGAGGTGGTCGAGGTCGAAGAGGCCGTCCAGCACCTCGGGGTCCTCGTGCTTGCGCTCCAGCTCGTCCAGCTTCTTCAGCTGCTGGCCGATCAACTGCTGGGTGCGGCGGGCGATGCGCTGGAGCAGCCGCTCGAAGCCCCGGTGCTGGTCGGCCTGTCTGACGGCCGCCGCCAGGGCACTGGTGCGTGCCAGATTGAGCGCGTTGCCGAGCCGGCTCAGCTCGTCGGACCCGCCGTCCCCGTTGTCGTGCTCGATGGCGCGGGCCTCGGCCTCGACATCGATGCGCTCCCCCTGGCCCAGCCGTTCGACGACATCGGGCAGGGCCTTCTCCAGCTCCTCGGCGCGCTCCTGCAGGCTGCCGATCCGGCGGCGGAGATTGCGGGTCAGGCGCCAGGTCGTCCAGATGACCGCGATCACGGCGACCAGGCCGACCACCGTGGTCAGCACCATCTTGAACAGCAGCGACATCACGCTGCCCTTGCCCTCCTCGACCACGAGGGCGGTGCGGTGCTCCAGCAGCTTCTCGATCTGCGGATCGAGTTCGTCCATCGCGCCGCGCCAGGTGTTCTCCTCGGCGCCGACACGGACGAAGCCGGCGGCGTCGGCATCGGCCGGACGCAGTACCTCGTTCTCCACCCGCGTCTTGGTCTTCCAGGCCGGGCTGTGGGTGATCTCCTCCCACATGGCCTTCTCGTCCGACGGCAGATAGGGAACGACCTTGGTGGAGTACTGGAGCGACTGGCCGGAAACCGCCTCCCGGACCTGCCGCAGGTCCTCGGTGCTCAGCTTCCCCTTGGACCAGCCACGGGTCAGCAACGCGTCGGCGCGGGAGATCATCTCCTTGGTCCAGAACAGGTCGACGAGCGGCTGCGAGAGCGTGGTGATCCTGCCGTTGTCGACATGGCTGAGTGCCGTGAAGAGTTCGAGGTCGACCGCGATCAGGTCGGTGTAGTAGCCGTACACGGCCTTCTGCCGGTCATTGCCGCCGTCGTCGACGAGGGCGCGCTGGGCGGGCAGCTGGTTGATCGCCTCGCGCGCCTTGCGGACCGCGTCGCGGACCTCGCCGGGGGCGTCGTCGGTCGCCACGTCGGAGAGCGACTGGAAACTCCTGATCGCGTCGTCGGTCAGCCTGCGCTGCCGCTGCAGCGCGTCGGTGGCGCCCTTGTGCCGGGCGAGTGCCTCGGCGCTGAGCTGCCGCTCCGCCTGCAGGTTGTAGTACACGATGTTGGACGGCTGGCCCGCCTTCTGGGCCAACTGCCCCTGGGCGGCCTGGCGTTGGAAATCCAGCAGCGTCTGACCACTCGTGACGGCCCAGAGCGCGGCCAGAGCGACGCCGGGAACGACGGCCAGTACGAGCAGGGCCGTCCGCAGCGACATGGTGGTCGATTTGGTCCGCCGTGAGGCGCGCGTGCGCAGGGCGTGCTCCTTGACGATGATGCCAGCCTCACGACTGGTCAAATCCGTTGAGAACTTCGACACATAGATATTAGGCACACTGCAAAAATGAAAAGTAAGCGGGCTCACAAGTGCATCACTGATCACACACATCTCCACCACCGAGGCCCGGAGGCGCCGACGTCATCCACCGCTGCCCGAGCGGCGCGCCGCAGTAACGCCGCACCGACGGTGCCCCCGACGAGGAGCCGGAGGTGCCGACGCCTGTCTCGCTGCACGCCGACGGTGTACTCCGTCTGCGCGGCGACCCCGAAGTGGTCACCCCTCAGGGGCCGCGCCAGGAGACCCGGGTGATGCTGTGCGGCCGCGGGCGCACCGGGAACGCGCCGTACTGCGACCACAGTGGGGTCTGCGGCGAGCACGGGTGAACGTCCCGTGGCGCCGTCCGTGGGCGAGCGCCGCTGAACGCGCCACAGTGTCCGCCGCGAGCGCGGGAGACCCGTCCAGGGGTCCGCGGCGGGCGCGAGTGATCCCACCGCGCCGGGCCGGGCGCGGCGCGCCGTACGGGTGAAGAGCGTCTTGGGATATATCTGTATTTAGTGCCCTTTGCCCGTGATGCATCATCCAGGCCCCCGACGCCCTCCCGGGGCAGGCGCGGGACGCTCCCCGGGGCCGTATGACCGCGCTCATCGTCTGCCATTTCGTCCTGGCCGCCTGCGCGCGCCCGCTGGTACGGGCTCTGGGCAGACGCGCCTTCGTCGTGCTCGCGCTGCCACCCGCCGCCGCCACCGTGTGGGCGGCCACCCAGTGGAACACCGCCGCGTCCGGCGGCTCCGTCACCTGGGTGTGGCAGTGGATGCCGGCGTACGACGTCACCGTCGATCTGCGGCTCGACGCCCTCGCCGAGCTGATGGTGCTGCTCGCGGCCGGAATCGGCACGCTGGTCCTGCTCTACTGCGCCTCGTACTTCACCGACGGAACCCCGCAACTGGGCGGCTTCGCCGGGAACCTCCTCGCGTTCGCGGGCGCCATGCTGGCCCTGGTCCTCGCCGACGACCTGATCTCGCTCTATGTGTTCTGGGAGCTGACCACGGTCTTCTCGTACCTGCTGATCGGGTACGACAGCGAGCGGAAGCACAGCCGCCGCTCCGCGCTCCAGGCACTCACCGTGACCACCCTCGGTGGCCTGGCGATGTTCATCGGTTTCCTGATGATCGGTCAGTCGACGGGCACGTACCGGATCTCCGCCATCCTCGCCGACCCGCCCGCGCCGAGCTTCGCCGTCTCGGTCGCGGTGGTGCTGATCCTGTGCGGCGCCCTGTCGAAGTCGGCGATCTGGCCGTTCAGCCTCTGGCTGCCGAACGCCATGGCCGCGCCCACCCCCGTCAGCGCCTATCTGCACGCTGCCGCGATGGTCAAGGCCGGTGTCTATCTGGTCGCCCGGCTCGCCCCGGGTTTCGCCGACGTGCCGGTCTGGCGGCCCGTCGTGATCGTCCTCGGCGCCGCGACCATGTTGCTCGGCGGCTGGCGGGCGCTGCGCCTCAACGACCTCAAGCTGGTCCTCGCCTACGGCACCGTCAGCCAACTCGGCTTCCTCACCCTGCTCGCCGGGGTCGGCAATCGGGACACGGCACTGGCAGCCGCGGCCATGATCCTCTCTCACGCCCTGTTCAAGGCACCGTTGTTCCTCGTCACCGGCATCGTCGACCACGCGGCCGGCACCCGGGACCTGCGCAGACTCTCCGGCGTCGGCCGAGCACTGCCGTACGTCTGCACGGTCGCGGTACTCGCCGCGGCGTCCATGGCCGCCCTGCCCCCGCTGCTCGGATTCGCCGCCAAGGAGGCCGCGTTCGAGGCGCTGCTGAACGGCGACGCCGCGGACCGCTGGGCACTGGGCGTCACGGTCGCCGGGTCCGCGCTGACCGTCGCGTACACCGTACGGTTCGTCTGGGGCGCCTTCGCCCGCAAACCCGGGGTCGAGGACACCCCCGTGCACCGGGTCGGCGCGGCGTTCCTCGCGCCGCCCGCCCTGCTCGCGCTCTGCGGGCTGGTGCTCGGACCGGGCGTCGGATGGGCCGACCGGCTGCTCGGCGCGTACGCCGACACGTTCCCTCCGACCGCGCATCCGTACCACCTGTCGCTCTGGCACGGATTCGGTACCGCCCTGCTGCTGTCGGCCGTCGCCGTGGCGGGCGGTGTGGTGCTCTTCGCCGGGCGCGCCACCGTGACCCGGCTCTCCCGGCGGATCGCGTGGCCGACGGCCGACAGAGTCTTCGGACACCTGCTGCTCGGCCTGGAGCGGCTCTCCCTCCAGCTCACCGGCTTCGTCCAGCGCGGCTCGCTCTCCGTCTACCTCGCCACCACCCTCCTCGTCATGCTCGTCGGCCAGCTCACCGTTCTGGGGATCGACCAGCCCTGGCGCGGTGCGGTCGTCCCGAGAGCCTGGGACGTCCCGCTCCAGGGCGCAGTCGCCCTGCTGACCTGCGCGGCCGCCCTCCTCTGCCTCACCGTCAGCCGCCGGATGAAGGCCGTGGTCCTGGCCGGCCTGACCGGATACGGGGCCGCGCTGCTCTTCGTCGTCCAGGGCGGACCGGACCTGGCGCTCACCCAGTTCTGCGTCGAGACCGTGTCGATGATCGTGTTCGTGCTGGTGCTGCGGCGCATGCCGGTGCACTTCCAGGAGTCGGTCAGCACCTGGCGGCGTGCCGTACGTGTCCCGGTGGCGCTGGCCGCGGCGGCGACGCTCGGCGTGGTGGTGTGGGTCGCGGCGGCCGCCCGTACGGCACCGTCGGCCGGCGCGGCCATGGTCGAGGAGGTCGCCCACCACGGCCTCAAGGACGTGGTGGCGACCATCCTGGTCGATCTGCGCGCCTGGGACACGATGGGCGAGTCCGCCGTGCTCGCCGCCGCGGCGATCGGCGTGACGAGCCTGATCTATCTGCACCGCCGTACCGAGGGGGAGTCGCTGCGCGAAGAGGTGCGGGGACGTACCGCGTGGTCGTTGGCGGGGCCCGAGATGACGGGACTGCCGCGCGGTGACGAAGGGGCGCCGGAGCGCAGCTGGCTCGCGGCCGGCTCGACGCTGGCGCCCGAGCACCGCTCGATCGTCTTCGAGGTCGTGGCCCGGCTGCTGTTCCACCCGGTCCTGGTGCTCTCGGTGTATCTGCTGTTCTGCGCCGAGAACATGCCGGGCGGCGGCTTCGTCGGCGGGCTCGTCGCCGGGCTGGCCCTGATCACCCGCTACCTCGCGGGCGGTCGTTTCGAACTCGCCGAGGCCGCACCCCTGCAGCCTGGACTCTTCACCGGACTCGGACTGTTCATCTCCACCGGCGTCGCCCTGCTCGGCCTCGCCGGGGGAACGGTCCTGCACGCCTGGACCCACCACGGCCGGCTGCCGCTGATCGGCGACTACCACCTGGGCACCCCGGTCCTCTTCGACTTCGGGGTCTATCTCCTGGTCCTGGGCGTGGTGCTGGACATCGTGCGCGCGCTCGGCGCCAAGATCGACCGGCAGATCGAGCGAGCGGCGTTCGAGAAGGCCGCCGCGACGAGCACCCGCACCCCACCCGGGACGGGGGGCTCTCCCGGATGAGGGTCAGCGCCTCGCTCCTGGCAACCGCCGCGGTGCTGTGCGCGGTCGGCGGCATCCTCATGCTCACCCGTCCCCTCACTCGCATCCTGCTCGGCGCGGTGATCGCGAGCAACGGCATCAATCTGCTCGTCCTCGCTGCGACCGGATCGGCCGGCCGGGAACCGCTGCTCTACGGCGTCCCGCTGGGCCGGGTCACCGACCCCCTGCCGCAGGCCATCGCGCTCACCGCGATCGTCATCACCCTCGCCACCACGGCGTTCCTCCTCGCCATGGCCTACCGCAGTGACCAGATCACCGGCACCGACGAGGTCCACGACGACGACGAGGACCGCCGCATCGCACTGCGCTCCGAGGTGCTGGGGGAGCGGGACGAACTGCGTGAGCGCTACCGGGCCGCCTCCGACGTCACCGCGGAGGACCGTGCCCGCTACCGCGAGGAGCGCCGCCGCCTGCGGGCCAGGCTGCGCGCCGACCGCGCCCTCCAGGCCCGCGGCCGGGACGCCACCGGGGACCTATGGCACGACGTACTGGGCGCGGACCCCGAGGACTACGCACAGAAGCAGACCCATGCCGACGCCGACCCGGGAGCCACCGGATGAACGCACTCGTCCCCCTGCCGGTCCTGCTGCCGCTCTGCGCCACCGGCCTGAGCCTCGCCGTCGGCACCCGGCTCAAGCAGGTCCAGCGCTTCGTCAGCGTCGCCGTGCTCACGGCCGTGCTCGGCCTCTCCCTCACGCTGATGGTCGTCGCCGACACCCACGGCCCGCTCACCGTCCACCTCGGCGACTTCGCCCCGCCGCTCGGCATCACACTGGTCGCCGACCGGCTGTCCGGGCTGATGCTGTCCGTCTCCTCGGCCGTCACGCTCTGCGTGCTGATCTACTCCCTCGGCCAGGGCATGGCGGACCGGGACGAGGAGACACCCGTGGCGGTCTTCCACCCCGCGTACCTGATCCTGGTCGCCGGGGTCTCCTGCACCTTCCTCGCCGGTGACCTCGTCAACCTCTATGTCGGCTTCGAGATCATGCTGGTCGCCAGCTTCGTCCTGCTCACCCTCGGCGGCACCGGCCCCCGCGTCCGCGCGGGCTCCACCTACGTGATCATCTCGCTGTTCTCGTCCATGCTGTTCCTCACCGCCATCGCCATGACGTACGCGGCGACCGGCACCGCCAACTTCGCCCAGCTGGCCGGCCGGCTCCCCGCACTCCCGCTCGGGGTACAGACACTGATCCAGGCGATGCTGCTCACCGTCTTCGCCATCAAGGCCGCCGTCTTCCCGCTCGCCGCCTGGCTCCCCGACTCCTATCCGACCGCCCCCGCCCCCGTCACCGCGGTCTTCGCCGGCCTGCTCACCAAGGTCGGTGTCTACTGCATGCTGCGCACGGAGACCCTGCTCTTCCCCGGAAACCGGCTCGGCGACCTGCTGATGGCCGCCGCGCTCGCCTCGATGGTCGTCGGCATCCTCGGAGCCGTCGCCCAGACCGACCTGAAGCGGCTGCTCTCCTTCACCCTCATCAGCCACATCGGCTACATGGTCTTCGGCATCGGCCTCGCCACCCGGGACGCGTACGGGGGCGCGATCGTGTACGTCGCCCACCACATCACCGTCCAGACCACGCTCTTCCTGGTGGCCGGGCTGATCGAGCGCCGGGGCGGCACCACCGAACTCACCCGGATCGGCGGACTGGCCAAGGCCGCCCCGCTGCTCGCCGTCCTCTTCTTCGTGCCCGCCATGAACCTGGCCGGCATCCCGCCGCTGTCCGGCTTCATCGGCAAGCTCGGGCTGATGCGGGCCGGTGTCGCCGACGGCAGCGTCTGGGCGTGGATCCTCGTCATCGGATCGGCCGTGACCAGCCTCCTCACCCTGTACGTGACGGCCAAGGTCTGGAACCTGGCGTTCTGGCGGGCCGCCCCGCCCGGACAGACCGCGGCCGGCACCGTCCTGGAGACCGACTCCGACGAGGACGACGACGTCGACGAGGGCCCCGACCACATCCCCGGAAGCGGCGACGAAGGGGTCCGCCCCCGCCACCAGCCCGCCGGGCGCGTGGTGGCGGCCACCCTGCACGGACACGCCGTCACCACCACGACGCAGCTCCCGCGGCTGATGACCGCGGCCACCGCGGCGACCGTCCTGCTCGGACTCGCCTTCACCGTGCTCGGCGGACCGCTGACCTCCTACACCGACCGCGCGGCCGCCGAACTCATCGCACGTACCCCCTATGTCGAGGCGGTGCTCGGCCGGTGAAACGCCGCATCACGCTGTCCTTCCGGAACAAGGACCTGCCGCCCTTCAGCTGTGAGTTCGGTCGGCGACGACGTGTCCTGGACCTCCCGCTGATCGCCTGGCTCACGTTCATCTGGGTACTGCTCTGGTCCGGCTTCCACCTGGCCAACGTACTGACCGGCGCGGTCGTCGCGGTGGCCGTCTGCCTGGCCTTCCCGCTGCCCCGGGTCGACCTCGGGCTCCGCCTGCACCCCTGGGGCATCCTGCTGCTCGCCGGCTATCTGCTCTACGACATGTACACCTCGGGCGTACGGGTCACCCGGCAGATCTTCGTCGACCATCCGCACCGGGCCGCGGTCATCGCCGTACCGCTGCGCTGCCGCTCCGACCTGATGCTCGCGGCCACCGCCGTCGCCGTGTCGAACGTGCCCGGCGGATCGATCGTCGAGGTACGCCGCGCCACGGCCACCCTCTTCCTGCACGTCCTCGACGCGGACAGACCCGTCGCACTCGACGCTGCGCGGCGCTCCGTCTGGCGGCTCGAACGGCTGACCGTCCGAGCCTTCGGCACCCCCGACGAGATCGCCCGCGTCGCCGAACCACCACCACCGCTCAGGCACGAGAGGGGAGAGCAGGCATGAGCGTGCCGGAGACCATCGACCGGGTGCTGCTCACCGCGGCCGTCGTGGTGATCGTCGTCGCCGGAGCGGGGCTCCTCGCCCGGATCTGGTGGGGCCCCTCCATGCTGGACCGGGCCATCTCACTGGATGTCTGCGCCGCCCTCATCATCGCGGGCCTCGGCGCCAAGTCCGCCTTCGCCCGCGACCCGTTCTACTTCCCGATCATGCTGGTGCTGGCCTTCCTCGGCTTCACGGGGTCGGTCGGCATCGCGCGTTTCATCGCCGTACGCGACCGGCCGGCGCCGAGGCACGGCGCGGAGGCGACCGGGAGAGACGACGGACGCGACGGCACCGGGGGAGAAGCACGGTGAAGCCCTGGCTCCAGATCCTCGACACGGCCGGTGCGGTACTGGTCCTCGTCGGCGCGGCCATCTGTCTGCTCGGGGTGATCGGGATGCTGCGGCTGCCGGACGTGCTGTCCCGCAGCCACGCCGCCACCAAACCGCAGACTCTCGGCATGCTCCTCGTCCTCGGCGGGGTGGCCCTGCGGCTGCGCAGCGGCATGGATCTCGCCACCCTCGCGCTGATCGGCTTCTTCCAGATGATGACCGGACCGGTCGCCGCCCACCTGGTGGCGCGATCCGCCTACCGGACCGGGCAGATCGACCACGGCGAACTGCTCTTCGACGAACTGGACGAGCAGCTGACCGAGGAGAGCTGAGACCCTTCCTGTCCCAGCCGCCCGGCGTGATCACCGACCCTGGTCAGGGATCTCCCGGCCGACGGAACCACGTCGACGAGGCGGCGGTGCCGGGATTCTTCAAGACCGCGTCCCCGGGCCCTGTCCAGACTGCGGCCATGAGCGAAGTCGACCTTCTTGCGAGTGTGCTGTCCAAGACCGGCGATGTCATCGCCCCTGTGGGTGGTGCCCGCGACTAGCCTCCGCATCATGTTGCGTATCGCCGACACCCGCACCGGTCATCTCGTGGAGATCCCCGCCGCACCTCGCCGCCTGCTGCGCAGCCGCGTCCATCTGCCGGCCGCCGTCGATACCGGGATCGGTCCGGTGCATCTGCGGGTCCCGCTGATCGGTGACGTACTGGCGCGCACCGCGGAGCTGAACGGTCTGCAGGTCGTCACGGTCCTCACCACACCGGAGCTGACGCATGATCAGAATCAGGCGCTCGAACGCGTGATGGCGGTGCTCGGCATCCATCCGCCGGTCGTCGTCGGGGCCCACCGTCCCGACGCGGCACTCGGCGGCCCCGCCGACGTGCACGTGACCGCCCGGGGCGCCGACACCGACGACGTCACGGGCGGGGTCCGGATGGAGGTGGGGGAGGTCGGCACGGTCCTCCCGGACGAGGGTGCATCCGACCCCGATCGTCTCCGGGGCGCTTTTGACCCCGATCGCCTCCTCGCCCCGGAACTCCCGGACGTACCCGCGCCGGAGGCCGCCGATCCACTGGCGGTACGTCTGCTGTTGCTCGGCCGCCCCTACGACGCGCCGGTGACGGTCACCGGAGAAGCGCTGGCCGACGCCCGGCAGACCCTGTGGCGGTGGCGCCGACAGGTGGCGGACTGGGCACAGGAGCCGTCCAGGCCGATCCCCGCCGATCTGCTGCGGGAGTCGCACGCGGCGCTCGCCGACGACCTCGACGTCGCCGCCGTCCTGGATCTGCTGGCCGATGTGGCGGGACGGGCCGAGGTGCCGGCCGGTGCCAAGTTCGAGACCTTCGCCCATCTCGACCGCGTCCTCGGCCTGGACCTCGTCCGCGATGTCGGTGGCCAGCGCCGCCCGGAACGTCCCACACCCCGGTGAACAGGCGCGACGGGCTGCCGAGCGGTAGTGCCAGTGCTCGCGCGGATACGTGGAACGGGCGCCGAGGAATCCGGGTGAAGCCGGCGCCCACGTCGCCGCAGATCCACGCGTACGGCTCCAGGCGCCGGACGTTGAAGTGGCACACCGGGGCCGGCTCCCGCCCGAGCCGGCGTATCTTCTGGGGCGCCGGTACCTGACAGAAGTCCGGCGGGTGTCCGCTCAGCCGCAAAGTCCCAGGGCACTCCCAGCGGCGACGGCGACCCTTTCGGATCCCTGCCGCGTGCGGACCGGCTGACCGGCGCGGCCTGCCGAGGTGGGCCGTGCACCGCACCACGCGCACCGCATCACAGGAGGGGACACCATGGGCAAACAGCGCATCACCGTCTGTCTGCCGCCCGTCGGCCCCGACGGGCTGAAGCAGGCGGTCGGGCAGGCCATGGCCCCCTTCTGGTACGACCGTGAGGACCGCCCCCACCCTGACTGGGTGGGGGAGTGGGACTACTGGTTCGTCTCCGGGGCGGGCTGTCTCTTCGACGTGCTGCCCGGCCACGAGGACGACCCCCGCCTCGTGCGGTACGACGACTGGAGCGAACCCCCCGAGGACCTGCCTCCCTCCCGCTGTCACGGCGGCCCGCGCTCCATCCTCGACCTCGACACGCCCCGCGCCGCCGAGGCCCGCCGGGCGGCCGGCACCTGGACGGCGTACCACGCCTTCGCCGACCGCTACCCGCCCGCGCTGCGCTTCCACTACTTCGCCGAGCGGGCCGGCGTTCCGGAGCCCGAACACGCCAGGGAGGCGGCCGTGGCCGCCTTCCGTGAACAGCCCCTGATCCAGGCCATCGAGGCCGACCCCGAACTGGAGGAACGGTTCACCTCCGACCCCGTCCTCCACTTCGACGAGGACCTGGAGACCTACGTGGCCCGCCATGTGGCCGCCGTGCTGTCCACCCCCGCCCTGCTCACCCTCGACGGGCGGTGGGTGGAGGGCGGCGGCCTCGACTACGAGCGGATGTTCAACGCCTGCCTGGACGGCCTGCCCGGCGACACGATGGTCGTGCGGGTGCTGTACCACTCGTGACGGACCAGGTGGCCTGTCCCGGAAGGCCGCGGACAGGGGATGCGGGTCTCGGCTGAAGCGTCCTGAACGGGTGAGGGCCTTGCGGGTTCGGGGTGGAGTGCGACATCGCCACCGAACGATGAGGAGGCCCTCCTGCCTCACCGTAATGGAGCAGCCCTTGGCCGGCTGCTCCGGCGCGGCGCGCTCCCGGCGTCAGCTCGGCACGGGGATGAAACGCTTCAACGGGCCCAGCCGCGCGCCGAGTTCCGTCAACAGACGCTCGGTGTGCGGCAGCACGCGGGGGGAGAGGGCCGCGATGGCCACCGCGAGAGCGACTCCCGTCCAGGCGAGCGGGCCCAGCGGGGTGCAATCGAAGAAGTGGCTGACCACGGGGGTCTGGACGAGCGCGATGAGGAATGCGGCGGTGCCGAGGACGGTGGCCAGGATCAGCGGGCTGCGCTTGCGGCCGAGGAGGATCTGCGTGAGCTGGGCGCCCACCACGCCGCACAGGGCCATCGTGCTGGTGCGCCGGGCCGTACCCGGTGTGAGGCGGCCGATCAGCCAGGCGCAGGTGGCGCCGATGCCGGTGACCACGCCGCGTTGCCGGATCTGACGGTTCAGGGGGGACTGAAGGGCGGCCAGGCCCACGGAGTGGCTGCCTGGTCGCGAGTCCTGGGGGGTCACGGCCACGGCCATCGCGGGGAACATGTCGGTGAGCAGGTTGACCAGGAGCAGTTGGCGGGTGGACAGGGGCGAGGCGCCGGCGAACAGAGTGCCGAGGACGGAGAAGCCGACCTCTCCGGCGTTGCCGCCGAGCAGGATGCTGATCGCGTCGGCGACGCTGTGCCACAGGGCCCGGCCCTCGCCGATGGCGTCGATGAGGACGGAGAGTTCGTCGGTGGTGATCACCAGGTCCGCCGCGTTGCGGGCGGCCGCGGATCCCCGGGCGGCGATGCCGACGCCGATGTCGGCGGCGCGGATGGCGGCGGCGTCGTTCGCGCCGTCGCCGACCATGCCGACGACGCGACCCGCCTTGCGTAGCGCCTCGATGACCTGCAGTTTCTGCTCCGGTGCGACTCTGGCGACCACGCTGCAGTCCTTCAGGAGCCTGATCTGTCCGGCCCGGTCGAGCGTGGCGAGTTCGTCGCCGGTGACGACCGTGACGTCCGCCGGCCATCCCAGGGCGAGGGCCACCGCCTGGGCGGTCCGGGGATGGTCGCCGGTGAGCATGACGGGCCGTACGCCGATGTCGTGCAGCCCCGCGACCAGCGGTGCGGAGCTGGGGCGGGGTGTGTCGGCCAGCGCCACGAACCCCATGAACTCCAGGAGTTCGAGGGGCTTGTCCAGCGACTCGTCCGTCACGTCGTCCGCGGACAGCCGGCGCTGGGCGACGGCCAGGAGCCGCAGGCCTCGTGCAGCGAGCCGGAGTGCCGTATCGAGGGCCTCCGGACCGGCGTCGGGGCAACTGGACAGCACGACTTCCGGGGCCCCTTTGACGACCAGCAGGTGGGTGCCGTCGGGGTCGCTGCCCACGGCTGCGGCGTAGCCGCGACTGGCCTCGAAGGGCCGTCCCGCGAGGGCGGTCCAGCCCGTGTCGTGCGGGGCCGCGGCCAGGACGGCCGCGTCGGTGGCGTGGGCGTGTGCGCCGCTCTCCCTGGCGGGGCGGGGGCAGGCACGCGCAGCGAGACGCAGGATCAAAGCCGCCTCGGGGGCGGACGGCTGGTGCTCGGTTCCCGAGGCGGTGGCGAGCTGGACGACCTTCAGGCTGTTCTCGGTCAGTGTGCCGGTCTTGTCGAAGCAGAGGGTGTCCATACGCCCCAGCGCTTCCAGACTGCGCGGGGTGCGTACGAGGATGCCGAGTCTGCTCAGCCGCCGCGCTGCCGCCAACTGCGCCACCGTCGCCACCAGCGGCATACCCTCGGGAACGGCGGCGACGGCGACCGCCAGTCCGCCTCGGAGGGCGGTGCGCATCGGACGCCCGCGCAGCAGGGACAGTCCGGCCACGGCGGCACCGCCGACGAGAGTGAGGGGCAGCACCTTGCGGGTCAGTTCGTGCAGCCGTGCCTGGGCCCCGGCCGAGGTGGGGACGCGGGCGGCGAGTGCGGCGGCGCGGCCGGCCTCGGTCTGGGAGCCGGTAGCCACCACGACCGCCCTGGCCCGGCCGGCTACGACGGTGGTGCTCTGGAAGACCATGCAGCTGCGGTCGGCAACGGCTGCCTGCGGCTTCGCCGCCACCTGCTTGCGGGTCGGCAGGGACTCGCCGGTGAGCGCGGACTCGTCCACCTCCAGACCGTCGACCTTCAGTAGCCGGGCGTCGGCCGGCACCACGTCGTTGGTGTGCAGCTCGATCACCTCGCCCGGCACCAGGCGCTCCGCCTCCACGACGGACGGTTGCTCGTCGTCCGGCCCGGCCAAGCGTCTGGCCGTGTGCCGCTGGCTGGTGACGAGGGCCGACAGGGCACGTTCCGCGCGCAGCCGCTGAAAACCGCCGACCAGGGCGTTGACCGTCACGGCACTGGTGACCAGGAACGCGTCCACCCCGGAACCCAGCAGGGCCGATGCGGTGGCACCGACCATCAGGACCGGCGTCAGCGGGTCGTCGAGTTCGGCCCATGTGGCGATCAGCAGACGGAATCCCCAGCGAACCGGCGAGATGAACGGGGCGACGTACGGATACGCCGCGGCGGCACGCGCGAACCGGCTCGCGTCGGTGCGCAGCGTCATCAGGGCGGTGGGTGCGGAGCGCGGCGCCCTGGCCAGCCGGGCCAGCACCTCTCTCGGCTCCAGCGCGTGCCAGGGCACCCGCGGCCTGGGATGCGGAGTGGCGTGCACGGCAGCGCCCAGCGCGGCCCACCAGCCCCAGACCAGCGCCGCGGCGACGGCGATGTTGACCGGACTGAGCCGCACTTTGAGAGGAAAGGGCGGCTGACCGGTGCGCGTTCCTCTGCTGAGCACCAGGAGTGCGGACAGTGCTGCGCCGGCCTCGGTGAAGAACTGGGCATGGTTGCCGACCGTCCGTGCCGCCGGGACCGCGCACAGCAGCCGCCACACACCCGCCAGCCCGCGCACGCACATCACGTCCGCACCCCAGACGACGGCGCTGCGCTTGTCGGTGATCGCGACGGCGATGTCGCCGGCGAGGAGCCCTTCGGTCACGTCCCGGCCGCGGGCGGACAACCGCTGTCTGCCCGGCCCCGACGACAAGGGGCGGTCCGAGGAGTATTCGTGCGGGACGCGCGCCACCGTCAACACCGTCCGCCCCTCGTCCTGCAGGGCGCGCACCACATCGGCGAACGGCCGGTCGGCGGGGGCGAGTTCATCGGCCAGTACCCCGAACTCGTCCAGCGAATCGTTCTCGACGACCACGACGTGCAGGCCCGCGCGCCGCGCCGCGTCCAGCGCGGCCTCGGCCATCGGGTCGGTCTCCCAGCCGACCAGCACGGTGCCGACGTCCTGGTCGCCCAGTGAGGCGATCATCATGCCCGTCTCCGCCGGCGGACCGCCGGGTACCGGGCGCAGGCCGAGGTACGCCTCCTCCGCCGTACCGGCTGCCTCGCCGTTCCCCCACGAGACATCCCACGAGGTCCCCTGGAGAGCCCTGGTGGCGGCCTGCCAGAGCTGGTGATGGTCCCAGTCGTCGGTGCTCGGGTGGACCTCCAGCACACACAGCCGGTAGCGGTGCAGCGCTTCCGGGTGCAGCACCACGGTGTCCACGAGTTCGAGCCGACGCAGCCGCTCGGCGTCGCGGACCAGGGCGTCCTCGCGGGCCAGCAGGGTGCTCAGCGCCGCGGTGAAGCCGGCCGGGCCGTACCTCGCCGCCTTGGGGGTCCCGGCAAGTACGGCCTCGGCAGCTTTGCCCAGGTCACGGGTGAACAACAGCGTCGTCGCCGCCCCGGCCAACATGCCGTTGACCGCGGCGTCGGCGTACTCCTCCCCCGGGCAGGCCCGCAGGGGCGGCCGCTCGATGTCGTTCCCGGCAACTGTCAGCCGACTGGGTTCGCACAGCGCGTCGTGCACCGCGTCGAACGCGGCGAGCCGAGCCAGGGCCGCCACCAGTTGGGTGGTCCGCAGTGCCGCGTCGAGCAGCAGCGGTGTGGGCGACTGACCGACGCCGTTGGCCGCCGCATACGCCGCGGCGAGCAGCAGATCGGTACCGTCGGTGCCCAGCGAGCGGCGCAGTAGGGCCCGCACCCGCGAGTCCTCCCGCAGCAGCGTCGCCACGGCCGATACCGCCTGGGGCGCCTGCTGCACGCGCGCGCTCCGCGCGGTCAGCGCGGCGGCGACCCCAACGGCGTCGCACGCCAGGCCGACCAAGCTCGCGCGCACACCGCCGGCAGCGCCCGGATGTGCATGGGCCAGCGTTGGCTCACCGACCTGCTCCAGACCGTGCCCGGCGGCCAATTCGGCCGCCGCGTCCGCCACATCCTCATCGGCCCCGTCCTCGGCAAGCTGTACGACGAGCCGCATCAGCCCCCCGTCCCAATAGGCGCTCACCACGTCGGGGTGCTCGCACAGCTCGGAAGCAACCTTCGCGGCCGCGTCCTCAAGACGCGCCACAGACTTCAGCGGAGCGTCCGGGGAGTGGTGCAGGGCGAGGTGCATACGCGATGCGGCGTGCCAGTACCCGACCTGAGGAGCCATGGCATTTCGGGCAGCCCTGCCGAACAGCAGCCCCGCCCTCGACACGGCCGCCGCGCCACCTACCGCACTCCGCACACCGGCGCTGACGATCTCGGTAGCCACGTGCCCCGCCGCCGACGCCGATGGTGTCATACGGCGAGTGGCCCGGACCGGGGCAGTGGCAAGAGCGCTGCTCAGCTCTGCAACGGGCAACAGGGGCAGCAAACGCGACAGCATCTCTCACCTTCACGGGCTCGTCGTCAGGCCGTTGTGCGGGACCGGGCCTTCGAGCCCGAGAGTGAGCGAACCTGCCACCCGGCGACGGGCAGCGGGCGATCAAGCACGCTGAGGGTGTTCAGCTCTTCTTCCGCCCGGCTGCCGCAGGCTTTCGCGCGCTGCCGCGCTGCCCGGACGGGCCGGCCTTCGCCTTCCCTTTCGCGCCGGTCGCCTTCGTCGACGTCTTGGCCGAAGCCTTCGCCGGCGACTTGGGCTTCCGCGAAGCCGTCGAAGCGGTCGACGCCTTGGCCGACCGGGCCGCCTGCTTGGCCCGCAGCCCGTGACCGGCACCTGCCGACTCCTCGGTCACGTCCTCACGGCGCGGCTGGGTCAGCCACACCACCGCGGCGCCTGCGACCGCCACCGGCCACTCGATCAACCCCACCGCACCGAGCAGACCGGCTCCGGCGTACGCCGTGACCCGCCGGGCGTGCGGCGAGACGACTCCGACGGAGTCCAGTACGCCGTCGAAGACACCCTTGACCACCTCGACACCCGGGACTCTGTCCACGACCGTCGTCATGGTCTCCATGGGGTGTGCCAAAACGTCCTGGACGGGATGCGTCGCCGGCTTCGTATCGCCGGAGCGTCGTCCAGCGGCCTTCACAGCCATGATCGCTCCTTCCGAAAGGCTGGCGAGGCGGACAGCGGCGCGCTGCCGTATCCCTCACCTTCCGACCTATCGTGTCAAACGTCCGCATACCCGGCAACGCTGATGGAGCCGAATGGGTACGCAGCGTAAACGCGCGGTGTACGGACAGGCTCGTTGTACTGACGGGCTCGCTGATTCCGCGGTCTGACAGACTGGGCCCCGAAATCTCAGGCGACGCGCGTCAGGAAACCGGTGTGAATCCGGTACGGTCCCGCCACTGTGACCGGGCTGCAGCAGCCCGGAAGCCAGACACTGGCCGCGCCGCCTTCTCCGTACAGCCAGGGGACGAGGACATCCCCCGGAAAGGCTCGGTCATGCTCCGGATCCGCCATGTACCACTCGCGCTCATACCGCTGCTTCTGCTGCCGCTCACCGGCTGTGGCTCCGGCACGGGCGGCGAGGGCAGGACAGAGGCCGCACCGGCCGCCGACGGTTTCCCCTACACGGTCACCAACTGCGGTACGAGGACGACCTTCGACGCCCCGCCGAAGCGGGCTGTCACCATGAACCAGCACGCCACCGAGATCATGCTGGCCCTCGGGCTCCAGGACCGGCTGGCCGGGACGGCCTACCTGGACGACAGCATCCTGCCGAAGTACCGGTCCGCATACGCCACAACCAAGGTGCTCGCGAAGGAGTACCCCTCCAAGGAGGTGCTGCTCGGTGCCAACCCCGACTTCGTCTACGGCGGTTACAGCAGCGCCTTCGACAAGGCCAGGGGCCAGGACCGGGCGGGGCTCCGGAAGAGCGGCATCAACACCCGGCTGAACATCGAGTACTGCACCAAGGGCAAGGTCGGTATCGATCAGCTCGCCACCGAGATCACCCAGGTCGCCAGGACCTTCGGCGTACCGGAGCGCGGCAGGAAGCTGATCGCCGAGGAGCGGCAGAAGATCAGGGCGGTCGAGACAGAGCTCAAGGGCTCCTCACATCCCTCGGTGTTCGTGTACGACTCCGGCGACAGCTCCGCGTTCACGGCGGGCGGCAACGGCATCGGCAACGAGATCGTCCGGCTCGCCGGGGGCAGGAACGTCTTCGCGGACCTCGATGGCACCTTCGGCGACGTGTCCTGGGAGCAGGTCATCAAGCGCAGGCCCGAGGTGGTCGTGATCTACGACTACGGCGGCACCACGGTCGCGGCCAAGAAGAAGCGGCTGCTGAACGACCCGGCGCTCGCGGACGTACCGGCGATCAGGAACAAGAGGTTCGCGGTACTCCCGCTGTCCTCGGCCGTGCTCGGCGTCCGGGTCGCCGACGCCGTGCAGGACCTGGCCGGGCAGCTGCACCCCGGTACCCCGTGAGCGCGGAGTCCGCCCGCCCCCGCCTGAAGGCCGTCCTCCGCTCGACACCCGTCGTGATCGGCGTCCTCACGGTGCTGCTGCTCGCGGCGGCGGTGGCCGGCCTGGCGCTCGGCCCGGTACGGATTCCGCCGGGCGAGGTGGTGCGTACGGTGCTGGGCGGCGAACGCACCGGCGCGTACCAGACGATCGTGTGGGAGGTACGGCTGCCCAGGGTGCTGCTCGGGGTCGTCGTCGGCGCCGGGCTGGCCCTGTCGGGCGCGGTGCTCCAGGCGCTGGTGCGCAACCCGCTGGCCGATCCGTTTCTGCTGGGCGCCTCCTCCGGGGCGTCGGCGGGCGCCGTCGTGGTCATCGTGCTGGGGGTCGGCGCCGGTGCCGCCGCCGATGTGGCGCTGCCCGCCGCCGCGTTCGCCGGGTCCATGGCCGCACTGGTCGCCGTCTACGCGATGGCCCGGCGCGGCGGCACCATGACGACCGGTCGGCTGATTCTGGCCGGGGTGGCGATCCAGTATGTGCTGTCCGCGTTCACCAGCCTGATTCTGGTGCTGTCCTCCCGGGCCGAGCAGGTGCGGGCGATCCTGTTCTGGACCCTGGGCGGCCTGGGCGGCGCCCGCTGGGACGAACTGGCCCTGCCCGCCGTGGTATTGGGCGTCGGGGCCGTACTCCTGATCAGCCTGGCCCGTCCGCTGGATCTGCTGCTGACCGGGGAGGAGGGGGCCCGCAGCCTCGGCCTGGACCCCGGACGTTTCCGGGGCGGGGTCTTCGTGCTGGTGTCGCTGATCGTCGGCGTACTGGTCGCCTACAGCGGGGCGATCGGCTTCGTCGGCCTGATGATCCCGCACGCCGCCCGGCTGATCGTCGGCGCGTCCCACCGCAGACTGCTGCCGGTGACCGCGCTCGGCGGGGCGGTCTTCCTGCTGCTGGCCGATCTGCTGGCGCGGACTGTGGCGGCCCCCGAGGAGATTCCCGCCGGGGTGGTCACCGCACTGGTGGGCGGCCCGTTCTTCCTCTGGCTGCTGCGCCGTTCCAGCCGTACCGAAGGGATCACCGGATGAGCCCGGCGCCGTCCCCGGCGGCGCTCGCCGCCGACGGGATCAGCTACGAGGTGGCCGGCCGCACCCTGCTCGACGGGGTCGCGCTGGACGCCGCCCCCGGCGAGACGGTCGGCCTGGTCGGGCCGAACGGCAGCGGCAAGACCACCTTTCTGCGCTGTGTGTACGGCGCCCTGCGCCCCGCAGCGGGGCGGGTCCTGCTGGACGGGGCGGACGCCGCGGCCCTCGGTGTGAAGGAACGGGCGCGGCGTGTCGCCGTCGTACCGCAGGACAGCCCCGGCGCCTTCGGCCTGACCGTGCGCGAAGTGGTGGCGATGGGCCGCAGCCCGCACAAACGGTTCTGGGAGCAGGACGACGCCGACGACGCCCACCGCATCGACCGGGCGCTGCGGCGTGTCGGCGCAGTGGCCCTGGCCGACCGGCGGTTCGAGGAACTGTCCGGCGGGGAACGGCAACGGGCCCTGATCGCCCGCGCCCTGGTCCAGGACCCGGGACTGCTGGCGCTCGACGAGCCCACCAACCATCTGGACATCCGCTACCAGCTGGAGATCCTCAGCCTGGTGAGGACGCTGGGCACCACCAATCTGCTGGTGCTGCACGACCTCAACCTGGCCGCTTCCTACTGCGACCGGCTGTTCGTCCTCAGCGCCGGACGGGTGGTGGCGTCCGGCTCCCCGCACGCGGTGCTGACGGAGGAACTGCTGGCGGAGGTCTACGGGGTGCGGTCCCGGATCGATGCCCACCCGGTCACCGGCTCCCCCAACGTCGTCTACCTCCCGCTGTCATGAGCGACAACACGTCCCCTGCCTGGACGCCCCTGCCGCACGGGCCACGCCGGCAGATCACCGAAGGCGAACCGTCCGCGGCGCGATACCCACCGTCGACGGCAAGGGGGAGAACAGGGTTCCCTGCCTGCTCCGGCTTCCCAGCAGGAGCAGGGCGCCTGCCGCTCGCACGTCCAGGGGCAGTCCCTCGTCGTGGAAGCACTGCTTGAGCCGGTCCCCGTGGGTGTCTTCATCGATCGCTTCGGGCTCGGCCTTGGCATGGTGCGGGACCAGCAGGTCCCGGCTGTGGCCGCGGACCGCGGCAGCCCGCTCGGCCGCAGGTCCCGGAGAAGTCCCCGGGGTCCGGTGTGGTTCGAGTCCGGACCGTCGACGTTCGCGCACGAAGGCCGCATCGCCCGACGGGCCGCGGCGGCCGCACCGGAGCACGGTGTGGTGATCGCCGGATCCGGCGAGAACTGGCTGCTCACGGAAGAAATCCCGGACGGCGGACCGGCGGCACACGGCCGTCCGCCGCAAGCCGCCGCGCGCATCCAGCCGGCATCCGTCGGGCGTACCGCCGAACTGACAGCCCTCGGCTGCCCCGAACGCGGCCCCGAGCAGCTGCTGACCGACTTCCGAGCCCTGGCGGACTTCACGTAGCCTCGGCCCGGACCGCGCCGGGGCCGGGCCGCAGCTCGGTGCAGTCCCCGCTCGGGCGCAAAGTCCCAGAGAAGTCCCACGGATGCCGCCGCCCCCTTCCGAACCAGCGTTCAGCCTGGCCAGAGAGGGGGCGGCGGCCTTTGCCGGTCAGATGTCCCGGAAGATCTCGATCTGCGCGCCCACGGAGTTGAGGCGCTCTGCGAGCTCCTCGTAACCGCGGTTGATCACATACACATTGCGCAGTACGGACGTGCCCTCCGCCGCCATCATGGCGAGCAGCACCACCACGGCGGGCCGCAGTGCGGGCGGGCACATCATCTCGGCGGCGCGCCACCGGGTCGGGCCCTCGACCAACACCCGGTGCGGGTCCAGGAGTTGCAGCCTGCCACCCAGGCGGTTCAGGTCAGTGAGGTAGATGGCCCGGTTGTCGTAGACCCAGTCATGGATGAGGGTCTGGCCCTGGGCCGAGGCGGCGATGGCCGCGAAGAAGGGCACGTTGTCGATGTTGAGCCCGGGGAACGGCATGGGGTGGATCTTGTCGATCGGCGCCTCCAGCTTGGAGGGCCGGACCGTGAGGTCGACCAGCCGGGTACGGCCGTTGTCGGCGGTGTACTCCGTCGTGCGGTCGCAGTCGACACCCATTTCCTCCAGCACCGCGAGCTCGATCTCCAGGAACTCGATCGGTACCCGGCGGATCGTCAGCTGGGACTCCGTCACCACGGCGGCGGCCAGCAGGCTCATCGCCTCGACCGGGTCCTCGGAGGGGGAGTAGTCGACGTCCACGTCTATGTGCGGGGAGCCGTGCACGGTCAGGGTGGTGGTGCCGATGCCGTCGACGCGTATGCCCAGCGCCTCCAGGAAGAAGCACAGGTCCTGGACCATGTAGTTGGAGGATGCGTTGCGGATGACGGTCGTGCCGTCGTGCCGGGCGGCGGCCAGCAGTGCGTTCTCGGTCACGGTGTCCCCGCGCTCGGTCAGCACGATGGGACGGTCGGGGGTGACCGAGTGGTCTATCTGGGCGTGGTAAAGCCCCTCGGTCGCGGCGATCTCCAGGCCGAACCGGCGCAGCGCGATCATGTGCGGCTCGATGGTCCGCGTACCGAGGTCGCAGCCGCCCGCGTACGGGAGCTTGAACGAGTCCATCCGGTGCAGCAGCGGGCCGAGGAACATGATGATGGAACGGGTCCGGCGGGCGGCGTCCGCGTCGATGGCGGACAGGTCGAGCCGGGCGGGCGGAACGATCTCCAGATCGGTCCCGTCGTTGATCCACCGGGTCCGCACGCCGATGGAGTTCAGCACCTCCAGGAGGCGGTAGACCTCCTCGATACGGGCCACCCGGCGCAACACCGTGCGGCCCTTGTTGAGCAGTGTGGCGCAGAGCAGGGCCACGCACGCGTTCTTGCTCGTCTTGACGTCGATGGAACCCGAGAGCCGGCGACCGCCGACCACTCGCAGGTGCATGGGCCCGGCGTAGCCGAGCGACACGATCTCGCTGTCGAGTGCCTCACCGATGCGCGCGATCATCTCAAGGCTGATGTTCTGGTTGCCGCGCTCGATGCGGTTCACGGCGCTCTGGCTGGTGGCGAGCGCCTCGGCGAGCTGACTCTGTGTCCAGCCCCGGTGCTGACGGGCGTCACGTATGAGCTTGCCGATGCGTACGAGGTAATCGTCTGACATGGCGAAAGGTTATCTCAGATATGAGATGAGACCTGTGGTGGGGTGTGGCATTCGGGTGACGGCAGGGCGTGGAGGCACGGAAGTTGCGCGGCCGGTCGCGTGTGAAGAGTGCGGCGACCGGCGCACCGTGCGTTCCATGGTTCACCCGGACATGCGTGACGGCGAACGGTGTACGTCCGTCCGGGGAATGGAAGGCGAGGGAGTCAGTCCTCGAAGCCGCCTTCGGCCAGGATCCTGTCGATACGGGCGCGATGCGCCTTCTCCCAGTCGTCGAGGGATTCACCGGCTTCCTTCGCCGACTTCTGCCGGGCATCGAGGAGTACCTGCGCCCGGCGGGCGCGGGGGGTGACCACGACGCCCTCCTCGTCGGCCACCACGATGTCGCCGGCGTCGATGTCCACACCGCCGCACCGCACCGGACCGTTGAGCGGCCCGACGGCCTTCTTGACTCCGGGGATGGGGACGACTCCCCTGGCGAAGACGGGAAAGCCCATGTCGCGCACCTCGGCGAGGTCACGGATCACCCCGTCGGTCACGAACGCCGCGATCCCCCGCCGCTGCGCGACGGCGCAGACGTTTCCTCCGGCGAGTGCGTAGCCCACGTCCCCCGCTTCGACGACGACGACCGAGCCGGGCTCCGCGCGGTGGATGGCCGCGTGAAGCATCAGGTTGTCGCCCGGGGGGCACCGCACGGTGAACGCCGGGCCGGCGACGCGCGGCATCGAGGGCCACAGCGGGCGGATGCCGAGGTCCATGACCTGTTCTCGCCCGAGGAGATCGGCGAGGGTGGTCGGAGAGATGTCCTTGAACTCGATGCCGTCGTTCATGTTCCTCCTTCGTCCGGCCACCCGTCCCGCTCCGCGCGCCGATACGTTCACCGCAGGACCGGACGGGTGGAGTGCGGCGGCGAGACTACCGAACGGCGGGGCGCGCCCGGCCCACCACGGAGGCTCATGGCGGCGGCATCGTCGCAGTTGTACCCGGCACGGGCCAAACGGTCCCTGAGCGGGCTCCGCTTCCTACGTCCCGGCATGCGCCACACCGTGACCGTACAGGCGCGAAGCCCTTGACCACACGGCCTTGGCCCTTGGGCGAGTGACTGCGTGGCATCCGGCCACAGAGCCTCCGCAAAAACCCGTTTGGCGGAACACGGCGACCACTGCTATTTTCCCGGAGGCCGTGCGAAAGAACGAGGAGGTGGTACCCGTGAACGCAGTATCGACATGGGTGCTCCCCTCCGGGGTCACGGTCGGGCGATAGGTCGTCCGGGAGCGCCGTTCAAGAGCACTCCCGAAAGGCACGACCATGCAATTCACTTCCGAACAGCGCCTCGACGACGGCGTCCTCGAACGCGAATTCACCCTCGGCGAGATCCCCGGCACCCTGTGGACGCCCGGATCCGCCGCACCGGCCCCGCTGATCCTGATGGCCCACAACAACGGCCTGCCCAAGGGGGAAGCCCGGCTGGTGGCCCGGGCCCGGCAATCCGCGGCGTACGGCTACGCGGTGGCCACCATCGACGCCACCGGGTGCGGTGACCGGCCCCGTTCCGCCGCCGACGAGCAGGCCCGCGCCGACCTCCGCCGGGCGATGCAGGCCGGCGAGCCGGTCGATGAGATCTTCGAGTCCTTCATCGGCCCGCTGGTCGAAAAGGCGGTCCCGGAATGGCGGACCACCCTGGACGCCCTCCTTTCGCTGCCCGAGATCGGCGGCCCGGTCGGGTACTCGGGGTGGACCGCCGTCGGCATTCGGCTGGCGGTCCTCGAGCCACGCATCGCGGCCGCCGGATTCTTCGCCGGAGGTTACGTGCCCCGCGCCCAGCGCGAGGAGGCCCGGCAGGTCACCATCCCGCTGCTGTTCCTGCTGCAGTGGGACGACGAAGGGAACCCCCGCCAGCGGGCCCTGGACCTGTTCGACGCCTTCGGCACCAAGGAGAAGACGATGCACGCCAATCTGGGCGGGCACGTCGGCACCCCGTGGTTCGAGGTGGAGGACGGGGACCGGTTCTTCGGCCGGCACCTGAAGTGAGGCCGGGCCGCCAGGCCGGCCGCAGCCGGTAGGCGCTGTCGGCCGGGACGCCGCTCATCGAGGACGGGCCCCCGCCCTCCTCGATGGCGGCGGCCGGCGGATGCACAACCGCCCCGATCGCGGCGGTACCGGCCATCGGCGGTACCAGCCGGTCGGGGCGGCGCCAGGGCGTGGACACTCCTGTCTCAACGAAGTTGGTCGTTCGCGCCCGCGCTGACCTGCGTGGACCGGATTGGGTGAGACGCAGGGACCCGGTTCGTCGAGAGAGATCTCGGGGTCGGGGCCGGAATGGGCTGAGTGCTGTCCCGGCTCAAGTTGGGTTACCGCTGTACTGGTCTGGCCTTCATGCTCTGGCGCCGGCGACTCCCAAGCCGTCCATGTAGTCGCGGACTCGCGTGATCAGTCCGTTGCGGACGTGGAGTATCAAGAGACCGGGGACGGTGAACTTGGTGGCCTTGGTCGTCGGTGTTCCCACCACGACATGCTCGGCGATGATCACTTCCGGATCGGCGGTCTCGTAGGCCGCGATCCCAGCACCAGCCCGGGAAGCGTAAGACGACTCGACGCACGGCCCCGTCTCTCCACCCCGGCCGGTACAGCCATCCAGCACCCCAGCGCACTCAGTCGCGCGACCGGGTTCGCTGAGACAGAGGCCCGAACTACTCGGTTCGTTGAGAAAACGATTCGATGGAGTGAGACGGGACAGCCCCGCCCGCGCATGACCGTTCGGCAGTGATGTACTAGAGTTATCTCGACATCGAGATATATGCCGAAGGCGCACCGCAGTCCGCCGCTCGGTAAGGGTTACCTAACTAAGCCTTACTTTAGCGGATGGTCGAGGGGCCGTAGGCGGCACCACGCGGCGCCCGCCGTAATGAGGCGCGGCGCGGAGTACGCGCACATTGATGAAGGAGACTGTCGTGTCGGCGAACAGCTTCGACGCCCGCAGCACGCTGCGCGTGGGCGACGAGTCGTACGAGATCTTCAGGCTGGACAAGGTCGAGGGCTCCGCGCGCCTCCCTTACAGCCTGAAGGTGCTGCTGGAGAACCTGCTCCGCACCGAGGACGGCGCGAACATCACCGCCGACCACATCCGGGCGCTCGGCGGCTGGGACTCCCAGGCACAGCCCAGCCAGGAGATCCAGTTCACCCCGGCCCGCGTGATCATGCAGGACTTCACCGGCGTGCCGTGCGTCGTGGACCTCGCCACCATGCGTGAGGCCGTCAAGGAGCTGGGCGGCGACCCGGCCAAGATCAACCCACTCGCCCCGGCCGAGCTGGTCATCGACCACTCGGTCATCGCCGACAAGTTCGGCACCAACGACGCGTTCGCGCAGAACGTCGAGCTGGAGTACGGCCGTAACAAGGAGCGCTACCAGTTCCTGCGCTGGGGCCAGACAGCCTTCGACGAGTTCAAGGTCGTCCCCCCGGGCACCGGCATCGTCCACCAGGTCAACATCGAGCACCTGGCCCGTACGGTCATGGTCCGGAACGGCCAGGCGTACCCCGACACCCTCGTCGGCACCGACTCGCACACCACCATGGTCAACGGCCTCGGCGTGCTGGGCTGGGGCGTCGGCGGCATCGAGGCCGAGGCCGCGATGCTCGGCCAGCCGGTCTCCATGCTCATCCCGCGCGTCGTCGGCTTCAAGCTGACCGGCGAGCTCCCGGCCGGCACCACCGCCACCGACCTCGTGCTGACCATCACCGAGATGCTCCGCAAGCACGGTGTCGTCGGCAAGTTCGTCGAGTTCTACGGCGAGGGCGTCGCCGCCACCTCCCTCGCGAACCGCGCCACCATCGGCAACATGTCGCCGGAGTTCGGCTCCACCGCGGCGATCTTCCCGATCGACGGCGAGACCCTGAACTACCTGAAGCTGACCGGCCGCAGCGAGCAGCAGGTCGCGCTCGTCGAGGCGTACGCCAAGGAGCAGGGCCTCTGGCTGGACCCGGCCGCCGAGCCGGACTTCTCCGAGAAGCTGGAGCTGGACCTGTCGACGGTCGTTCCGTCGATCGCCGGTCCGAAGCGCCCGCAGGACCGCATCATCCTCGCGAACGCCAAGCAGCAGTTCGCCCAGGACGTGCGCAACTACGTCTCCGACGACGAGGAATCGGGCAAGGAGTCCTTCCCGGCCTCCGACGCCCCGGCCTCCACCAACGGCGTCCCGTCGCGTCCGACCACGGTCACGGCCCCCGACGGCACGTCGTACGAGATCGACCACGGCGCCGTCACCGTCGCCGCGATCACCTCCTGCACCAACACCTCGAACCCGTACGTCATGGTCGCCGCGGCGCTCGTGGCGAAGAAGGCGGTCGAGAAGGGCCTGACCCGCAAGCCGTGGGTCAAGACCACCCTCGCCCCGGGCTCGAAGGTCGTCACCGACTACTTCGACAAGGCGGGCCTGACCCCGTACCTCGACAAGGTCGGCTTCAACCTCGTCGGCTACGGCTGCACCACCTGCATCGGCAACTCCGGCCCGCTGCCGGAGGAGGTCTCCAAGGCGGTCAACGAGCACGACCTGGCCGTGACCTCGGTGCTCTCCGGCAACCGCAACTTCGAGGGCCGGATCAACCCCGACGTCAAGATGAACTACCTGGCGTCCCCGCCGCTGGTCGTCGCGTACGCCCTCGCCGGTTCGATGAAGGTGGACATCACCAAGGACGCCCTGGGCATCGACCAGGACGGCAAGCCGGTCTACCTCGCCGACATCTGGCCGTCCGAGGCCGAGGTGAACGACGTCGTCGCCAACGCCATCGGCGAGGACATGTTCAACAAGTCCTACCAGGACGTCTTCGCGGGCGACGCCCAGTGGCAGGCGCTGGCCATCCCGACCGGCAACACCTTCGAGTGGGACCCGCAGTCCACCTACGTGCGCAAGCCCCCGTACTTCGAGGGCATGACGATGGAGACGACCCCGGTCGAGGACATCACCGGCGCCCGGGTGCTCGCCAAGCTCGGCGACTCGGTCACCACCGACCACATCTCCCCGGCCGGCGCGATCAAGGCCGACACCCCGGCCGGCAAGTACCTCACGGAGCACGGCGTCGAGCGCCGCGACTTCAACTCCTACGGCTCGCGCCGCGGCAACCACGAGGTCATGATTCGCGGCACCTTCGCGAACATCCGCCTGCGCAACCAGATCGCCCCGGGCACCGAGGGTGGCTTCACCCGCGACTTCACCCAGGACGGCGCGCCGGTGTCGTTCATCTACGACGCCTCGCAGAACTACCAGGCCGCGGGCACCCCGCTGGCCATCCTGGCGGGCAAGGAGTACGGCTCCGGCTCGTCCCGCGACTGGGCTGCCAAGGGCACCGCGCTCCTCGGCGTCAAGGCCGTCATCGCCGAGTCCTACGAGCGCATCCACCGCTCGAACCTCATCGGCATGGGCGTCCTCCCGCTCCAGTTCCCGGAGGGCGCGACCGCCGAGTCCCTCGGCCTGACCGGCGAGGAGACCTTCTCCTTCACCGGCGTGACCGAGCTGAACAACGGCACCACGCCGCGCACGGTGAAGGTCTCCACCGACACCGGTGTGGAGTTCGACGCGGTCGTCCGCATCGACACCCCCGGTGAGGCGGACTACTACCGCAACGGCGGCATCATGCAGTACGTGCTCCGCAACCTGATCCGCAAGTAGGCGTCAGGCAGTCAGCGGGGCCGAAGGGCCGCACTCCGGGTATCCCGGGGTGCGGCCCTTCGCCTTGTGTGCGGGGCAGCTGTCGCTCCACCGCTCGACGCTCGGCGCGCAGGCCGCCCAGGCCGGTGCCAGGAAGGGCAGGACCGGGCCGTCGGTCTGCTCGGTGCCGCGCACGGGGACGAAGCCGGGGACGCTGTCGGCGAGGGGACACGGGGCCGCCGTACCCGGAAACGACGTATCGGCCGCTCCGTGCCGGGCGCGCGGAATGCGATCGTGGACCAGGCGGTTTGCCAGTCACGCAGCACGAACAGCACAGAGAGCGGATGACACCCATGGGCGAGTTGATCCTGATCCGGCACGGCGAGACCGAGTGGTCGCGGTCCGGGCAGCACACGAGCCACACCGATCTGCCCCTGACCCCTCTCGGTGAACGGCAGGCCCGCGCGCTGGCCCCGCTGCTCGCCGACCGGCGGATCGCGCTCACCCTGGTCAGCCCCGCGGTACGCGCCCGGCGCACCGCGGAGCTCGCCGGGCTCGTCGCACCCCGTGTCACCCCCGAACTGCGCGAATGGGACTACGGCGGCTACGAAGGGGTGACCACCGAAGAGATCCGCCGCACCCGCCCCGACTGGAATCTGTGGACGGACGGGGTCGCTCCCGGCCCCGAGGCGCACCCCGGCGAGACACCCGCGGAGGTCGGTGCCCGAGCCGACCGGGTGCTGGCCGACGTCGCGGAGGCGGCGAACCGCGACCCGGACGGGGACATCGCGCTCGTCGCCCACTCCCACTTCCTGCGCGTACTCACCGCCCGCTACCTCGGCCTGACCCCGGCCGAGGGCACGCTCTTCCAGCTCGCCACGGGAGCGGTCTCGCGGCTCGGCACCGAGCACGGCAATCCGGTGATCACGGCGTGGAATGTGACATGGCCCGAGAGCCTGTTGCCCCGGGCCGTTCCGGACGCCCCGGAGCGGGACTGACCGAACGGCGGGCTCCGCCGCTGCACACATCACCGGCCGCCCGGCACGCGAACGGCCGGTGCCCCGGAGCGAGACACCGGCCGACGGCGGGGCCCGGAGCGGGCCGGGGGATCAGGAGAGCAACTCCACCTCCGCGAGGCTCCCTTCACCCGCGAACACCAGGCGGTAGTGCGCGTACGAGCCCGGAGCACGCACCGAGAACACCCTTGTCTGCCTGTCCCAGGCGAACGACTGGGACGACCGCTTGTCGAGGTCCTTCCACGTCGTGCCGTCCGACGAGCCCTGGAGGCCCCAGCCGGTCGGGGCCTTGGCCGCCGCGCTCGAAGTCAGCGTGTACTGGGCCGCGTTCGTGGCCGAGGGCACCGGCAGGTCCACCGAGCCGACCGTCGCCGAGGTGGCCGAGGTGTCGTCGAACAGGGCGCCCGCGCCCTTCAGCACGTCCGCCTTCGGCGTCGCCACGTTGTCGTCCGTGGTGATCGAGACCGGTGCGGCGTCCTTGCCCGTGCCCCACGACGAAGGCTTCGCACCCATGTCGAAGTCCAGGACGCCGCCCTTGGCCAGCAGGTCGTGCGGCAGTGAAGTCGACGTCCACTTCTTGCCGTTGACCCTCAGGCCCTGCACGTAGATGTTCTTCGCGCTGTTCTTCGGAGCCCTGACGACCAGATCGCGGCCGTTCTCCAGGTGGACGGTGGCCTTCGTGAAGAGCGGCGAGCCGATCGCGTACTCGCCGCTGCCCATCACGAGCGGATAGAAGCCGAGCGAGGAGAAGAGGTACCAGGCCGACTGCTCGCCGTTGTCCTCGTCACCGTGGTAGCCCTGCCCGATCTCGCTGCCCGTGTAGAGGCGGCCCAGTACCTCACGGATCTTCTCCTGGGCCTTCCAGGGCTGCGAGGCCGCGTCGTACATGTAGGTCACATGGTGTGCGACCTGGTTGCTGTGGCCGTACTGCCCCATCCGTACGTCACGCGCCTCCGTCATCTCGTGGATGACACCGCCGTACGAGCCGACGAACTCGGGGCCCGCCGTCTCCGGAGTGGTGAAGTAGGTGTCGAGCTTCTTCGCCAGGCCGGCGCGCCCGCCGTAGAGGTTCGCCAGGCCCCGGCTGTCCTGCGGGGCCGTGAAGGCGTAGCCCCAGCCGTTCGTCTCCGTGTAGTCGTAGCCCCAGACCCGAGGGTCGTAGGTGTCCGCCGGGAGCCGCCAGTCGCCCTTGGCGTCCTTGCCCTGGAAGAAGCCCACCTTGCTGTCGAAGAGACCGACGTAGTTGCGGGCGCGGTTCAGGAAGTACTCGGACTCCTCCTTGTACCGCTCCTTCTTCGTCTTCTTGTAGAGCGCCCGGCCCATCTGCGCGATGCCGTAGTCGTTGAGGTAGCCCTCCAGCGACCAGGACAGACCCTCGTGCGTGGAGGTGTCGGCGTAGCCGACGAACGGGGACGTCCGCATGCCCTTGCGGCCGACGCCCGAGGACGGCGGGACTACGGTGGCGTTCTTCAGCGCCGCCTCGTACGCCGCCTCGGCGTCGAACTTCACGCCCTTGACGTAGGCGTCCGCGAACGCGACGTCCGAGGAGGTGCCGGTCATCAGGTCGGAGTAGCCGGGGGACGACCAGCGGGAGATCCAGCCGCCGTCCTTGTACTGCTGGACGAAACCGTCCACCATCTCGCCGGCCTTGTCCGGCGTGAGGAGGGAGTACGCGGGCCACGTCGTGCGGTAGGTGTCCCAGAAGCCGTTGTTGACGTACACCTTGCCGTCGACGATCTTCGCGCCCGTGTGGGTCGGGGTGTCGGAGCCGACCTGCGGGGAGAAGGGGCTGGCGTACTTGTCCTTGCCGTCGACCTGCTCGAAGCCCGAGTTCGGGTACAGGTAGAGCCGGTACAGGCTGGAGTAGAGGGTGGTCAGCTGGTCGGCCGTGGCGCCCTCGACCTCCACCTTGCCCAGGATGTCGTCCCAGGCCCGCTGCGCCCGGTCCTCGACCCGTTCGAAGGAGCGGGAGGCGGGGATCTCGGCGGCGAGGTTCCGCTTCGCCTGGTCGACGCTGATCAGCGAGGTCGCCAGGCGCAGCTCGACCGTGCGGTCCTTGCCGGCGTCGAAGCGGAGGTAGCCCGTGACGTCGTCGCCCCCGCCACCGGACAGCTTGCCGCTCGCGGTGACCGGCGCGTCGAAGACGCCGTGGACGAAGAGGCGGGTGGCGCCGGTCGAGCCGCCGCTTTTCACATCGGAGAAGCCGGTGAAGGAACTGGTCCCCGGGTCGAGGGTGAGCCCGCCGTCGTTGGAGACGTTGTCGAAGACGACGCTCGCGTCGTCACCCGGGAAGGTGAAGCGCATCCGGGCCGCGTGGTCGGACGGTGTCATCTCGGCCTTGAGGCCGTTGTCGAATGTCACACCGTAGTAGTGCGGCTTCGCCGTCTCGTTCTCGTGGTGGAACGGCAGCGCACGCGCCTTGCGGGAGGCGTCCGGGGTGCCGGAGACCGCCGACGGCATCAGCTGGAAGGTCTGCCGGTCGCCCATCCACGGACTCGGCTCATGGCTGGCGCTGAAGGCCTGGAGGGTGGGCAGGTTGTCGTCGTTGTTGCCGCGCGCGTAGTCGTAGAGCCAACTGGTCGATCCGGCGTTGGTGACCGGCGTCCAGAAGTTGAAGCCGTTCGGGACGGCGGTGGCGGGGAAGTTGTTGCCGCGCGAGAAACCACCGCTGGAGTTGGTGCCGCGGACCGTCGACGCGTAGTCGGAGAGGTGCGGGCGGCGCTTCTCGGGCGCCTTCGGGGCGATCTTGATGTCGTCGATCCAGCCCTGGAACTTCGACGGGCCCTTGGGGGAGTCGTACGCCACCAGAATCCGGTCCACGGTCCTGCCCGCGGCGACCGTCCCGATAGCCGAGTCGACCTTGTTCCACTGGTTGACGTAGAGCCGCTTCGCATCGGCCTGGCCCTGCGGGGTCAGCAGGCCGCCGTTGCTGTCGGTGGCCCGCAGGTCGCTCAGGTACGTGCCGTCCGTGAACGCCAGGTCCACCGAGACATGCGTCGCCGGATAGGAGAGATCCGTCTCGCCCATCTGGGGATAGACCAGATAGGAGAGTGAGGTGTCACGGGTGACAGTCGTGTTGACATCGAAGATCTTGTTGTACGAGTAGGCCCGGCCGTCCGCCTTGTGCGTGCCGGCGTACCGCAGGGCCTTCCTGCCGGTGAAGCCCGCACCCGACTTGGCGGTGGGGGAGCCGGACGGGCCGCGGTCGATCTGGCTGCGCATCGATTCCGGCGCCGGGGCCGAGGTGTCGCCGTCGGAGAACTGGACGTCGGCGAGCTGGGTCGCGTCGGAGGCGCCGTTGTTCTTCGTGATCCGCAGACGGAAGTGCTGGTAGGCCGCGTCCGATGTGACATCGTACGACTTCGTCTGGAACCGCTCGGTGAAGCTCTGACCGGTCCGGGAGTCGAGGTCCTTCCAGTCCTTGCCGTCCGTGGAGCCCTGCAGGGTCCAGTCCTTCGGGTCGCGCTCGTCGTGATCGTTGGCCGAGGTCAGCGCGTAGGTCACGACCTTGACCGGTTCGACGAGATCGAACTCGACCCAGCCGGTGGGTGCGAAGGTCAGCCACTTGGTGCCGGACTCCCCGTCGATCAGGTTCTCCTTCACCTCCCCGCCGCCGGTGTTCTCGTCACTGGCACGGACGTCTGTCACCTTGTCGGTGACATTGCCCGGAATTCCAGTGGAGAATCCGCCGTCGACACCCGATGACCGCTTCTTTCCGTCAAGGCCTTCTTCGACAGTGTTGCGCCAGTCCGGTTGCTTTTCGTCCGCTTCGAAGGACGAGCTGAATGTCCGTTCCCCCAAGGCGCTTTGGCGCCTTTCGCCCGTCCCGGCCGACTGTGCGGCGGCCGCGGTGGGGGCTGTCACGACCAGAACCAGTGAAGCCGCGACCAGTGCGGCCGTACGGCTTTGTCTCCTGCGAGAACCATGTCGGGGCTGCATGCGGAGCCATTCCTCCCGAGTAAGTGCACTAGGACAACGTTGTCAGGGAGATGCGCAAGGTCCAGTAGGGAGCCAAGAGGCGTGGTGTGTCAAGGGTGTTGGGCGTGAACCGCCAGTCGAATCGACCGTAATGCGGAAATCGTTGCACCCGGACCGGGGTGCACGGGGCTCAGGTATCCGCGAGGTCTCAACTCGGGAAAGACTGCTGCTCAACCTTGCATTCGATCTTGCTCAGTCGACCGCAAGTGGACTATACCTGTCGGCGTCTGCACAGCCGTTTTCGGTGCCGCGGACACGGGGGACACGGGGGAACGGTCACGGAGGGCACAACAAGTGCATCCGCTGCCCGATCTCCCGAAGCCCCCCACTGCATATGGCTAGCCTGAAATCAGCACTACCCAAGCGCAACTGACCGCGGTGGCGGGGCCCTTCGCCTGAGGCGAATATCGACGGGCGACCGGTACACACCGCCTGAGTCCTGGAGAAGGCGAGGACTTGAGCATGGGATCCACCTCCGCCCACAAGAATGAGGGCCTCGGCCGTCGCGATGTGATCAAGCGATCTGCCGCACTCGGCCTGCTCACCGTTCCGACGATGGGTTTCCTGTCGTCGTGCGCGAGCAGCGACGGCGGCGGCGACAAGAAGGTCGAGAAGGGCAAGATCAGCAAGACGAACCCGCTCGGCGTCAACGAGACGGCCCCTCTTGAGGTGGTCATCTTCGACGGTGGCTTCGGTCAGCAGTACGCGATCGACGCGGAGAAGAAGTACAACGCGGCGTTCCCGAAGGCCCCGAAGGTCAAGCACGTCGCGACCCAGAAGATCCAGTCGCAGCTGCAGCCGCGTTTCAACGGCGGCACCCCGCCGGACCTGATCGACAACTCCGGTGCCGAGCAGATGGACATGGGTGTCCTGGTCGGCAAGAAGCAACTGGCGGACCTGACGCCGCTGATGGACGCTCCGTCCATCGACGACCCGGCCAAGAAGGTCCGCGACACGCTGCGCCCGGGTGTCCTGGAGATGGGTCAGTTCGACGGCGACCCGGTCTGGATCATGTACTACGCGTACACCGTGTACGGCGTCTGGTACTCGCAGACCGCGCTCGACAACCTCGACGCGCAGTACCCCGAGAACTGGGACGACATGCTCGCCCTCTGCGCGAAGGCGAAGAAGAAGGGCATCGCCGGCTGGACGTACGCCGGTAAGTACCCGTACTACCTGCCGTTCTCGCTCTACCCGTTCATCGCCAAGATCGGTGGCCGGGAGGTTCTCGACAAGATCGACAACCTGGAGCCGAACGCCTGGAAGGACCCCGCGGTCAAGGCGGCGTTCGAGGCGTACTACGAGCTGTACCAGAAGGGGTACATCCTCAAGGGCACCCCGGGCCTGACCCATATCCAGTCGCAGACCGAGTGGACCAAGGGCAAGGCGCTCTTCATCCCGAACGGTTCGTGGGTGGAGAACGAGGCGGCGCCGACCACGCCCAAGGACTTCAAGATGATGGTCGCGCCGCCGTCCAGCCTGGACTCGTCCGACAAGATGCCGTTCGGCACCATCTGGGCCTCCGGCGGCGAGCCCTTCGTCGTCCCGGCCAACGCGAAGAACCCCGAGGGCGGCATGGAGCAGCTGCGCATCATGCTCTCCGAGGAGTCCTCGAAGAACTTCACCAAGCAGGTCAAGTCGCTCAGCGCCTTCAACGGCGGAACCGACGGTCTGACCCTGTCGACCGCCATGCAGTCCGGTGTCGACTCGCTGAAGAAGGCCGGCGACAACGTGGTGAACCCGCGTCTGCAGGACTGGTACGTGAAGCTCCAGAAGGAGCAGATCGGTGTCGCCGGTATCGGCGAGATGATGGCCGGCCGCGCGACCCCTGCGGAAGCCATCAAGAAGATCCAGGCCTTCGCCGACGCGGCGGCCAAGGACCAGTCCATCAAGCACTACAAGCACCAGTGAGCAACCGTCACCAGCGGCGGCACCCGCGGAAAGATCGGGGTCGGTAAACGATGCAGCACGGCAAGTACCGTTTCATTGTGGGGTTCTTGGTAGTCCCACTGGCGTTGTACGCGGTCTTCGTCATCTGGCCGTTCATCCAGTCCATCTACTACTCGTTCACGGACTGGACCGGCCTGAGCCCGGACTTCAAGATGGTCGGGTTCGACAACTACACGAGGATGCTGAAGGACGACATCTTCTGGAAGTCGTTGCAGCACAGCGTGTTGCTCGTGCTGCTGCTGCCGCTGGTGACGCTGGGCCTGGCGCTCTTCTTCGCCTTCATGCTCAATGTCGGGGGCCGGCGGCGCAAGAACGCCGCGGTCTCCGGCGTGCGCGGGTCGAGTTTCTACAAGATCGCCTACTTCTTCCCGCAGGTGCTGTCGATCGTCATCGTCGCCCTGCTGTTCCAGTTCGGCTTCAACCCCACCAGCGGGGTGCTGAATTCGACACTGAAGGCGATCGGTCTGGGATCCATCCAGCCGGACTGGCTGGGCGATCCGAACCTCGCGCTCATCTGCGTCATGTCGGTCCTGGTCTGGTCGACGGTCGGGTTCTTCGTCGTCCTCTTCTCCGCCGGCATGGCGTCCATCCCGAAGGACTTCTACGAGGCGGCGCTCCTCGACGGCGCCAACCGCTTCACCACGTTCTTCCGGATCACCCTCCCGCTGCTCTGGGACACGGTGCAGTCGGGCTGGGTCTACATGGGCATTCTGGCCCTCGGCGTGGAGGCGTTCACCGCCGTACAGGTCATGACCGTGGGCCCCGGCGGCCCCGACTACTCCACCACGGTCCTGCCGCTGTACGTCTACCAGACCGCCTTCCGCGACGGACAGGCCGGATACGCGACGACGATCGGTGTCGGACTGCTCATCGTCACCATGGCCTTCGCCGCCATCGTGATGCGACTGGGCCGGCGTGAGCGGCTGGAGTTCTGATGCCGCGACTGACGGGAGACGGCGCCCGGACCCCCAGCAGGCACCACAAGCACCACAGGTCGGCCTCCGTGTCCGGCTCGACAGTACGAGGTGAGTACACGTGAAGACCACTGACACCGCTCCCCCCGCTCCGGCGGCGGACCCGGCCCCCGTGTCCAAGGCGCCCGCCCCCGTCGGCAAGGAGAAGAGCGGCGAGGGCCAGGTCCTCAACGTCTTCTCGCACGGTGTGCTGATCATCTGGGCGATCCTGGTCGTCATGCCGCTGCTCTGGGCGGTCATGTCGTCGTTCAAGTCCGACGACTCGATCCTGTCGACGCCGTTGGCGCTCCCCGACAAGCTGCACTTCGACAACTGGTCGCGCGCCTGGGGCCAGGCGCACATGAGCGACTACTTCTTCAACACCATCGTGGTGGTGGGCTGTTCGCTCGTCGGCACCCTGCTGCTCGGGTCGATGGCGGCGTACGTACTGGCGCGGTTCGACTTCCCCGGGAACCGCTTCCTCTACTACCTGTTCATCGGCGGGATGAGCTTCCCGATCATCCTGGCGCTGGTCCCGCTGTTCTTCGTCATGAACAACATGGCACTGCTGAACACGCGGCACGGACTGATCATGGTCTACATCGCGTACTCGCTGCCGTTCACCGTCTTCTTCCTCACCTCGTTCTTCCGGACCCTGCCGACCTCGGTGGCGGAGGCGGCGATGCTCGACGGGGCCTCGCACACCCGGACGTTCTTCCAGGTGATGCTGCCGATGGCGAAGCCCGGCCTGATCAGCGTCGGTATCTTCAACTTCCTCGGGCAGTGGAACCAGTACATGCTGCCGACCGTGCTGAACACCGATCCGGACCACCGGGTGCTCTCCCAGGGGCTGGTCGAACTGGCCAACAGCCAGGGATACAAGGGTGACTGGTCGGGTCTCTTCGCCGGTCTGGTGATGGCGATGCTGCCGGTCCTCGCGGCCTACATCATCTTCCAGCGGCAGGTCGTGGCTGGGCTCACCGCGGGTGCGGTGAAGTAGCGCCCCTCACCTTCGTACGGACCCGAACCGCCCGCCGGCCACGCGCCGACGGGCGGTTCGTCGCGTGAGGGGGACCGCCCAGGTGAGGGCCGGGTGCTCATCCGAGGCTTCGCATGCTCAAGGTCTTGACGGGGAGTACCCCAAAACGCTCAGCTTAGAGTTCACATGTTGGAGAAAACGGTAGGAGTGAGAGAGTCGATGGAGACTCCGGGGTCGCAGACATCTCTGCATCGCGCCAACCTTGAGCGGGTCGTGCGCGCGGTGCGCATGGCCGGTTCGCTCACGCAGGCGGAGATCGCACGGAGCACCGGCCTGTCAGCGGCCACCGTCTCCAACATCGTTCGCGAACTGAAGGACGGCGGCACGGTCGAGGTGACCCCCACCTCGGCGGGCGGCCGCCGGGCCCGCAGCGTCTCGCTCAGCGGTGACGCCGGCATCGTGGTCGGCGTCGACTTCGGTCATACGCATCTGAGGGTGGCGGTCGGCAATCTCGCCCACCAGGTGCTCGCCGAGGAGTCCGAGCCGATGGATGTCGACGCCTCGGCGGCGGAGGGGTTCGGCCGGGCCGAGCGGCTGGTCAAACGGCTCATCGAGGCGACCGGGATCAGCCCGGAGAAGGTGATCGGGGTGGGCCTCGGAGTTCCCGGCCCGATCGACGTCGAGTCCGGCACGCTGGGCTCCACGTCGATCCTGCCGGGCTGGACGGGCATCAACCCCAGCGAGGAGCTCGCGGGCCGGCTCGGAGTGCCGGTGTACGTCGACAACGACGCCAACCTCGGGGCGCTCGGCGAACTGGTGTGGGGGAGCGGCCGGGGGGTCAGGGACCTCGCCTACATCAAGGTCGCCAGCGGGGTCGGGGCCGGTCTGGTGATCGACGGGCACATCTACCGGGGGCCGGGCGGCACGGCCGGTGAGATCGGGCACATCACGCTCGACGAATCGGGCCCGGTGTGCCGCTGCGGCAACCGGGGATGCCTGGAGACCTTCACGGCCGCGCGCTACGTCCTGCCGCTGCTCCAGCCCAGTCACGGGCCCGACCTCACCATGGAACGAGTGGTCCAGCTGGCCCGTGAGGGCGACCCCGGCTGCCGTCGGGTGATCGGGGACGTCGGACGGCACATCGGCAGCGGGGTGGCCAATCTCTGCAATCTGCTCAACCCCAGCCGGGTGGTGCTCGGCGGTTCGCTCGCCGAGGCGGGCGAGTTGGTGCTCGCGCCGATCCGCGACTCGGTCTCCCGCTACGCCATTCCGAGCGCCGCCCGGCAGCTCTCGGTGCTGCCCGGAGCGCTCGGCGGCCGGGCCGAAGTGCTGGGCGCGCTGGCGCTGGTGCTGAGCGAGATGGGGGATTCAACCCTTTTGGAAAGCACCCTGTCGACGGCCACCCCTGTCTTCACTTAGAAAACGGATGGCACCGTTGTCATCTCGTTAAGGATTTACTCCTTGACGCTGACGGTGCGGCCGAGTTGACTTCCAGCCACCTCGGCCGCGACGTCGCGGCCTCGTCAGGGAGGCAACCCGCATGAACGCAACGACGCGACGCATCGTCATAGGCACGGCCGCAGTCTCCATGGCCGTCTCCCTCGCCGCCTGCGGCAAGGCGGGCGGTGACGACAAGGCCGGCGGCGGTGGCGACAGCAAGGCCATCGGCCTGCTGCTGCCGGAGAACAAGACCACCCGTTACGAGACCTTCGACCGCCCCATCATCGAGGCGAAGATCACGCAGCTGTGCGGCGACTGCAAGGTCAAGTACAGCAACGCGGCGGGGGAGAGCGACACCCAGAAGAAGCAGTTCGACGCGCTCATCACCCAGGGTGTGAAGGTCATCATCGTGGACTCCGTCAACTACGAGGCCACCAAGTCCTGGGTGGAGCAGGCGGCCAAGAAGGGCGTCAAGGTCGTCGCGTACGACCGCCTGGCCGAGGGCCCGGTCTCCGCGTACGTGTCGTACGACAACGAGAAGATCGGCCGCCTTCAGGGGGAGGCCATGGTCAAGGCGCTCGGCGCCAAGGCCAAGGAGAGCAACGTTGTCATGATCAACGGCTCGCCGCTCGACCCGAACGCCCCGTTCTTCAAGAAGGGTGCGCACAGCGTCCTGGACACCCAGGTCAAGAAGGTCGTCTACGAGCAGGACATCCCGGACTGGTCGCCTGACGAGGCCAACAAGAAGATGGGTGCGGCCATCGACTCCCTGGGCAAGGACGGCTTCCAGGGCGTCTACTCCGCCAACGACGGCATGGCCGGCGGCATCATCACGGCCCTGAACAAGCAGGGCATCAAGGTCCCGGTCGGCGGTCAGGACTCCGAGCTCGCCGGGCTGCAGCGCATCCTCAAGGGCGACCAGGCCTTCACGATCTACAAGCAGATCAAGCCGGAGGCGGAGACCACCGCCGAGATCGCGGTCAGGCTCCTCAAGGGCGAGAAGTTCGACGACCTGACCCCGACCAAGGTCGACAGTGTCTCCGGCGCGGTCAAGGGCATCCCGGCCAAGCTGTACGACGCGCAGGTCGTGACCAAGGAGAACGTCGCCGGCACGATCATCGCCGACAAGGTCTACAAGGCCTCGGAGATCTGCACGCCCGAGTACAAGGCGGCTTGCGAAGCAGCCGGTATCAAGTAGCGCCCTCGGGCCATGGCCTCCGGGCCCCCTTGCCGGTCCGGCGCCCGCTCCGTCAACGCCCCGCAGGCGGGGGCGGGCGCCGGATCCCTCTCGCACACCCCTGCGCTCAGCACCACCATCCCCGCCGGTCAGGCGGCGAAGGAGATGATTCACGTGTCCGCTACGCCCGTGCTGGCGTTGCGCGGAATCTCCAAGCGGTTCGGCGCCGTCCAGGCGCTCACCGATGTGGACCTGGAGATTCACCCCGGCGAGGTCGTCGCCCTGGTCGGCGACAACGGCGCCGGCAAGTCGACCCTCGTCAAGACCATTTCGGGTGTCCACCCGATCGATGAAGGCGTCATCGAGTGGGAGGGCGAGGCGGTCCGGATCAACCGGCCGAACAACGCCCAGGATCTCGGAATCGCCACCGTCTACCAGGACTTGGCGCTCTGCGACAACCTCGATGTCGTCGCCAACCTCTTCCTCGGCAGCGAACTGCGCAAGGCCTCCGTCCTCGACGAGATCGCGATGGAGAAGCGCGCCAAGGAATTGCTGGACACCCTCTCCATCCGGATCCCCAGCGTCCGCATCCCGGTCGCTGCCCTCTCGGGCGGTCAGCGTCAAGTCGTGGCCATCGCACGCGCGTTGATCGGTGACCCCAAGATCGTCATCCTGGACGAACCGACCGCGGCACTCGGCGTCGAGCAGACCGCCCAGGTCCTCGACCTGGTCGAGCGGCTGCGCGAGCGGGGCCACGGCGTCATCCTCATCAGCCACAACATGGCCGACGTGCGCGCCGTCGCGGACCGGGTGGCGGTACTCCGCCTGGGCCGCAACAACGGTGTCTTCGATGTGGCCGGCACCTCCCACGAAGAGATCATCGCCGCGATCACCGGCGCCACGGACAATGCCGTCACGCGTCGCCAAGCACGCACGGCCACGAAGGAGGACGCGAAGTGAGCGACCTCGCCAAGACCCCCGGGACCTCCACCGAGAAGCCCGCCCCGCAACCACCGGCCGCCGAGCAGTCGGCAGCCCCCGTACCCGCCGTCGACCCGCGTCTGCTCATCCGCGAGGAGGGCTTCAAGGGCTACTGGTCGGAGTTCACCCGCAAGGTGCGCGGCGGTGAGCTCGGCTCGCTGCCCGTCTTCGTCGGCCTGATCGTCATCGCGATCGTCTTCCAGTTCCAGAACAGCAACTTCCTCTCCGCGAGCTCCGTCGCCAACATCGCCGTCTACAGTTCCGGCATCGGCATCATGGCGGTCGGCATCGTGTTCGTGCTGCTGCTCGGCGAGATCGACCTCTCGGTCGGCTCCGTCGCGGGGGTCGGCGCGGCGGTCTGGGCCGTACTCAACGTCAACAACGGCTGGAACGAGTGGCTCGCGATCATCGTCGCCGTTCTCTCCGGAATGGCTCTCGGCGCGCTGCACGGCTTCTTCTTCGCCAAGATCGGCGTACCGGCGTTCGTCGTCACCCTGGCGGGTTTCCTCGGCTGGAGCGGTCTGCAGGACTGGATGATGGGCGGGGAAGGCTCGATCAACACGCCGTCCGGCAGTGTCGTCGAGAACCTGACCAACTACTTCTTCGAGGACAAGGCCGCCGGCTACGGACTCGCCCTGGTCGCCGTCCTCGCGTACGGCGCCTCGCTCCTGGTGGACAGCAGGCGCCGCAAGGCGGCGGGTCTGCCCGCCCGACCGACCGGCGAGGTCGTGCTGCGCACCGCGCTCGTCGCGATCCTGTGCTTCGTCGTCGCGTACGTCCTGAACGAGCCCGCGGGCGCCCGTGGCCTGCCGCTCGCCCTGGTGCTCTTCCTCGCCGTCCTGGTCGTCGCGGACTTCGTCGCCCGGCGCACGAGCTTCGGCCGTCAGGTCTTCGCGGTCGGCGGCAACCCGGAAGCCGCACGCCGTGCCGGTATCAACGTGGACCGGGTCCGGATCACCGTTTTCGCCCTGTCCGGCACGCTGGGCGCCTTCGGCGGCCTCTTCATCGCCAGCCTCTCCGGCGGCGCCACGAAGAGCGTCGGCGGCGGCAACACACTGATGCTGGTCATCGCCGCCGCCGTCATCGGTGGCACCAGCCTCTTCGGGGGCCGGGGCAAGGTCTGGTCCGCGCTGCTCGGCATGATCGTGATCCAGTCGATCCAGCAGGGTCTGAACATGATCGGTATGGCCAACGCCATCCAGTACATGATCACCGGCGCGGTGCTGCTGGCCGCCGTGGTCATCGACTCGGTCTCCCGCCGCACCCAGAAGACCGCAGGTCGCGCGTAAGATCACGGCCGCCCGGTCCCGTGCCCGGCACCCCTCGCGGTGCCGGGCACAGCCGGGACCGTGTGTACGCACGGAGCCTCGGCCATGTACCGAGTGCGTCCCTAACGCCCCGCCCGCCGACCTCGCGCGCGAACGGAACATTAGACTCATCGGATCGGCATGCTCGACCAGCTCAACGCAAGGAGGAACGGGTGGCTCTGCTGACCCGCATCGGTGGACCGCGCGACCTGGACCGGCTCACTCCCGAGCAGCTGGACCAGCTCGCCGAAGAGATCCGGACCTTCCTCGTCGAAGCTGTTTCGAAGACCGGCGGCCACCTCGGCCCCAACCTGGGTGTGGTCGAGCTGACCATCGCCCTGCACCGGGTCTTCGACTCTCCGAAGGACAAGGTGCTGTTCGACACCGGTCACCAGAGCTATGTGCACAAGCTCCTCACCGGTCGCCAGGACTTCTCCAAGCTCAAGAGCAAGGGCGGCCTCTCCGGCTACCCCTCCCGCGCGGAGTCCGAGCACGACGTCATCGAGAACTCGCACGCCTCCACCGTGCTCGGCTGGGCCGACGGCCTGGCCAAGGCCAACGAGGTGCTGGGCAAGGACGACCACGTCGTCGCGGTCATCGGTGACGGCGCGCTCACCGGCGGTATGGCCTGGGAGGCGCTGAACAACATCGCCGCAGCCAAGGACCGCCCGCTCGTCATCGTCGTCAACGACAACGAGCGCTCCTACGCCCCGACCATCGGCGGCCTCGCCAACCACCTCGCGACGCTGCGCACCACCGACGGCTACGAGCGCTTCCTGGCCCGCGGCAAGGATCTCCTGGAGCGCACCCCCGTCGTCGGGAGGCCGCTGTACGAGACGCTGCACGGCGCCAAGAAGGGGCTGAAGGACTTCATCGCCCCGCAGGGCATGTTCGAGGACCTCGGCCTGAAGTACGTCGGCCCCATCGACGGCCACGACATCGAGGCCCTGGAGTCCGCGCTCCAGCGCGCCAAGCGCTTCGGCGGGCCCGTCATCGTGCACTGCCTCACGGAGAAGGGCCGCGGCTACACCCCCGCGCTGCTCGACGAGGCCGACCGCTTCCACGCCGTCGGCAAGATCCACCCCGACACCGGCCTCCCGGTCGCCACCTCGGGCCTCGACTGGACCTCCGTCTTCGGCGAGGAGATGGTCAAGCTCGGCAAGGAGCGCAAGGACATCGTCGCGATCACCGCGGCCATGCTCCAGCCGGTCGGCCTGACCAAGTTCGAGAAGGAGTTCCCGGACCGGATCTACGACGTCGGCATCGCCGAACAGCACGGCGCGGTCTCCGCGGCAGGCCTGGCCACCGGCGGACTGCACCCCGTCTTCGCGGTGTACGCCACCTTCCTCAACCGCGCCTTCGACCAGGTCCTGATGGATGTCGCGCTGCACAAGTGCGGTGTGACCTTCGTCCTGGACCGGGCCGGTGTCACCGGCACCGACGGCGCCTCGCACAACGGCATGTGGGACATGTCGATCCTGCAGTGCGTGCCCACGCTCCGGATCGCCGCGCCGCGCGACGCCGACCAGGTCCGCGCCCAGCTGCGCGAGGCCGTCGAGGTCGACGACGCACCGACCGTGGTGCGCTTCTCCAAGGGAGCGGTCGGCCCGGCCGTCAAGGCCGTCGGCCGGGTCGGTGGCATGGACGTCCTGCGCGAGCCCGGCACCGTCCGGCCGGACGTCCTTCTGGTCTCCGTCGGCGCGCTGGCCCCGATGTGCCTGGAGATCGCCGATCTGCTGGATGCCCAGGGCATCTCGACGACCGTCGTCGACCCGCGCTGGGTCAAGCCGGTCGACGAGGCCATGGCCCCGCTCGCCGAGCAGCACCGGGTCGTCGTCACGGTCGAGGACAACAGCAGGGCCGGGGGCGTGGGCTCCGCCGTCGCCCAGGCGCTGCGCGACGCCGGGGTCGACGTACCGCTGCGTGATTTCGGCATCCCGCCGCGCTTCCTCGACCACGCCTCCCGCAAGGAGGTCCTGGCCGAGATCGGGCTGACCGCGCCGGACATCGCCCGCCAGGTCACCGGCCTCGTCGCCAAGCTGGACGGCCGCTACGAGACGGGCGCGGACAGTGCGGCCATGATCGAACCCGTCCGCGACTGACCCGCGGAGCACGGGTCCTTACGAGCGACCAGCGTTACGGCCGATGGGCCGGTCGGCCACCCTGTACGGGTGGTCCGACCGGCCCATTCGCGTGAAATCGCTCGATACGTGGCTCTTCGTCGCTGGGGCGTTCCCAATCATGGCGTTCACGACGAGTGCGTGGAGGTACGCCGGTGACTGCCCAGCAGGACACACCACCCAGCAGCGACGGACTGTTCCGGACCAAGACGGTCGAGCAGTCCATCCGCGACACCGAGGAGCCGGAGCACGCACTCAAGAAGTCCCTCTCCGCGCTGGACCTCACGGTCTTCGGAGTGGGCGTCATCATCGGCACCGGCATCTTCGTACTCACCGGCAAGGTGGCCAAGGAGACCGCGGGCCCCGCCACCGCCCTCGCCTTCGTGGTCGCGGCCATCGTCTGCGCCCTGGCCGCGCTCTGTTACGCCGAGTTCGCCTCCACCGTCCCCGTCGCCGGCTCCGCCTATACCTTCTCGTATGCCTCACTCGGCGAACTCGTCGCCTGGATCATCGGCTGGGACCTGGTGCTGGAGTTCGCCCTCGGCACGGCGGTCGTGGCGGTCGGCTGGTCCGGCTACGTCCGCTCGCTGATGGACAACTTCGGCTGGACCATGCCCGGAGTGCTCTCCGGAACGGATGTGGCGAAAGGATTCGGCTTCGACATCCTGGCCTTCGTGCTGGTGCTCGTGCTGACCGTCGTGCTGGTGCTCGGCATGAAGCTCTCCGCCCGGGTCACGACGATCGTGGTCGCCATCAAGATCGCCGTGGTCCTGATCGTCATCATCGCCGGCCTCTTCTTCGTCAAGGCCGCGAACTACTCGCCCTTCATCCCCGAGGCGCAGCCGCAGCCCTCCGGTTCCGGCCTCACCGCGCCGCTGATCCAGCTGATGTTCGGCTACGCCCCGACGAACTTCGGCGTCATGGGCATCTTCACCGCCGCCTCCGTCGTCTTCTTCGCCTTCATCGGCTTCGACGTGGTGGCCACCGCCGCCGAGGAGACGAAGGTTCCGCAACGTGACATGCCACGTGGCATCCTCGCCTCGCTCTTCATCTGCACCGTGCTCTACGTGGCCGTGTCGCTGGTGGTCACGGGTATGGAGCACTACAGCGACCTGTCGGTCGAGGCTCCGCTGGCCGATGCCTTCAAGGCTGTCGGCCACCCCGTCTACGCCGGGTTCATCAGCTTCGGCGCCGCCATCGGCCTCACCACGGTCTGTCTGATCCTGCTGCTGGGCCAGACCCGGGTGTTCTTCGCGATGAGCCGCGACGGACTGCTCCCGCGGTTCTTCTCCGTGACCCACCCGCGCTTCCGCACCCCGTACCGCCCGACCATCCTGCTCGGCGTGGTCATCGCGATCGTCGCGGGCTTCACGAGCATCAACGAACTGGCGACGCTCGTGAACATCGGCACGCTCTTCGCCTTCGTCGTCGTCGCCCTGGGCGTCATCGTGCTGCGCCGGACCCGCCCCGATCTGCACCGCGCGTTCCGCACCCCGTGGGTGCCACTGCTCCCGATCCTCTCGGTGGCGGCCTCGGCCTGGCTGATGCTGAATCTGCCGGCCGAGACCTGGCTGCGGTTCGCCCTCTGGATGATCATCGGCATCATCATCTACTTCGCGTACGGGCGCGGACACAGCCGGATCAACGCCCCGGTCGGCCGGGACTAGGCCGTACGCGACGGCGGCAGCGGCCGCACCGCACGGGGGCCCACGCACCGCGCCCCGTACCGCGCCACCCGCCGCCGCAGTTCACGGTCGGCGGTGACGACGACACAGGCGCGTTCCCCCTGAGCCCCGGTCAGCTCCACGATCAGGTCGTCGCCGCTCCCGGACGCCGATTCCACCCGCACCTCGGGCACCGATTCGATGCCGCGAGCCGCGCCCTCGACGACCAGCACCAGCTCGACGGGGCCGGGGTGCCCCGGCAGACCGGCCGCGGCGAACGGGACCAGCGAGTCCCGCAGCCGTTCGGCCGCCCCACGCCGGTCCCGCCACCAGCCGTCGGGCACGGACCCGACCACATTGGCCGCGTCCACGATCACCAGGGTCCGTTCGGTCAGCATGCCGGAAGCGTGCCACGCACCGGCCGCCGCCGCTCCGTCAGCCGCCGGTGGCGGGGGACTTCTTCGCCGACTCCGGGATCGTGCCGTCGTTGCGGATGGCCTTCCACAACTCACCGGCCTGCGGCTGGGCCGCCACCACGCGGTTCCGGTCCTGCTTGTCGTACGCCACCGGAAGCATGATCGTTTCCATGGTGTCCGGGTTCACGCCGTTCATCGACCGGCCGAAATCCGCGAGGGACGTCAACGAGGCGAGCCCGGAGTCGGTGGTCAGCGACTTGGTGGCGGAGTTGGCGATCTTGTACGACTTGGTCGGACTGCCCAGCAGGTTCTGCGACTTGACCTCGCTCAGCAGGGCCAGCAGGAACTGCTGCTGCAGACCGATCCGGCCGAGGTCGCTGCCGTCCCCGATGCCGTGCCGGGTCCGGACGTACGCCAGCGACTGGGTGCCGTCGAGCTTGTGCGTCCCCTTGGTGAGGTGGAGACCGGAGGACTTGTCGTCGATGTCCTGCGGTACGTCGATGGTGACGCCGCCTATCGCGTCGACCAGATCCTTGAACCCGGCGAAGTTGATCTCCAGGTAGTGGTCGATCCGGACCTTGGACATCTTCTCGACGGTCTTGACCACACAGGCCGGACCGACCTGGGAGTAGACGGAGTTGAACATCACGCGGTTCGCGGACGGCACCGCCGAGCCGTCGGCCTTCGTGCACTCGGGCCTGGTCACCAGGGTGTCACGGGGTATGGACACGGCGACGGCCTGGGTGCGGCCCTCGGGTATGTGCACCACCATCGCGGTGTCGGACCGGGCACCGCTGACGTCGCCGCCGCCGCCCAGTTCCTTGTTCTCGGCGCCGGCCCGCGAGTCCGAGCCGAGAACCAGCAGGTTCTGACCACTGGTCGGCAGCTTCTCGGGCCGGTCGTCGCCGAGCGCCTTGTTGATGTCGACGCCCTTGATGTTCCCGTCGAGGCGGCTGTACAGCCAGTAGAGGGTGCCGCCGGCGGCGAGCACCAGAACGAGCAGGCTGATCAGCACAATGCGGCCGGTACGGCGCCGTGGGCGTCCGCCCCCGGCGTCCTTCCTGCGCCCCTTCTTACGGGAATCGGCCCGCCGTGAGGGGGGCGGGCCGGGGGGAACGACGTCATGGCTCATCCTGCGAGTCCCTTGATCTCGTGGCCGCGGAAGGGCCGTTGGGGCTGGGGACTCGGGTGGGGCCGGTCCACGCATGTGGGGGGCTGAGCGTGCACTATAGACAGGTTTTCGAATTTTGTGTAATCCTTCGCGCGATCTTCAACTCCGGAATCGAATTGTTATTCCTTCCGTGGTAGGGCGGTTGTCCGGCGAGCACCCCTCGATGCCGGGGGGAGCGCTGGTCCCCGGGGCGAACCGGGAATCTATGATGGGTGGGTTCGGCCCCTTGCGTGCCGGAGAGCCGAAACGGCCTCCGATGCCGGGGCCGAGGAACCATGGGGAAGGACGACTTCACGTCATGCCGGTCAGATCCAGGCGCACTGCCCGGGGAAGGGCCCCGATTCCGGGCGCCGACGTCCAGGACGCGGGCAGGGAGCGAGCGGCGCGGGCGACCGCCGACGGCCGCTGGCTCGTGCTCGGCAAGGACGGCAGGCTCACCGCCTACGCGCTCTGCGACGAGGGACTGCTCCGCTGGACGGAGACCCGTCCGGGCGGCCCCGACTGGAAGGGCCCGGATCTCTTCCCGGCGGCCGGCCTGACCCGGCTGTCGGTGACTCAGGGCCTCGACGGCTTCGTGCACTTCACCGGGCGTCGCACGGTGCGCAAGGACGCGGGACCGGTCGTCGACCTCGTGCACGCCACCCAGTTCCAGTCCGGACGCCCCGTCACCGCGTGGCACTCCCTCGGCAATCCGCACAAGGACCGCGAGAAGGCGGCCCGGCTCGGGACGCCGACGGCCACCGTCAACGCAGCGGGGCTGCTGCACGTCTTCGTCCGCAACGCCGACGGCAGGCTCGCGCTGCGGCGTGAGAAGTCGGGCGGCAAGTGGGAGGGCTGGCAGGACCTCAAGGGCGGCCGGCTCCGGGACGGGGCGGCCGTGGCCGCCACCGCCTCCGGACGCGTCGAGGTGCTCGTCCCGGGAGAGGGGCGGGCGATGCGCTGGAGCCAGAACGAGTCCGACGGCGCCTTCACGCAGGACCAGGACATCCCGTTCGCCCAGGTCCCGGGCAGCGCCTCGGCCCTGGAGACCGCACCGGACAGGGTGACGTACTACTGGGCCGACGAGGCCACCGGCGGTGTCGTCGCGCACCGCCCCGGCACCTGGGCGATCCCGCTCAACAGCTCGGCGGCGAACGGTCCCGTGGCGGTGCTGCGCGCCATGCTGGACGGCTACGACTGCACCGTACTGGCCCATCGCGACCCCGAGGGCCAGATCATGCTCACCGCCTGCGGTACGGAGAACGAGGGGGCGGGCGTGTGGTGGTCGGCGACGGGCGAGCGCTGTACGGGCGGCCCGGCGCTCGCCTACGACGCGTACGGCCGCGTGGTGCTCGCGCTGATCGGTGAGGACGGCGCTCTGCACGTCGCCCGGCAGAACCGTGAGCCGGGTCTGGCGCTGGAACGTTCGGTGCGGGTCTGAGCCGCGAGGACCGCACGGACCGGGGGCACCCACCGCGGTGAGTGCCCCGTTCACCTCTGCGGGCGGGTTCATGGCTCAGGAGGCGGACTTCAGCCCGAGCGACAGGTAATTGCCGTCCGTGTAGTACGGGTTGAAGGTCACCGAGCGGCCCTCCGCGGTGGTGACGGTCCGCTTCGGATAGACGTGGATGTGCTTGCGCTGCGTGATCTCGTCGCCGAACCGCCCCAGCCGTAGCCGGTGCGCCTCGCCCGTCACCGTCAGATTCCCCGGAATGCCGAGCGACAGGTCCCAGATGGTGTCGATGTCGATCATCCGGTCCGCGTACTGGTGGAGATCGAGGGTGAAGACGGCCCCGCCGTCCGAGAACGCGCACGGGACGGTGATGTAGGAGTCCGCGTTCTTCCGGCTCTGCGCGATCACCTGCGCGCCGTGACCGGCGAGGTCGACCTGCGGACCGCCAGGCACCGGGGGGACCCCCAGAACGTAGCACCGGACGCTGAGATGCGAGCCGTTCGTCTCCACCGACAGCACCTCCGCATGAGCGGGGAACTCGCGCGAGACGATCTGGAGGAAGCCCCCGTCCTCGGAACGACTGAACGTGCGGAACCGCACCGGGCCGGCCTGGGCCGGGGAGGAGATCAGCGCATTCGCCGACTGCTGGAGTTCGTCGACCTTCACCCGGCGCATGACACCGTCGTCCTCGCGGCGCAGCAGCACGTTCCACGTTCCGGAGGCCAGCCGCAGCTGTGCCGGTACGCAGGCGTAGAGGCGCCCGTCGGCCGTCTGCTCGGCCTGCGCGGCCAGCAACGCCTGCCGCCCGTCCGCCGCGTTGACGCACAGCACGGTGAACCGGCTGCCCGGCGCCCGCGCCGGATCGACCGCGAACTCCAGGTCCCCCGCGGGGGTGGCCCGGCACAGCGCCTCGGGCCGGTAGGCGCGCGCCGTGAGCAGACGCGAGAGGTACGACTCGTACGCCTGCGCCTGCGACTCGTTGCTGTAGTGCCGGGACTTCTCCACCGCGTTCGATCCCAGCCGTACGCGCAGTTCGGCGTCGCTCAGCAGCCGGTCCAGGTGCTCGGCGAACGCGTCCACATCGCCCACGGGCGAGAGCGCGCCGTCCACCCCGTCGGAGATGATCTCGGACGGGCCGTGCGGACCGGCCGTGCTGAGTACCGGCACACCGCAGCTCATGGCCTCCACGATGGTCAGGCCGAACGTCTCGTCCGTCGAGGTCGAGGTGTGCAGCGCCGCCTTGGCCAGCTCCTCACGCAGCTGTCTCGTGTGCCCCATGAGGAGGATGCGCTCGTTCGCCCCGAGATCGTCGATGAGCTTGCGCAGTTTCGCCTTCTCGTCGCCGCTCCCGTAGATCCGCAGGGTCCAGTCCGGGTGCTTCCCGCCGAGCTGCGCGAAGGCGTTCACGAGCAGGTCGAACCGCTTCCAGTCGACCAGTCGTCCCGACGCCGTGACGATGCGCGAGCCATGCACGTCGGCCCGCAGGAAGGTGCCGGGGACGGCGTTGGGAATGGCCTGGAACGCCGTCCCGACCGCGCCGTACGCGTCCCGGTGCGTCTGGGCGTCCCTCGCCGTCACGGTGACGAACCCGTCCAGCCGCGGAATCGCGGCGTCCAGCATCTTCTGCGAGGCCGCGGTCCGGTGGTGGTAGTGCGTGTGCGCCTGACCCAGCGTGATGTACTGCCCGGTCCCCAGAGCGGTCAGCAGGGACACCGTGTTGGGGGCGGTGGCGATGACGACATCGGCGTCGCAGCTCTGGAGATAGGCGGCGGCCCGTTCGTCCATCAGTCGGCTGTAACGGTTCTTGTCGTCGGCCTTGAAACCCGTGCAGTGCTGGGACGCCGTCGCGTGCAGTGGGTTCTCCAGGTCCGGTGAGCCGCTGCGGGTGTCCACGAGCGTGCGCAGGGTGACGCCCGGCCCGAAGCGGAGCGGCGGAACGTCGTGATACCGGAACACGCTCACCAGCTCGACCTCGTGCTGCCGGGCCGCGAGCGCATGGGCGAGCGTCTGGGTGGCGACGGACGTACCAGCCTGCCCGTAGGCGCTGTACATCAGAAAAGCGATCTTCACGCGGGTCCTCCTGGATCCGTGGCCGTGGCGGCTTCAGCTCCGCGTTCCGTGGGCGCCGGCCTCCGGGACGGAGGTTCGGACGGGCCGGCTCCCGGAGTCGTCGAGCACCTGCGACAGGGCGTTCTCGAACGCCGAGCCGGGCACCGGGGCGGGGCCCGGCCGGCGCACGTCGATCACCTGGCCGGTCATGCCGGAGAGCAGGACGTCGAGTGAGCTGCGCGCGACCTCCCGCGAGGCGGGCAGCGAGCCGGTGGGCTCCTGCCCGAACGCCCCGGTCCGCGCCGGCGTCACGGTCCGCTCCGGATTCATGCAGTTGACCCGGATGCCGTCCTCGGTCCACTCCTCCGCCAGCGCCTGGGTGAGGTTCACCATCGCCGCCTTGACCGAGGAATGGAGGCTGTACTCGGCGCGCCCGCGGGTGTAGCTGCCGGAGGTGAAGAGCAGCAGCTGTCCCGCGGTCTCGGCGAGGTACTTGTACGCGGTGCGCGCGATGTTCACCGGGGCGAGGTAGCCGACCCGGAGCGCCTCGCGGATCGTGTCGCCGCCGGTCTCGTCGAGTCGGCCGATCGGGAGCACCCCCGCGGTGCTGACGACGTGGTCGATCCGGCCGGTCTCCGCGTACGCCCCGGCGAAGGCCGCTTCCACCTCCTCGGGGTTCTCCGCGTGGGTGCCGGTGGCGGAGTGGCCGAGGGCGTACACCCGGGCTCCGTACTCCTCGGCCAGGCGCGCGATGTCGCCGCCGAGCCCGGACGAGTCACCGAACACCAGGAAGGTCCGCCCGGCCAGCCGCTCCCGGTAGAACGCCTCGGAGCCGTGCGCCGGAGCGGTCGTCGAGGCCAGCTGGAACAGCTTGTCGGCGATGAAGACGTCGACGGGCTGGGTGACCTTCACGTTGTGCTCGTCGCCCATGACCACGTGAACGGGTACGTCGGGCAGGTACTTCACGACGACCGAGCAGTCGTCGGTGGCCCGGAACAGCGGGTCGGCCGCCGCGAGTTCGTACGCCCGGCGGATCGTGGAGAGCCGGAAGCCCTGGGGCGTCTGGCCGCGGCGGAGCCGCCCGCGGTCGGGTACCTCGGTGATGAACTCGCCGTCGTCGCCGTGCGTCCGGGTCACGATGACGGTGTCGGACGAGGGGATGGCCACATCGACGGCCCGGTGGCGCTCCAGCGCCCGTACGCACTCCTCGACCACGCGTGGCGACAGCAGCGGACGCACCGCGTCGTGGAACAGCAGGTCGCAGTCCTCGTCACCGCCGAGCCCGGCGGCCACCGCCTCGATCGCGATGTGCGTGGTTCCGCTCCGGGTGCTGCCGCCCGCGAGCACCCGGGACACCTTGCGCAGACCGGCCTTCGCGACGATCTTCTCGGCATCGGCGACATGGTCCGGCGTCATCAGGACCAGCACCTCGTCGATGTCCGGGGCGTTCTCGAAGATGTGCAGGGTGTGTTCGAGCATCGACTTCCCGGCGATCTTCAGCAGCTGCTTCGGGGTGGCGAGCCCGATGCGCTGCCCGGTGCCACCGGCGAGGACGACGGCGACGGTACGGCGACGGGAGGCGCTGATGATCAAGGTCTGCTGCTTCCTGTGGGCGGGGCGAGGTGACGAGCGTGCGGCGGCCGGGATCAGACCGGCTGGTGCGGCTGAGGCTCAGGGAATCCCGGCTGCTCCGGGTACTCGATGGGGAAATCCCGCAGGCCGCGCAGATAGAGATCGTTCGCGGCGTCGGCGAAGCGCACGGTCGACGGCGGATTGTCCGGCCCGAGCAGATAGTCCTTGAGCTGTTCCCGGTAGGGGGCCATGACGTCCTGGTCCCGGGAGAACATCGCGGTGAGCGCCGTCTCCAGGCCGTTGCACTCGGAGTCGAGCAGGTACGAGGCGTACGCCGTGCGCTGCTCGTTGCGGAACTCCGCGTCCGGCAGCCCCTCCAGGTTGAAGATGGCGTACGGCTTCCGGGTGGCCACGAAGTCCGAGACCACGCTCGACATGTCGCCGATCAGCAGGTCCGAGTGGTTGAAGCAGTCGTACAGCGTGGGCACCCTGTCCGTCACGACGTGGTGCGCGTCGGTGGGCAGCGAGTCCCAGTAGAGGGTGCCCGCCTGGTCGCGGAACTTGCGGATCCGGGTGGTCCGCTCCTCCTCGGTCAGGTCCGGGTATTTCGAGCGGACGCCACGCTCCTGGAGTGCGGCGAGCCGCTTGTCGATACGGGCCAGCCGGCGGGCCGCGGTCTTCGAGTCCAGGATCTTCCGGCCGAACCGGCGGGCGTTGTCGTCCTGCAGCAGCGCGATGATGCGCCGGTGCGCGGCCGCGGCGGCGGGGGAGCGGGTGCCGGTCAGCGGGTGCGGCTTGTAGATGATCCGCAGCTGCCGCTCGTGCGTGAGCAGGGTCCGGATGAGGTGCTCGCCTGCCGGGATGACCGAGGTGTAGCAGGCGTCGTCGGTCCAGCCCTCCCAGGTGGGGGCGTAGATGACGGTCGGGGTCTCCTGGCCGACGGAGCCGGTCCAGCGGTGCAGCGGCATCAGCTGGGGCCGGCCGACCTCGACGATCTGGCGGGCGGTGACCGCGTGCTTGATGCGCTCGTAGCGGTCCCGTCCGGCCCGTCCGGCCACCCAGATCTCGTCGAAGACCTTGCTGACGCGGTTGCTGCTGGCGAGCTTGTCGCTGTCGCCGTGGCCGATGAAGACGTGCTTGACCTCGTGCCGCTGGAGCATGTGCACGTTCTTGCCGGCGTTGCCCGGGTAGAGCGTCACCCGCAGTTCGGGCATCTCCACGCGGGCCAGGTACTCGGCCTTCGGGACACAGACGACCGGTACGGAGGTGGCGTCCAGGAACCTCAGGGTGGCCCGTTCGCGCAGCACGATGATGGGACGCAGACCCAGTGACTCCAGTGACTCCAGCCACATGTTCACCTGGTACATGAAGTCCCTGGATACGGCGGCGAAGGTGAAGTAGAGCGCGACCTGCGGCCGGTACTGCCGCAGCTGCCAGTTCAGCTCGTCGATGGCGTCGTCGGCGGTGGGCAGGACGAGCGCGTTCCGAGCCCCGGGCACCAGGACCAGGAAGGCGACGAAGGCGAACCAGACCGAGGCGATCCCGCCGTACGTCACGTACTCCCACCGGTCGGTGGCGATCGTGCCGATCGCGCCGCCGACCAGCGGGATGTCCAGGTGCAGCATCTTGCGCACGTGCTTGCTCATCAGGAACGGGTGCGGCAGCCGCCGGATCCCCAGCGCGTCCAGGTCGAGTCCGCGCGTGGTGAAGGGCAGCGCGGCGCGTTCGGACTTGACCCGCTTGAGCAGGGCGCCGTAGGCGAGCTGCAGGACGAAGAGCAGCAGCAGTCCCACGGACGTCATCTGGACGACGAACGAGTCGAGGTTGTTGATGGAGCCGCAGAGCGCCAGCAGCAGGAACTGCCGGATCAGGAACCGGATGGTGAGGCCGAAGCGCGAGTCCCGGAGCCGGTCGAGGGTCGAGGACTCGGAGGTGTGCAGGAGCAGGTCGGCCGCGTAGCTGACCGCCACGGCGTAGGCGAAGACGGGCAAGGAGGCCATCACCACCGCCGCCAGCATGGCGACGAAGCTGAGCACCAGGGCCGCGGTGATCAGGAAACCCAACGCGGCCTGACGTCGTGCTTTGCCCATGAGCGGCCGAATCCTCCATCTGTGCCTGGGTGCGGCGCATGGCTGCGTTGCCAGCGCGGACAGGGACTGCCGCACGTCACAGTGGGGGCCGAGCCGCGGTCGAACATGGGTGCGGACGGTGCGTAAGGAACTTGTGAAGCATCCGACCGAACCTTAGACACCCGTGATGCTTTTGGTGAACTTTCATAGGCTAAAAAGTCGAACATTCGACGTCTGGATACCGAACAGTTATGAACGAACGCAGTGTTTTGTGATCTTCGTTACATTCGCTCGCGTGTTCGGTGACCGTGTTCGTCGATCAGGGTTCGCGGTCAGGGTTCGCGGTCAGGGCTGACACGCGTAGACCGTCAGCTTCCGGCGCCCCGGAGTCTTGACCGAGAAGCCCACGCAGAGCCGGGGCTCCGGACCCGGCCGTACGGCGATCCCCTCCGGTTCACGGAAGTCCAGCCCCGGTGCGACGGTCACCTTGCGGCGCCCCGCCGCCCGCCCGCTGCGTACGTCGATCGCCGAAACATAGGTGTTGCCCCCGGAAGAGGGCGGATTGTCGCCCGCCGAGTCCGTATAGGGCTTCCCGGTCAGCTGGTAGATGTGATCCCCGTACAGGGCGCAGCCCTGGAACGTTTCGCCGTTCCGCAGCGCGATGTCCGCCACACGGTGCAGTGGCGCGTACCGTCCCGCGAGGAAGTCCTCCACGCGGTAGACCGCGCAATGATGGGTCCGGCCGATCCAGTGGCTGACCAGGACGCGGCGGCCTGTCGCATCCAGGGTCGGATGGACCTTGCGGCTGCCGGGCAGCGGGCGATGGTGCCGTATCCGGGGCGACGCGCTGTCGAGCACCGCACCGTCGTGGAACGGAACCCGGGCGACGGCACGCCCGTACCCCGTCCGGGTGTCCACGTCGGACTCCACCCACAGCAACATGTTCCCGCCCGAGGACTCCACCCCGAACGAGATCCCGTGACCGAACCCCCGCAAGTGCATGTGTCCGGTCTCCTCCCCCGAGGGGGAGAGCGCCGTCACGCACATGTCACCCGCCAGCCGCCGGGCCCGGCCGCCGAGGGGCCGCTTCTCGTCGGGAAGCCGGACGGAGGCCGGTACGACCTGCAGCGCGTACATCTCGCCGGCCGCACTGCCGTACGAGATCGACTGCGGGCCCGAGACATGGTGCAGCGGGCTCGGCGGCAGCAGCTTCGACGCCGTGCCGATGTCGAACAGTCCGACGGATCCGGCGGGCGGCACGTCGTCGCCCGCACCGTCACCCAGGGATCCGCCCAGCAGGACGCCGGCCGCCGCCACCGCGGTCCCACCGCCCGCCAGGAGTAGCGCTCTGCGACTGATGTGGCTGCTGGTGCCCGCCATGCCTGACCGTGACCGCCGTCTCTGCTCGGGGAGGGAACGTCGTCCACCTCTGGGGTGAGGTCGGACATTCTGTCATCGCCTCGTCGAGCCCGGACGACCCGGGCAACACGGACGGAGGGTACGGCCCGTCCTCTGGGCCGTACCCTCCGTCGTCGAGCTCGCGGTGTTACGCCGGAACGCTCGCCACGCCCTGCGCCAGGAACTTCCTTCCGTTCACCCGCTCCGAGACGCCCTCACGGTCCAGGTACGGCGTGATGCCGCCCAGATGGAAGGGCCAGCCCGCGCCGGTGATCAGACAGAGGTCGATGTCCTGGGCCTCGGCGACGACGCCCTCGTCCAGCATCAGACCGATCTCCTGCGCGACCGCGTCCAGGACACGGTCGCGGACCTGCTCCTCGGACAGGACGACATCGCCCTGCTTGAGAAGCGCGGCCACCTCCGGGTCCAGCTCCGGCCTACCGGAGTCGTAGACGTAGAAGCCGCGCTTGCCGGCCTTGACGACCGCCGCCAGGTTCTCGGAGACGGTGAACCGGTCCGGGAAGGCGCGGTTCAGGGTCTCGGAGACATGCAGACCGATGGCCGGGCCGACCAGCTCCAGCAGCACCAGTGGGGACATCGGCAGACCGAGCGGCTCGATGGCCTTCTCGGCGACCTCGACCGAGGTGCCCTCGTCGATGATGTTCTGGATCTCGCCCATGAAGCGGGTGAGGATGCGGTTGACGACGAACGCCGGGGCGTCCTTCACCAGCACCGCGGTCTTCTTCAGCTTCCGCGCCACACCGAACGCCGTGGCCAGCGAGGCGTCGTCGGTCTGCTCGCCGCGGACGATCTCCAGCAGCGGCAGGATCGCGACCGGGTTGAAGAAGTGGAAGCCGACGACCCGCTCCGGGTGCCGCAGCTTGGACGCCATCTCGGTGACCGAGAGGGACGAGGTGTTGGTGGCGAGGATGGCGTGCGCCGGCGCGACCGCCTCGACCTCCGCGAACACCTGCTGCTTGACGCCGATCTCCTCGAAGACGGCCTCGATGATGAAGTCGGCGTCGGAGAAGCCCTCCGCCTTGTCCAGCACACCGGAGACCAGGGCCTTGAGACGGTTGGCCTTGTCCTGGTTGATGCGGCCCTTGCCGAGCAGCTTCTCGATCTCGGCGTGGACATAGCCCACACCCTTGTCGACGCGTTCCTGGTCGATGTCGGTCAGCACGACCGGCACCTCCAGACGGCGCAGGAACAGCAGCGCCAGCTGCGAGGCCATCAGGCCGGCACCGACGACGCCGACCTTGGTGACCGGGCGGGCCAGGGACTTGTCCGGAGCGCCGGCCGGGTGCTTGGCGCGCTTCTGGACCAGGTTGAAGGAGTAGATCCCCGAGCGCAGCTCGCCACCCATGATCAGGTCCGCGAGGGCCTGGTCCTCGGCGTCGAAGCCGGCGCCCAGGTCGCCGTTCTTCGCCGCGGCGATGATCTCCAGCGCGCGGTACGCGGCCGGGGCCGCGCCGTGCACCTTGGAGTCGGCGATGGCCTTGCCGCGGGCGACGGCCCGGTCCCACGCGTCACCGCGGTCGACCTCGGGGCGCTCCACGGTGACCGTGCCGTTCAGCACGTTCGCGGTCCAGATCAGCGACCGCTCCAGGAAGTCCGCACCCTCGAAGAGGGCGTCGGCGATCCCGAGCTCGAAGACCTGCTTGCCTTTGAGCTGGCGGTTCTGGTTCAGCGAGTTCTCGATGATCACCGAGACCGCGCGGTCGGCGCCGATCAGGTTCGGCAGCAGTGCGCAGCCGCCCCAGCCGGGGACCAGACCGAGGAAGACCTCGGGCAGCGAGAACGCGGGCAGTGCCTTGGAGACGGTGCGGTAGGTGCAGTGCAGACCGACCTCGACGCCGCCGCCCATCGCCGCGCCGTTGTAGTACGCGAACGTCGGGACCGCGAGGCCGGAGAGGCGACGGAAGACGTCGTGGCCGCCCTTGCCGATGGCCAGCGCATCGTCGTGGCTCGTCAGCAGCTCGACGCCCTTGAGGTCGGCGCCGACCGCGAAGATGAACGGCTTGCCGGTGATGCCGGCACCGACGATCGCCCCCTCGGCCGCCTCCTTCTCGACCTGGTCGACGGCGGCGTTCAGGTTCGCCAGCGACTGCGGTCCGAAGGTGGTCGGCTTGGTGTGGTCCAGGCCGTTGTCCAGCGTGATGAGGGCGAAGCGGCCCGCACCGGCCGGCAGGTCGAGGTGGCGTACGTGCGCCTGCGTGACGACCTCGCCGGGGAACAGCTCGGCCGCCCCCTTCAGAAGCTCAGTGGTGGAACTCACTTGTTGCCTCCGTCTGCCGTGTCGAAGTTCGGGTTCTCCCAGATGACCGTGGCGCCCATGCCGAAGCCGACGCACATGGTGGTCAGGCCGTAGCGGACCTCCGGCTGCTCCTCGAACTGGCGGGCCAGCTGCGTCATCAGACGCACACCCGAGGAGGCCAGCGGGTGACCGTAGGCGATGGCTCCGCCGTACTGGTTGACGCGCGCGTCGTCGTCGGCGATGCCGTAGTGGTCGAGGAAGGCGAGGACCTGGACGGCGAACGCCTCGTTGATCTCGAACAGACCGATGTCGTCGATGGTCAGCCCGGCCTTGGCGAGGGCCTTCTCGGTCGACGGGATCGGGCCGTAACCCATGACCTCCGGCTCGACACCCGCGAAGGCGTAGGAGACGAGGCGCATCTTGACCGGGAGGCCCAGCTCGCGGGCGACGTCCTCGGCGGCGAGCAGCGAGGCGGTGGCGCCGTCGTTGAGCCCCGCGGCGTTACCGGCGGTGACCCGGCCGTGGGCGCGGAACGGGGTCTTCAGACCCGCGAGGGACTCCAGAGTCGTGCCCGGCCGCATCGGCTCGTCGGCGGTGACCAGGCCCCAGCCGGTCTCACCGGCCTCGGCGTTCGTGCGGCGCACGGAGATCGGCACCAGGTCCTGCTGGATCTTGCCGTTGGCATACGCCTTGGCGGCCTTCTCCTGCGAGCGGACCGCGTACTCGTCGGCGCGGAGCTTGGTGATCCGCGGGTAGCGGTCGTGCAGGTTCTCCGCGGTCATGCCCATGAACAGGGCGGACTCGTCGACCAGCTTCTCCGACACGAAGCGCGGGTTCGGGTCCACGCCCTCGCCCATGGGGTGGCGGCCCATGTGCTCGACACCACCGGCGACGACGACGTCGTACGCGCCGAAGGCGATGGAGCCGGCCGTCGAGGTGACGGCGGTCAGGGCGCCCGCACACATGCGGTCGATGGAGTAACCGGGGACGGACTGCGGCAGACCGGCCAGGATTCCGGCGGTGCGGCCCAGCGTCAGACCCTGGTCACCGATCTGCGTGGTCGCGGCGATGGCGACCTCGTCGATCCGTGCGGGGTCCAGGTCCGGGTTGCGGCGCAGCAGCTCCCGGATGGCCTTCACGACGAGATCGTCGGCGCGGGTCTCGTGGTAGATGCCCTTCGGGCCCGCTTTGCCGAACGGGGTGCGGACGCCGTCGACGAAGACGACGTCCCGGATGGTACGAGGCACGGTGGCTCTCCTCCAGGGTGCGGGATGGCACTGCTGCGGGGCACGCCCGGGGGCGTGCCGCTTCCCTCATGCTACTTGCGGGTAACCACACTGCCCACCCCTTGCGACGGGAGCGGCGAAGGTCACATGCGGACGGGGTGGGTGCGTCGGCCGTTTCGCCCCAAAAGCCGGACGGGCCGGAGGCGCCCGGCCAGTGCCGAGGGCACGGGGACGGGCCGCGGGACCGGTCGCCGGTGGTACCAACAGCGATCGCCGGACGGGGCGGAGGAACAGCCCGTCCGGCGATCAAGGACGCGATGCGGCCGGAGGTCGCGCAACCTGGCGTGAATACGACCCTCGTCGGCGAGTCTTCAGGCCGCCGACATCAGTGCGCGGACCAGGAGTGGGGTCACGTGTTCGATCTGCCAGCGCCGCGCCCCGTATCCGGTGAGCGCTGTCTCGACGGCGTCGGGGGTCGGATTCTTGGGCGGCTCCCAGCAGACCCGGCGCACCGTGTCCGGGGTGATGAGGTTCTCCTGCGGCATGTGCAGCCGCTCGGCGAGCTCCGACACCGCGGTGCGGGCGGCCGAGAGCCGGGCCGCGGCCGCCGGGTCCTTGTCGGCCCAGGCGCGGGGCGGCGGCGGACCGGCGATGGTCTGGCCGGGCTGTGGGAGTTCCGAGTCCGGCAGCGCCTTGGCCCGGTCGACGGCGGCCTGCCACTGCTCCAGCTGCCGGCGTCCCATGCGGTGGCCGAACCCGGGCAGGGCGGTCAGCGCATGGATGTTCGGCGGGAGCGCGAGTGCGGCCTCGACGATCGCGGCATCGCCCAGGACCTTGCCGGGGGAGACGTCCCGGCGCCGGGCGATCTCGTCGCGGGCGGTCCACAGCTCCCGTACCACCGCCATCTGGCGGCGGCGGCGGACCTTGTGCATGCCGGAGGTGCGGCGCCACGGGTCCTTGCGCGGGGGAGCGGGCGGTGCCGAGGCGATCGCGTCGAACTCCTCCCGCGCCCACTCCAGCTTGCCCTGCCGGTCGAGCTCGTCCTCCAGGGCGTTGCGCAGGTCGATCAGCAGCTCGACGTCGAGTGCCGCGTAGCGCAGCCACGGGTCGGGCAGCGGGCGGGTGGACCAGTCGACGGCGGAGTGGCCCTTCTCCAGGGAGTAGCCGAGCACGCTCTCGACCATGGCCCCGAGGCCGACCCGCGGGAAGCCGGCGAGGCGCCCGGCCAGCTCCGTGTCGAAGAGTCCGGTGGGGGTCATCCCTATTTCGCGCAGACAGGGCAGGTCCTGGGTGGCGGCGTGCAGGATCCACTCGCTGCCGCGCAGGGCCTCTCCGAGCCCCGACAGGTCGGGACAGCCGACCGGGTCGATCAGCGCGCTGCCCGCGCCGTCGCGGCGCAGCTGGACGAGGTAGGCGCGCTGGCCGTAGCGGTAGCCGGAGGCGCGTTCGGCATCGACGGCCACCGGGCCGGAGCCCGTGGCGAAGGCGGCGATCACCCGGGCGAGGGCGTCGTCGGAGGCCACCACCGGGGGAATGCCCTCGCGCGGTTCGAGCAAGGGGATCGGCGCCGGGGCGACGTCGTCCGGGGGAGCGCCCCCGGTGGTTCGCAGTGAAGTGTCTGCTGCGGTCTCTTGGGCGTCGGTCACGTGTCAAGGGTATCGGTGTAAGCACGGCGCCCGTCGACGGAACGTTCCGTCGACGGGCGCCGATGCATGTAAACCAGCCGGTCCGCAAGGCCGCGCGGACCTGCCTGGGGGCGGGGGTCAGTGGATGATGCCCGTTCGCAGGGCGACGGCGACCATTCCGGCACGGTCTCCGGTGCCGAGCTTGCGGGCGATTCGGGCGAGGTGGCTCTTGACGGTCAGGGCGGACAGGCCCATGGAGACGCCGATGGCCTTGTTGGACTGGCCCTCGGCGACCAGCCGGAGGACTTCGACCTCGCGGCCGGACAGTTCGCGATAGCCGCCCGGGTGGCTCGGGGTGCCGGGGGGCCGGCGGTGCATACGGGCGGCATTGGCGCCGATGGGGGCGACGCCGGGACGGGTGGGGTGGCCGATGTTGGTTCGGGTGCCGGTGACGACGTAGCCCTTCACGCCGCCCGCGAGGGCGTTGCGTACGGCACCGATGTCATCGGCGGCGGAAAGGGCGAGGCCGTTCGGCCAGCCGGCGGCTCGGGTCTCGGACAACAGGGTCAGCCCGGAACCGTCGGGCAGGTGGACGTCGGCTACGCAGATGTCGCGTGGATTGCCGACGCGGGGACGGGCCTCCGCGATGGACGACGCCTCGATGACGTCACGTACTCCGAGTGCCCACAGATGGCGGGTGACGGTGGAACGGACGCGCGGGTCGGCCACGACGACCATGGCCGTCGGCTTGTTCGGGCGGTAGGCGACCAGGCTTGCGGGCTGCTCTAGGAGAACGGACACCAGGCCTCCTGGGGAGTGGCGGGACGGGCCGGCTCGGGGATGAAGCCGGGGCGAACCGTGCTTGAAGGGTCATTGACCTCTTCGGCAGCAGACCCGTCCTCCTTTAGGGGAAGATCACGATTTGCTGAGTAACAATTAGGGCAAATCGGACGCGCGATCGATTGTACGAAAAAACGCCGGTAGCGCCGCGTTTTATGTCACGCAGTGTTACCGGCTTGAGGGAGAGGTTTCAGGAAACCTGGGGGCCGCGCCGCTGGGGGAGCGTCACCACCGCCGCGTCGGCGGGGCCCGACGGAGGCAGCCCGGCGATCTGGCAGAGCAGATCGCCCCATGCCATCAGATGCGCCGCCGTGTCCGGCACCCCGCCGCGGCCCTCGCGCGGTGTCCACGACGCCCGGATCTCGATCTGCGTCGCCGGGCGTCTCGCGGCCAGCGCGCCGAAGTAGTGCGACCCCGCCCGCGTCACCGTGCCGCCGGCCTCCCCGTACGACAGGCCGCGCGCCTCCAGCGCGCCGGTCAGCCACGACCAGCACACCTCCGGCAACAGCGGATCGGAAGCCATCTCCGGCTCCAGCTCGGCCCGCACGAGAGTCACCAGGCGGAAGGTCCCCTGCCAGGCCTCGTGCCCGGCCGGGTCATGGAGCAGCACGAGACGGCCGTCCGCGAGATCGTTCTCGCCCTCGACGACCGCGGCCTCCAGGGCGTACGCGTACGGAGCGAGCCGCTTGGGCGGCCGTGTCGACTCCACCTCCAGCTCGGGACGGAGCCGCGCCGAGTGCAGCGCGTCCACCGCTGACCGGAACGCGGGCGGGACGGAACCACCCTCCGCGCTGTCCTTGCTGTCAGCGCCATCGGATTGATCGGAGAACTGTCCCTGAGCCGGAGCCATGCGGGGAAGAGTAGGCGGAACCGGAGCCTCGCGCAGGGAGAGACACCCTGGCGGGCCCGGCGGCTTACGGCTTCGTGCGAAGATTCTGGGTGTGAGTGCCAACGATCGCCCCATGGGCCAGCAGACGAAGACATCCACCACCCATGAGTCGGCGTTCCTGAAGGCGTGCCGCCGCGAGCCGGTGCCGCACACACCGGTCTGGTTCATGCGCCAGGCCGGACGTTCGCTGCCGGAGTACCTCAAGGTCCGCGAGGGCATCCCGATGCTCGACTCCTGCATGATGCCGGAGCTCGTCGCGGAGATCACGATGCAGCCCGTGCGCCGCCACAAGGTCGACGCCGCGGTCTACTTCAGCGACATCGTCGTACCGCTCAAGGCCATCGGTATCGACCTCGACATCAAGCCCGGTGTCGGTCCGGTCATCGCCGACCCGATCCGCACCCGCGCCGATCTGGCCCGACTGCGCGACCTCACCCCCGAGGACGTCGGCTACGTCACCGAGGCCATCGGCCTGCTCACCGCGGAACTGGGCTCCACCCCCCTGATCGGCTTCGCGGGCGCGCCCTTCACCCTCGCGAGCTACCTCGTGGAGGGCGGCCCGTCCCGCAACCACGAGCACACCAAGGCCCTGATGTACGGCGACCCGCTGCTCTGGGCCGATCTGCTCGACCGGCTCGCCGAGATCACCGGCACCTTCCTCAAGGTGCAGATCGAGGCAGGCGCCTCGGCCGTCCAGCTCTTCGACTCCTGGGTGGGCGCGCTGTCCCCCGCCGACTACCGGCGCTCGGTGCTGCCCGCCTCGGCGAAGGTCTTCGAGGCCGTCGCCCCGTACGAGGTCCCGCGCATCCACTTCGGTGTCGGCACCGGCGAACTCCTCGGCCTCATGGGCGAGGCGGGCGCGGATGTCGTCGGCGTCGACTGGCGGGTTCCGCTGGACGAGGCCGCGCGCCGGGTCGGCCCCGGCAAGGCGCTCCAGGGCAACCTCGACCCCGCCGTGCTGTTCGCGCCGACGGCGACGGTGGAGGAGAAGGCCCAGGAGGTGCTGGACGCGGCCGCCGGCCTGGAGGGGCACGTCTTCAACCTGGGCCACGGCGTGATGCCGTCGATGGACCCCGACGCCCTGACGCGGCTCGTGGCGTACGTGCACGAGCGGACCGCGCGCTGAGCGACGGGGGGAACCGGGCACCGCGACTCAGGCGGTGCCCGCCCGCCGCACCGCTGTCACCGCCTTGCGGGCCGCCACCAGGATCGGGTCCCAGACCGGCGAGAACGGCGGGGCATAGCCCAGATCCAGGGCGGTCATCCGGTCCACCGTCATCCCGGCCGTGAGCGCCACGGCCGCGATGTCCACGCGCTTGGCCGCCCCTTCCCGGCCCACGATCTGCACACCGAGCAGCCGTCCCGTGCGGTACTCGGCGAGCATCTTCACCGTCATGGGCCGCGCCCCCGGGTAGTAGCCCGCCCGGCCCGTCGACTCGATCGTCGCCGTGACGAACCGCAGCCCGACCGCGCGGGCGTCCTTCTCGCGCAGCCCGGTGCGGGCGATCTCCAGATCGCACACCTTGCTCACCGCGGTGCCCACCACGCCCGGGAACGTCCCGTACCCGCCGCCCACATTGGCCCCGATGATCTGGCCGTGCTTGTTGGCATGGGTGCCCAGCGCGATATGACGGGTGCGGCCCGCCACCAGGTCGAGCACCTCGACGCAGTCGCCGCCCGCCCAGATGTTGTCGTGCCCGACCACCCGCATCGACAGATCGGTGAGCAGACCACCGTGCGGGCCCAGCGGGAGGCCGACGGCGCGCGCCAGTGTCGTCTCCGGCTCCACACCGATGCCGAGCACCACCACGTCCGCCGGGCAGGAGGCGTCGCCGGTGGCGACCGCGCTGACCCGGCCGTCCGGTCCGGTGCGGATCGCGGTGACCTCGGCCCCGTTGACCGTGGTGATGCCCAGGCCGTCCATCGCCTCGTGGACTAGCCGCCCCATGTCGGGGTCGAGCGTCGCCATCGGCTGCTCGCCGCGGTTGAGCACGGTCACCTCGAAGCCGCGTTTCAGCATCGCCTCCGCCATCTCGACGCCGATGTAGCCCGCTCCGACGACGACCGCCCGTCTGCGCCCCGGCGCCCGGTCCAGCGACTCCAGCAGCGCCTGCCCGTCGTCCAGCGTCTGCACTCCGTGCACCCCGGGCGCGTCCATGCCGGGCAGCGCCGGACGCACCGGCCGGGCGCCGGTCGCGATCACCAGCTTGTCGAAGGCCGTCCAGTACGTCTCACCGGTCTCCCGGTCCAGGGCCCGCACCCGCTGCCCGGCGACATCGATCTCGGTGACCTCGGTGCGCATCCGCAGGTCGATGTCGCGGGCCCGGTGCTCCTGCGGGGTACGGGCGATGAGGGCGTCCCGCTCCGCGACATCGCCGCCGACCCAGTACGGGATGCCGCAGGCGGAGTACGAGGTGAAGTGGCCGCGCTCGAAGACGACGATGCTCAGCTCGTCGGGGCCCTTGAGCCTGCGGGCCTGGGACGCGGCGGACATGCCCGCCGCGTCACCACCGATGACCACCAGTCGCTCCGCAGTCATACCTGGTCCCTCCGATCCGGCGTCCGGAGGGACCACGCTACGACGCCGGGGGTGCGGACGAGGGCTCCGGAGGGACCACGCTACGACGCCGGGGGTGCGGACGAGGGCTCCGAAGGCTCGGCCGCACGGGGCGCGCGGCGTGCGGCCGACCGGTTCCGCAGCAGCCGCCACAGCAGCAGGAGCACGGCGACCGCGGCCAGGAACGGGGCCGCGGCACCGATCGCCATCGCGAGCCACCGCAGCATCGTCACGAACGCGTGCCAACCGCCGCCGAGCGCGTCCAGGAAGCCGGGGTCGTCGTCACCGCCCTTCGCCGCCGTCTCCGGCTCGGACAGGTCGAGGGTGATCGTGGCCAGCGTGGTGCGGTCCTTCAACGACGCCTGCTGGGCGAGCAGCGACTCCAAGGACGCCTGGCGGCTGCTCAGTTCCCCTTCCAGCGTGACCACATCGGTGAGCTTCTCGGCCCGGTCCATCAGCTTGCGCACCCGTGCCACGCTCGCCCGCTGGGTGGCGATCCGGCTCTCCACGTCGACCACCTGGTCGGTGACGTCCTTCGCGGACGACGTGCGCGAGAGCAGCTTCCCGGCACCCGCGAGATCCCGCAGCGCCGCATCGTACCCACCCTGCGGAACGCGCAGCACGATATGTGACATCTCACGCGTGTCGTCGACCCGCTCGGTCTCCTCGCTCGCCACCAGACCACCCGCACTCTCCGCGACCGCGCGGGCGGCCGCCGCGGCCTTCGGCACGCTCCTCACCTCCACCGAGAGCGAGGCGGTACGGATGACATGGGTGCCGACGGGCAGGGCATCGGGCTTCTTCCGCTCCGCCGGCGAACCGCCCGCCTCCTGAGGGCCCTGCGCCGCCTTCCCGTCCGCGGCGCCCCGCTCGCCCGCGGAGAAGGCCTTCTTGCTGTCGCCGGAACCCGAATCGCTCGCACCGCCGACGGCGCTGCAGCCGCTCAGCGCGAGGAGGCCGGCCAGGAGTCCGGCGGCCAGGACCGTGCGTGAACGACGGACGGGTGAACGGCCGGAATGCCGGTCTGTCTGCATAACTGCTCTCCCGGGACAGGTGGTTGATGGTGCCGGTTCGACGTCCGGGGCCGGGGTGCGGGTTGCCCGATACCGGTTTCGAAGCGGTCACGTTCAGGACTCGGATGAGGTTTGAGAGAGTGGGGGCATGCAGCGTTCACACAACCGCGCGGACACAGGTACGGGTCATGTCGTCGTCATCGGCGGCGGAATCGCCGGTCTCGCCGCCGCTCACCGGCTCCTCGGGGCCGGGCTGCGGGTCACCCTCCTGGAGGCCACCGACCGGCTCGGCGGCAAGCTCATGACCGGTGAGATCGCGGGGACCCGGGTCGACCTGGGTGCCGAGTCGATGCTCGCCCGGCGCCCGGAAGCGGTCGCCCTGGCACGCGCCGTCGGGCTCGGCGACCGCCTCCAGCCACCCGCCACCGCCACCGCGTCGGTCTGGACGCGCGACGCCCTGCGGCCCATGCCCAAGGGCCATGTGATGGGCGTACCGAGCGACCCGGCGGCGCTCGGCGCGGTGCTCTCCCCGGAGGGCCTCGCCCGCATCGCGCAGGAGCGCGACCTCACCCCGACCCCCGTCGGCGACGATGTCGCGGTCGGCGCGTACGTCGCCGACCGGCTGGGCCGCGAGGTCGTCGACCGGCTCGTGGAGCCGCTGCTCGGCGGGGTGTACGCGGGCGACGCCTACCGGATCTCGATGCGCGCCGCCGTACCCCAGCTCTTCGAGGTGGCACGGGAGGGCGGTTCACTGCTCGACGGTGTCCGGCGCGTCCAGGAGCGGGCCGCCGCACGGCAGCAGACCGGGCCGGTGTTCCAGGGCATCGACGGCGGCATCGGTACCCTGCCGTACGCGGTCGCCGACGCCGTGCGCGCGGCGGGCGGGGAGATCCTGACCGCCACCCCCGTCCTCGGCCTGACCCGTACCGCCGACGGCTGGGACGTCCGCACGGACGCCCGGGTGATCACCGCCGACGGCATCGTGCTGGCCGCGCCCGCCTGGTCCGCCTCCACCCTGCTCGCCGCCGAGTCCCCGGTCGCCTCCGCCGAGCTCGCCGGAGTCGAGTACGCGTCGATGGCACTGGTCACCATGGCGTTCCGCCGCTCCGACGTGGCCGCCACCGACGCACTCGACGGGCGCTCCGGTTTCCTCGTGCCCCCGGTGGACGGTCGCACCATCAAGGCCTCCACCTTCTCCACGCACAAGTGGAACTGGGTCGCCGACAGCGCCCCCGACCTGTTCGTCCTGCGCACCTCCGTCGGCCGGTACGGCGAGGAGGACCACCTGCACCGCGAGGACGGCGAACTGGTCGACGTGTCGCTGCGCGATCTCGCGACGGCGACCGGACTGACCGCGAAGCCGGTGGACACCGAGGTCACCCGGTGGATAGGCGGACTGCCCCAGTACCCCGTGGGCCACCTCTCCCGGGTCGCCCGGATCCGCGACGAGGTCGCCAAGCTGCCCGCGCTGCGGGTCTGCGGAGCGGTCTACGACGGCGTCGGCATCCCGGCGTGCATCGCCAGCGCCCACCGCGCCGCCGACGAGATCGTCCGCGACATCTCGGGCGGTTCCGGGGAAGAGATCATCGCCACGCCGACCCTGGTTCAGGGCACTCGGAGCGAGGCGGGACAATAGCCGTATGAGTGCGCCCGAGAAGATCCCCAACGCCGGTAAGAAGGCCAAGGACCTCAACGAGGTCATCCGCTACACGCTGTGGTCCGTCTTCAAGCTCCGCGACGTCCTGCCCGTGGACCGTGCCGGTTACGCCGACGAGGTCCAGGAGCTGTTCGACCAGCTCGCCGCGAAGGACATCACCGTCCGAGGCACCTACGACGTCTCCGGTCTGCGTGCCGACGCCGACGTCATGATCTGGTGGCACGCCGAGACCGCGGACGAGCTGCAGGAGGCGTACAACCTCTTCCGGCGCACCAAGCTGGGCCTGGCGCTGGAGCCGGTCTGGTCGAACATGGCGCTGCACCGTCCCGCCGAGTTCAACAAGTCGCACGTCCCGGCGTTCCTGGCCGACGAGACGCCGCGCAACTACATCAGCGTCTACCCCTTCGTGCGCTCCTACGACTGGTACCTGCTGCCCGACGAGGACCGCCGTCGCATGCTCGCGGACCACGGCAAGATGGCCCGCGGCTACCCCGACGTCCGGGCCAACACCGTCGCCTCCTTCTCGCTCGGCGACTACGAGTGGATCCTCGCCTTCGAGGCCGACGAGCTGTACCGCATCGTCGACCTGATGCGCCACCTGCGGGCCTCCGAGGCGCGGATGCACGTCCGCGAGGAGGTTCCGTTCTACACGGGGCGCAGGAAGTCGGTCGCAGACCTGGTGGCCGGGCTCGCGTAGCGAGCGGGCTTCGACCACCCCGGCCCGGAAGATCAGACGGCGGGCGCCGGCGCGTTCCGCGCTGCCCGTCGTTCCAGCGACACCGGGTTCGGCTCCGGGTTCGCCGCAGGCACCGGCCTGCGGCGACCCCGGAACCCACAGCGGCCGTCGAGCGCCGATGCCCGCTGAGGCACAGCGCGAAGGCGGCTGCTCCTGCGCACGGTCCGGGCGCGAACAAGGGCCGGGCAGAGGCCGGACGGCCGGGGGCGATCAGATGGAGTGACGCCGGTGGCCGAGCGCGGCACGCAGTGCCGGATCGCGCACGGCGCGGACGCCCCGTACGGCCATCGTCGCCAGGACGTCGTGGTCCGCGTCCGACACCGAGGTCTCGTTCGCGGCGAGTAACCGCCGGCCGGCGGGCGAGGCCCAGGAGCTGTACGGATGGACCTCCATCCGGGCGATGGCCAGACAGCCCAGGGTCAGCGCGAGCGGCAGCCCGAACCAGACGAGCATGGACACCACCGGGCCGCCGGGGCGCTCCTCCTGACCGGGTATCAACAGCGCGGCGGCGCCCATCGAGACCACCAGCAATGCCGCTCCCCGCACCGCGCGGACCGCGGCCGCGACATCGGTCCCGACGCCGCCGGGGACGGCCAGCCCCGCGGCGGCGAGCCGGTCGGCCAGGACACGCACGGTGTCGGTGGCGGCGACGGCCTTCCGTATCGGCGGGACGGGGGACTGGCCCAGGGGCCCTATCGCGCGGATCACCGTGCGTTCCATCTCGTCCCGGCCCTCGGGGTCGACGACCGTCGCCCAGCCGGTGTGGGCGAGCAGCAGGCGACGCCGCAGATGCATGGTGACCAGCGCCAGGTCCACCACCCGATGCGGGCCACCGGCCAGGAACGCGGTCTCGTACAGGGTCAGTTCATGACCGTCCGCCCCCGTTCGCACGGCATCCGAGAACGTGTCCGGCAGCAGCCCCGTGCGCACGGAGACGAGACAGAGCCGGACACACGAGATCGCCGCCGCACCCCATGCGACCAGCAGAAGCAGAATCCAGAGCATGGCGGCTTTCTACGCGGGGCGGGCGGCGCAGCGCCATGGCCGGTTCATCATGCGGACGGCGTGGCGCCGCGGGTGAAGGCGCGGGACACCGCGGGCCTTCAGGAACTGCTGCCGCAACTGGAACTGCCGCCGCAGCTGGAACCGCTGCTGCTGGAACAACTGGAGCCGCTCGATCCGCCGCAGCCGGACCCCGAGCCGCAACTGGACCCCGAGCCGCAACTGGACCCCGAGCCGCAGCTCGACCCCGAACCGCACCCGCCGCCACCTCCGCCGCTGGAGCTCCCGCAACTGCCGTGGCCGGGGCCGGTACCGGCGCACCACACCGCCGGTGCGACGAACAGGTTCGAGGAGTCCGACGACGCGTGCGAGCCCGAACCCGGGCCCGCGAGCAGGGGTCGTCCGGCCGGGCGCATCCCGGCCGCCGCGACCAACTGCGGTCGCAGTACGGGGTCGGGGAGGGCGCGCAGTCCGAGCGTGGCCACCAGGTGGGCCGGCTGCGGGTTGTACGCGTGGGTGGCGCGGTACGCCTCGGCCGCCCGCCGCCCCGGCTTGGTGACGCGCCCCCGGGAGACGCCCGCGCAGAGGAAGCCGATCGGGAAGCCGATGATCAGGGCCGGGAGGACCTTGAAGATGAAGGGTACGGAGAAGTCCACCTCGGACGAGTCGTCGGCCATGTACTGCATGGCCGTCACCACGGCGGTGACGGGGATGGCCAGCAGACAGACCAGTCCCTGCACGACGCCCCAGCGGCGCCACACGCGGGTCGTCGTGGGCGAAGCCAGCAGACCGCGGGCCGCGAGGCCGTCGCCGATCTCCTGCACCGCGGGGTGCCGCATCACCGCGTCGCGCAGGGTGTGCAGGGCGCCGCTCGGAGCCGTGGCATGTGTCTGTCGCACCGCGCGCTCGACCGGGTCACGGGCGTCCACCCGCTGGAGGGCGACGATGCCGGGGCCGCCGATGGTGAGTCGTCCGTCCGTGTGCATCGCGGTGAGCGTGGTGTCCACGACCCTGCCCGGCCCCCCGTTCAGGAAGGCGACTTCGAGGAGATCGTGGACGGAGCCGCCGGAGCCGCCGGACCCCCGTCGGGCGCGGGCGAGTCCCACGACCAGGAGGACGGAGGAGACCGCTATGGCGAGGTCCACCAGCAGTGCGAGCGTGTTCGTGTCGGTCATCTCCCGGTCACCTTCCGACCAGGGCCGCGCGGGCCGCTCGTACCAGCCGGGTGGTGCGGCGCGGCGGTCGCGCGCCGGCGCGGTCCTGCCACCAGTGCGTCAGCCGGCGGCGTGCCGCGTCGTCGGCGGGCCGGCCGGCGATCAGCAGTCCCTCGGCGAAGTCCAGTGCGTCGCGCCGGTATCCGGCGGACATGGGACGGGTCCTGGCGTAGGCGAGGAAGGCGTCCCGGTAGCCGGCGCCCAGGATCTCCGGCAGTTCGGGGGCCACCTTGGCGACGACCCCGGCCCGCTTGGCCGCCAGGGCACGGCTCTGGATCCCGAGACGGTGGTGGTCGAAGCCCTGCGGGGCGGGGGTGCCCGCGACGAGGGCGGAGAGCAGAGCGGTCTGGGCGACCGCGACCCGGTCGCGCACCGAGTCGGGATACGCGGTCCCCTCGGCGCCCGGGGCGGGCCGGGAAGCGACCCGTCCAGCGGTGGGGTCCGGGGTGCTGAGGAGGGCCTCCTCCGCGGCGGGCGCGGACGGACCCGGGGCCGGGACGTCCCGCGATACGGACTTCCCGGCCTGCGCGGACGCACCGGCACACGTGGATCCGTCCGTGCGCGTCGGCGCGGCGACCCCAGATCCTGTCGTCCGGATCACGCCGGGCTCGTCCGGACGACGGACCCCCGGAGCGGCCGCCCGGTCCAGCGTGGCGCGGATCGTGGTGAGTTCGTGCGCCAGTTCCGCGGCGGGCGGGAAGTCGTCGTCCCGCTCCAGCAGCACGCCGGGCGGGTCGACCCGGGAGCGGAGTTCGGCGAGGACGTCGAGGACGGGCCGGGTGACCGCGTGGGCGTGGGTGTCGTGCCAGACGCCGTCCTTCTCGACGCCTCCCGCCACATGCACGTACGCGATGGCCTCCACCGGCAGCTCGTCGAGCGCGGTGGCCGGGTCCTCCCCGCGGTTGACGTGGTTGGTGTGCAGATTGGCGACATCGATCAAGAGCCGGACGCCGGTGCGCTCGACCAGCTCCGCCAGGAACTGCCCCTCCGTCAGCTCCTCGTCGGGCCAGGAGATCAGCGCCGCGATGTTCTCCAGCGCCAGCGGTACCGGCAGCGAGTCCTGTGCGATCCGTACGTTCTCGCACAGCACGTCCAGCGCGTCCCAGGTCCGGGGGACGGGGAGCAGATGGCCCGCTTCCAGCCCCGGTGAAGCGGTACGCGGCCCCCCGGCCCGTACGAACGCGATGTGCTCGGTGACCAGCGGAGTGCCCAGCAGCTCGGCGCGGGCCGCGAGATCCGCGAGCCGGCCGGCGTCGGGGCGCTCGGCCCCGCCGAGGCCCAGCGCGACGCCGTGCGGGACGACGGTGACACCGCGCTCCCTGAGCCGTACCAGCGAGTCGGGCAGATGGCCGGTGCAGATGTTCTCCGCGACCGTCTCCACCCAGTCGATCCCCGGCAGTGCCTCGACCGCGTCCGCGATCTCCGGCCGCCAGCCGATACCGATTCCCAGCTTCATGCCGTCCCCCTCCGCCACTCCGTGCAGGGCTGATGGCCCCGGCGAGCAGTGGCCAATCCGAACAGGGGGACGTTCAGAGGTTCATTTGAGGTTCCGGGTCCGGGGAGAGCGGGGCGGCGGCCCGGTGGAGGCGCGCGAGGCGGATGACCGGCCCCGCACTGCCCCCGCTCAGCCCCGCAGCGCGGGATGGTCGGCGACCACCGTGCACGACCCGGGCGCGATCTCGGTGAAACCGGCGTCCCGCACGACCGGGAGCCCGCTCACCGTGAGCTCCCGCCAGCGGCCCGCCTCCGGGGTGGCGACGGACAGCGGGAAGCCCGCCTCGCGCCACGCCTTGCGTTCCGTCTCCGACAGCTCCCACCAGGCGAGCTGCGCACCGTGCCCGGCCTGTGCCATCGCCTTGCCGGCCGACATCTCCAGCCCCGGATTGAGCCAGAGCACCGGGCCCGCGGGGTCGGGCGCGGCCGGTGGTTCGGGGTCGTCCAGATCCGTCCCCGACACCTGGAGCTTCGCCAGCTCCTTCGGCCAGCCGTCGAGGGGCACCGGCGGGAAGACCCGGACCTCGGCGCTCTCGCCCGTCACCGTGAGGCCGGGCAGCGCGGACGCCTTGCGCCACTCCGCGCCGCGCGCCCGACGCACCACCTTGCGGATCCGGGCGTCCTGCCAGTCCCGCATCGCCCGCGCCCACTCGCCCTCGCCGGCCGACCGCTCGTCGCAGAGCATCACGAGCACCGCGCGGGCGGCGGTCCGCAGCGCGTCGTCGCGCGCCGGGGGAGCCGTCTTCTCGATGTGCACGACCAGCGGCAGGACGTACTGCGGGGCCTCGTCGCGGCTCGTCCGCTCGGACCTGAACGGGCTGTCCGCCGCAGTGGTGCGGGACTGAGGCCGAGGCGTGGCCGGGGATTCGGACGGGAGTACGGGGGTGTCGTTGTCGCTCACCCGGTCCAGTCTGCCAGCCGCCGAAGAAACGCTTCTTGTCGGAATGAATCGCTCCGGGTGAGGATGCAGCGCATGAAGAGCGATCTCTTTTCCAGCGAGAACCTGGCGCAGCAGGCAACAGCTCCCGGGATGACCCTGCAGAACGCCAAATCCATCAAGTACGCCGTCAACGGCGAGATGCACGCCCGCCAGGGATCGATGATCGCGTTCCGTGGCGATCTGCAGTTCGAGCGCAAGGGGCAGGGCATCGGCGGGCTGCTCAAGCGCGCCGTCACCGGCGAGGGGCTGGCGCTGATGGCGGTCCGTGGCCAGGGCGAGGCATGGTTCGCGCACGAGGCCGCGAACTGTTTCATCGTGGAGATGGAACAGGGCGACGTCCTCACCACGCGGTGGTCGGATGGAGCGCCAGTCTGACCACGTCGCTGCACCGCTCGCAGAGCTTCGGCTCGATGATGCGCGGTGGGTCGGGAGAGGCCGTCCAACTGCGGCTGGACGGTGAGGGCTTCGTGATCGTACGGCCCAGCGAGCTCAAGCAGGAGAAGGCATCGGCAAACTGAGACCGAGTGGGGTCGGCCGCCGGTACGGCCTGGGCGGTCCATGGGTGCTTGCCGCACCGCTGGCCCTGGTGACCAGCGGTTCGCCCGCGCATCACGCCGTGACGGGGCTGGTCACCGGCTCGCGGACCGGCACGGTGCACCTGCCGGTCCTGCCGCTGCTCGCGGCCACCGCCCTCGCGGCTGCGGCGGTCGCGTTCACCTGCGGACTCAGCTCGTTGCGCGGCTGAGTAGGCTCGTACGCATGGACGAGCGCCAGGACGAGTCATACCGTGGGACGCCCGCCGTCGCCCCCGCACCCGCCGGGGCGGAGCCCGCCGCGGGACCTCCGTACGCCGAGTGCGTCCTGTGCCGGAAACCGACCGAGTACCCCGAGTCGGTCAAGGGCAGCACGCTCTGCCCGGTCTGCGAATGGCAGGAGGCCCAGCGCACGGCGTGCTCGGGCTGACTCCGCCCGGTCAGCCGCGCATCAGGTCGGAGACCTTCACGAAGCGGTACCCGCGCCTGCGCAGCTCCGGGACCACCCGGCCCACCGCCTGGTCCGTGACCGGTGCCGCGCTGCGGGTGCAGTGCATGACGACCAGGGAGCCGGGACGCACCCCGTCCAGCACCTGCTGCGCCACCGCGTCCGCGTTCGTCGCGAACGCGTCGCCGCTGACCACGTCCCACTGCACCGCCGTCACCCTCTCGGGCGCGAGCGCGCGCCGCACCGCGTCGTCGTAGCAGCCGCCGGGGAAGCGGAAGTACGGCACCACATCGCGCACACCGGCCTTCCGGAACGCGGCGAAGGCCCGTTCCACATCGCCGCGCATGTCGCGCTTCGCCACGGTCGGCAGCCCGTAGCAGGGGGACGTGAAGGCGTAGTGGCTGTACGAGTGGTTGGCGACCTCGAAGAGCGGATCGGCGCCGATGGACCGGGCCTGCGCCGGGTACTCATCGGCCCACCGCCCCGTCATGAACACCGTCGCGGGCACCTTCAACCGGCGCAGCAGCGCGATCAGTTCGGGGTTGTCGAAGTGCTCGCCCGCAGCCGCGCGCGGGCCCTCGTCGGCCGTCATGTCGGCGTCGAAGGTCAGCGCCACCACCTTCTCGCCCGTCCGTGCCCCGTGTGCGAAGACCGGCGTCAGCCCGCCCGGGGCCGGAGCGAGGGTGGGCGGCTGCTTCGTCGCGGTGGGGGTCGCGCCCACGGACGGCGATGCCGAGGGGGCATGGACGGCAGCGGGGGTACGCCCTCCGGCCGAGGGGTGGTCGGTGGAGGACGTACTGCCGCTCCCACAGCCGGCGAGACTGCCGAGCACCGTACCCAGAACAGCCAGAGCCGTAAGCTTTCGTGCAGAGTTGATCACTCGCGGAAAGTATCTGACTATCCGATGAAGGGGTGCATGCGGCGCTCCTGCGCATCGAAGTCGCTCCCGGATTCACTCGGGCCGTCCAGCAGATGCTCCGCGGTGAAGCCGAGGAGTCGTCGCGCGGCCGTGGTGTCCACCGGCGCGGTACGTCCGGGCAGCGGGCGCAGCAGCCGGGCGGTCGGGTGATAGCGGCGCAGGAGTTCCTCCGTCGGGAACGGCACGAGCGTCTCGGGAGCGCACAGATGTACCGCGTGCGCACCCGGGCCGGGTACGTCGAGGGCCAGCAGGGCGGCCCGTGCGGCGTCCCGGACCTCCAGATAGGTCCACAGATCCCGGGCACCGGCGGCCGGTTCTGCGGTGAGACGTGCCGCGTGCGCGCGCAGCCGCTCGTCGAAGCCGCCGACGAACGGGTAGCGCAGGCAGATCACGCTCATCGAGTGCCGCCGTGCCATCATCGTGGCCGTCGTCTCGTCGACCTGCTTGGACAGCCCGTACGCGTCCTCCACCTGGGGCGTCATGGCCTCGTCGACCGGGACGTACGAGGGGTGCGGGGCCGGATCGCCCGACCAGGGGAGGCCGGTGACCCCCCAGGAGCTCGCGACCGCCGCATGCCGCACACCGGCTCGTCCCGCCTCCTCCAGGACCGTGAACGTGGTCAGGGTGTTGGTGGCGAAGACCTCCTGCGGGGTGTTGCGCTGCGGTGTGGGGATGGCGGCCAGATGGATCACCGCGTCGGCCCCGTCCAGCGCCGCCCGCACGGTGTCCGTGTCGGCGGCGTCGCCCGTCACGACCAGCCGCGCGGGCAGGTCACCCGGGTCCTCCAGGACGAGGGCGTTCGCGGCGATGTCGCGCTCGGCGAGCAGGGCCAGCACCGCCCGGCCGATCCGCCCGGCAGCGCCTGTGACCAGAACCCTGGTGACCATGCTCATGCTCCTACGCGTACGCGCGAACGGCGACGATGTGCGCCGACGCGGCTCCGTTGGTTGCCTCGACGACGATCCTCACCGCTGCCGCGGTGACCGGCTCGTCCAGGGCGTGGACCTGGCGGCGGCGCCGGTTGTCCCTCGTGCGGGAGACGGTCCGCCAGACACCGTCCGGGCCGAGCGCCTCGACACGGTAGTCCCGCAGCAGGGTGGGCAGTGTGTCGAACGGGGTCCTGTGGTGGTGCAGGTTGATCAGGTCCTCGTTGACGTCGTCGTCGGCGAGGACGTCGATCCGGCTGAGCGTGACCGGCTGCGGCCAGGCCAGCTCCAGCCAGGCTCCGACGCCCTCCTGGAGCGGAGCGGAGACCCACATGTGCGGGCCGGCGTACGGGCGGGCGTAGCCGTCCACCGCCTTGGCGGGGGCGTACGCGGAGGTTTCCCCCGCCCGGAAACAGAAGGCGCGTCGCTGCAGGCCGGTGTCGGTCCACTCGCGCAGCGGCTGCGGCGACTCGTCCTGGGGTCTCAACGGAATGCGGGTGAGGCTCAGGACGCCCGGGGCCGGCCCGTCGGTGCTGTACAGGGCGAGATCCTCGTTGGCGCGCACGACGACGAAGGCGTTGCGGGCGCTCTCGGGCGACCACCGCAGTCCTGTCGCGACCCACTGTTTCGCCCCGGCCGCGACCGGGACGGTGACGGAGGCGAGGAGGCGGCGGGGGACGTAGTTCTGGCCGAGCTCCGGGTCGTGGAGCTCGACGACGAGTTCCGTGTCCCGCTCGGCGTCGACGAGCAGTTCGAGGCCGGTCAGCTCGGGATCGACGGGCAGTACCAGCCCCGCGTCGGCGGTCAGCGGCCACCGCTCCAGCGGTGTCGCGAGCGTGAGAGCGGTCAGACTGGACGAGGCCGTGACGGTGGCGCGCAGGGCCAGGTCGTCCGGGTCGGCCGAGGCCAGACCGACGACGGAGGCGTCCTCGCGCAGCAGGGTGCGTTGCAGCGCCGGCACGTCCAGTGCGCGTGGAGTGACTCCTTCCGCGACACACAGCGCGGCGGCGGTGCCCGCCGCCTGGCCGATCGTGGCGCAGGTCGCCATGACCCGGGTGGAGCCGAAGGCGACATGGCTGGCGGAGATGTTGCGTCCGGCGAAGAGCAGGTTCGTGGTGTTCACCGAGTACAGACTTCGGTAGGGAATGTGGTAAATGCCGTCCGCATAGCGCTGCTTGGCCCCGTCCTCACCGGCGTACATGCCCTTCGGCGGATGCAGATCGATGGACCAGCCGCCGAACGCGACCCGGTCGGCGAACTCGGTCTGGTCGAGTATGTCCCCCTGGTGGAGCACGTGGTCGCCGAGGAAGCGCCGGTACTCGCGCTTGCCGGGCACCGAACCCACCCACTCCAGTGTCATGTTCTCGGCGTCGAACTCTCCGGAGTTCTTGATGTGGTCCCAGATGCCGTGGATGACCGCCCACAACTCGTCACGGATGCGCTCGTTGTCGTGCACCGTGTCGAGCTCTCCGCCGAACTCGATCCACCAGTACGCACAGCCGTTGTCGCCGGACTTGATGACGCGGCGCTGCGGGATGGACGTCTCGGCGATGTTCCTGGCGAAGTCCGGCGGCACGTACTTGACCGGGCGTCCCGCGTCCTTGGTGTAGAAGAGCAGGGTCGACCCCAGCGTGATGCGATCGGCCGTCTCGGGTGCCCACGGTTCGAGGTACTCCGCCCGCGACTCCCGGCCGATGCGGTGGCGGGCGCCCGCCAGAGCACCGATGAGGCCGTCTCCCGAACAGTCCAGGAACACCTCGCTCTCGAAGCGGACGCGACGCTCCGAGCCCATCATCCAGCCGGTGACGGCGGTGATGTGCCGGGCGTCCTCGGGCCCGTCCGCGTCCACTTCGCGCACATCGGTGTTGAGGTAGAGCGTGATGCCGGGCTCGGCCCGGACGGCGTCCAGGACGACGGTGTCCCAGTAGTAGGGGTTGCCGTCCGGGTTGCGGAACTGGTTCTCGACGAACAGCTCACCCATGATGCCGCCCTCGCGGGCGTGGTGGTTCTTCCCGTGCCCGGTGGCGCCGCAGACCCAGACCCGCACCTCGCTGCTGGAATTGCCGCCCAGCACCGGCCGGTTGTTGATCAGTGCTACCGAACGGCCCAGCCGGGCGGCGGCGATCGCCGCGCAGACTCCGGCCAGCCCGCCGCCGACGACGGTGATGTCATGCCGTGCGGTTTCGTTCCTCATCGCTTACTTCCAATCGGGGTTGGCCGCGAGGCCGTAGTAGATGCGCGGCGCACCGTCGAGACGCAACGAGACCTTGCCGTCGGCCGCCGTGAGGGTGCGTTCCTGACCGATGCAATTCAGCTCCCTCACCGTGCCGTTCACGGCGGCGGAGTGCGCCACGACCACCGTGTTCGTCGTCCAGGTGTCGACCCAGGGCTCCGGCGAGGCATACCAGGGATCGTCTCCGTGGTCGGAGTTGAGGATGTAGCCGTCCTTGCGGCTCCACAGGATCGAGACCGGGCCGTCCGGCGTGGTGAAGAGCAGGCCCTTGACGTCCGGGGCGGCGAAGACGAGCGGGCGGACGAAGGAGGCGCGGTCGAGGACGCGGGCGGCGGTGGCGTAGGCGAGCAGCGAGGGCTTGGCACTCGTGTCGCGGTTCATCAGGCCGAAGTGGTACTCGATGTCGGCGGGGTTGGCCTCCTGGGCGTGCAGAACGGTCGAGTCGTGCAGCTGGTACCAGTTGACGCCGCGTACGCCTTCGGACTTGGCGAGGGCGAGGGTCAGCAGTACGTTCTCGGCGGCGTGCCGGTAGGTGTCGGTCCACCAGGCGTTGGGCCGGGTGGACGCGTACGCCTCGGTCAGCCAGAGCTCCTTGTTCCCGCCGTACTCCGCGATGACCTGCTTGGCCTTGCGAAGGGCGCCGAGGAAGTTCCAGTACGTGCCCGCCGCGCCCTGTGTCCACTCCTGCGGCGGGGGGGCGTAGTCAGGGGTGAAATTGCCGCGGCCGGGGTGGAAGGCGAAGGCGTCGATGAGATCCCAGCCGCCGGCGGCCTTGAATCTCTCGGTCCAGACGTAGTCCATGCCGCCGAGGCCCGCGTTCATGACCTTCATGGTCGATCCGGCGGCGGCCAGCCGGTCCGTGACCTGGCGCAGCCCGTCGCTGATGTACGCCTCGACGCCCCTCCCCTGCATCCAGGGGTTGTTGACCTCGTTGCTCACCTCGAAGTACTGGGCCTTTGCCGCGATCGCCCTGGCGACGTTGGTGTCGGCCCAGCCGGCGATCTGCTCGGCGCTGCCGCCGATCGGGATGCCGCTGAGTTCGACGTTGTGCGCGATGCCGTGCGCGTCCAGGGTCGCGATGTCGATGCCGGGCGCGCCCGCGTAGGCGATCCGGATCCACTTGACGCCGATCGTCTTCAGCAGTCCGAGTACGGCGTCCTTGCCCGGCTTGAGCAGCCAGGGGTAGTTGGCGATGCCGAACATGGACTCCGGCCCCGCCTGGTAGGAGAAGTCCGGCAGCACGGCGAGGTTGGTGCGGGCAAGTGCCCGGTCGCCGCCCCCGACCGCCTCCACCTCGGTGAAGACGATGCCCTGGGACGGCGAGGCGAGGGTGAAGGAGGCGTCCCACGCCGTGCCCGGATCCAGCGTCCTGGAGACCGCGCCATCGGCGATCACCGTGCCCGCGTAGTCGCGTGCCCACCAGTTCAGGGTCACCGGCCTCGGCGCGGATCCGCCGTTGACGACCTGCGCCTTGAGCGTCATGGTCTGTCCGGCGGCCTTGTACAGATTGAACGGCTGGTCGGTCCACACCTCCACGCCGAGCGGCCGGGCGGCCGCGATCGCCCCCGCGGCGCGCGGCCGCAGAGCACCGAGCACGAGGTCCGCCTCGGTGACGGCGGTGGCCGTGCCGGTCGCCGTACCGGGGGAGTGGACCCATGTGGCGTTGGTGTAGGCGGGGTTGGTGGAGGGCAGGCAGAAGAAGCCCTGGGTGTCCGGCCAGGTCTCGACGTACGCCCCTCCCGCGTTCGTCTCGTACGGAATGCCGCCGCGGGCGTCCCGCTCCCAGACGGTCAGTGCCTCGTACGACTCCGCCGCGCTCGTCCCGTACAGGGTGCGCCCGAACATGAAGCCCGTGGGCGTCAGCGTGCCCGAGCCGCCGACCTCCCACTTCAGGTGCGCCTTGTGCGCGGTGACATCGAAGGTGCCCCGCACGGTGACGCCGGGAGCGCCGCTGCCCATGGTGTACGTGACCCGGAGGGCGGGCCTCCCGTCGGGCAGGGTGATCTGCTGCGGCGTGCCGCCGAAGGTGCGCTGCTGGCCCAGCACACTGTCCTTGATCATGAAGTGGGTGAGCAGGACGCGGTCGGTCGCCGCGCTGCCCTGGACGAGCACGCTGCCGTCGCTCCGGCCGATGAGCGTGATGCCCTCGGCGGAGACGGTGACCGGGTCCGCGGCGTGCGCGGTGCCCGTCGGAAGCAGTGCGGCACCCGTGGCGACGGCCGTTCCTTGGAGGAATCCGCGGCGGTGAACTGGCATGGAGATGCCTTTCTCTTGTCCCGAAGAGGAAGGAGCATGGGTCGGGTTGCGGTTCAGCCCTTGACGCCGGTGAAGCCGAGCCCGGCGACGATGTACTTCTGGCAGACGGCGAAGACGAGGACGGGCGGGGCGACCGCGAGGACCATCGCGGCGATGAGCTGGTCCTGCGGAGCCTGGGTGGCGAGCTGGGCGAGAGCGACGCTGATCGGCTGCTTCTCGGGGTCCGTGATCGCGACCAGCGGCCAGATGAAGTCCTTCCAGCTGTGCATGACCGCCAGCAGACTGATCACGGCCAGCACCGGCCGGCTCATCGGCAGCACGATCCTCGTCAGCAGCTGGCGGGTGCTCGCGCCGTCGACGCGCGCGGCGTCGAACAGCTCCTTGGGCAGCGCGTCGAAGAACTGCTTGGCGAGCAGCACCGTGAAGGCGTTGGTACCGGCCGGCAGCCAGATCGCCCAGTAGGTGTCACCGAGGTTCAGATGCAGGAACGGAACGTCGATCACGGTCATGAAGAGGCTGACCATGTTCACCGTGTACGGCACGAACATCGTCGCCAGGATCGCCCCGTAGACGACCTTGCCGAATCGCGGCCTGAGGACGGACAGCGCGAAACCCGCGGTGGCCGAGACGAACAACTGGACGAACCACGAGCCGCCGACGACCAGGAAGGTGTTCATCAGATAGCGCCCGACACTCAGATCGGTGTACGCGGTGGCGAAGTTGCTCATCACCGGCCGGTCCGGCCACAGGGCGAGCGGCTGCGTGGTGAGCTCGGTCGGCGGTGAGACCGCGCCCTTGACCATCCAGTAGAGCGGCCCGATGCCGATGAGCAGCAGCAGAACGAGGGTGAGCAGCTGAACGGAGCGTACGGCCGCCCGGACACCCGGCCGCTGCCGGTCGTTGACGGAGACGAATGTGGTGGGAGAGGTCATGACGTGCTCCAGCTGCGGGTGGCCCGCAGATAGATCGCGGAGAGCAGGGCGAGCGCGAGCACCATCAGGAAGGAGAGCGCGGCTGCCTGGCCGTACGCGCCGTCCTGGAAGGCGTAGCGGAAGATCAGCAGCAGCACGGTGAGGGTGGAGTTCTGCGGGCCGCCCCCGGTGAAGACGTACGGCTCGGTGAAGACCTGGACGGTGTTGATGAGCTGCACCAGCAGCAACAGGCCGATGACCGGCCTCAGCTGGGGGAGCATGATGTGCCAGATCCGCCGCCCGATCCCGGCGCCGTCGACCTCGGCGGCCTCGTACAGCTCGCCCGGGATGCCGACCATCGCGGCGAGGTAGATCAGCACGGCGCCGCCCATGCCGGCCCACGTCGCCTCCAGGACCAGCGACAGCATCGCGCTGTCGGAGGATTCGAGCCAGGAGAACGGGCCGATCCCGACCGTCCCGAGAGCGTTGTTGAAGAGCCCGCTGCCCGGGTCGTAGAACCACTTCCACAGCAGGATCGCGACCACCGGCGGGATCACCACGGGCAGGTAGACGAGGAAGCGGTACACCCCCGCGCCACGCCGCACCGTGGACATGACGGCGGCCAGCACGAGTGGGGCGGGGAAGCCGATCAGGATGCCCAGGCCGACGAAGAGCAGCGTGTTCTGTACCGCGGTCCCCAGCAGCGGATCGTCGAAGACGGCGCGGAAGTTGTCGAGGCCCACCCAGGCGACCGGGTCGACGAGGTTGGTCCGCTGGAAGCTGAGCAGCAGGCTGCGCACGATCGGCCACCAGGCGAAGAGCCCGAAGACCAGGAGCGCCGGGACCAGGAAGAGCCACGCCGTGAACTGCTTGCGGGCGCTCGCGCCGCGCGGACCGGGTCGTCGGCCCGCGGGCCGCGGCAGCGGCTGCTCGAGCGCGGTTGCGGGCCGCCGGGAAGAGGTGAGCAGACTCATGACGGGCTACTTCTGGTCGGCGGAGAACTTGGCGTTGACGTCCTTCTCGGCCGCGGCCAGCAGGGCGTCGATGTCGGCGCCCCGTTCGGTGAGGACCGACTGGACGACCGGGTCGAGCGCCGTGTAGAGCTGCTGCGCCTGGTACGGCGGCTCCGGCTTGAGGGCGAGCTTCGTCAGACCGTCGGTGTACGGCCGGAAGTTCGCCTGCTCGACATTGACGTACGGCTTGATCGCCGCGTTGATCTCGTCCTGCCGCTTCGCGTCGAACACCGGCAGGGTCGGCACGCCCACCGCGGACTTGGGATCGGCGGAGAGGGCCTCGGCCTGCTGGGCGGCGATGTCCGTGCTGTACTGCGGCTCGGCATAGGCGAAGGTCAGCCACTTGACCGCGGCCGCGGCGCGCTTGCTGTTCACCGACTTCGGGACCATGTAGATGTCACCGCCGGTCAGCGTGGCGTCGCCGCCCGACTGCGGCATCGGACCGACCCCGAAGGCATCGGTGTTCTTCATGCCGAACTGCATGGTGGCGAGCCGGTAGGTGCCGGGGCTGCCCATGAACATCCCGACCTGTCCGGCCGCGAACTGCTTGATGACGTCGTTCTGGTTGTTGAGCAGATTCCTGCCCAGCGAGTCGTCCTTCCAGCGCATGTCCTTGAGCAGGCCGAGCGCCTTCTTCGTCTCCGCGCCGGTCAGCGTGGCGGTGTATGTGCCGCTCTCCCGCTTCTCCAGCTCGCCGCCGAAGGCGTACGAGAGCATCGTGAGCTGCCAGCCGCCCTGGTTGTCCTTCGACTCGTGGACGAAGCCGGCCTTGCCGGTCCTCTCGCTGATCCTCTTCGCGGCGGTCCGGACCTCCTCCCATGTCGTCGGCGGCTTGTCGGGGTCGAGACCGGCCTTCCGGAACAGCTCGCGGTTGTAGACCAGGCCCTGGGCGTACGGGTTCTGCGGTACGCCGTAGACCTGGCCGGCGCTGTCGCTGACGGGCTTGAGCACCTGCGGGTTGAACTCCTTGAAGTGGTCCCACTCGCTGAGCCGCCCGGTGATCGGCTGGACCTGCTTCTGCTGGATGAGCCGCTGCGGTTCGGTGAGCGGCACCCTGATGACGTCCTCGACATTGCCGCCGGACAGCTTGGCGGAGAACGTCAGCGGGTCGTAGACCGTCGTGGAGCCCTTGACCCGGATGCCCGGATTGGCCTTCTCGAAGTCGGCGACCTGCTTCTTGAACAGGGCCAGCGCCGGCTTGTCGGTGGCCGGTGGCATGCCCTGGACGCGGAGTACGAGGTCTCCTCCCGAGCCGGCCCCGCTCGGGGTGACGGCGGAGCAGCCCGTGAGGGCCACGGTCACGGCTATGCACCCCAGTACGGCTGCACGGTGGAATGTTCTGGACATTTCGACTCCAAGAAGGGCAGGGGAAAGCAGGGGAGGGCCCGGTGCGGGGTTTTCAGGAGGTCTGGCGGTGAGGGGTGCTGCTCAGTTCGCGGGGGCGGGACCCGTGGAAGCGCGCGGGATCAGACGGGAGCCGATCTCCACGCACGGGGCCGCGTCGCCCTTCGTCCGGCCGTTGATCGTTTCGATGAGCAGATCGCTGGCCCGGGTGGCGATCTCCTCGGGGTCGATCCTGATGGTGGTCAGATTGGGGGTGGAGACCGAGGCCAGCAACGTGTCGTCGATGCCGACGACACTGATGTCGCCGGGGACGCTGACGCCGAGGCCCGCCATCTGGTGCAGCACGCCGAGGGCGACCAGGTCGTTGTGGGCGATGACCGCCGTGGCCCCGTGCGCGGCGACCAGCGTCGCCGCGTGCACGCCGGTCTCGAACCGCGGTTCGTACGGGCCGAGTTCGACGAGGGAGAGGTCCAGCGCCTCGAAGGACTCCTGAATGGACTTGCCGCGGCTGAGCTCGGCCCGTGAGGCGTTGATGAACACACAGCGCCGGTGGCCGTACGCGCGCAGGTGCTCGACGGTCTGGGTGATACCGGCCGACAGCGAGATCCGTACCTCGGGGATGCCCGGCACATGGCGGTTCACGACCACCACCGGCATCTGGGCGGCGAGTTCGCGCAGTCGGTCCTCGGTGAGCGTGGAGGCCCACAGGACCAGACCGTCGACCCGCTTGGAGAATGCGGCGATCGTCTCCAATTCGTCGGCCTCGCGCTCGTCGCTGTCGGCGACCAGGATCGTGTAGCCCAGACGCCGGGCACGGGCCTGCATCGCCTTGACGATCGGCGGGAAGAACGGGTTGGCGATGTCCGGGACGATCAGCCCGAGGGTTCCGGTGCCGCCGCCGCGCAGGCTGCGTGCCGCCGGGTTGGGGGAGTAGCCGAGCTTGGCCGCGGCGTCGAGGATGCGCTGCCGGGTCTTCGGCTGGACCTGATCGGGTGCGGTGAACGCGCGGGACACCGTCGACACCGAGACCCCCGCGGCGCTCGCCACCTCCCGGATTGTGACTGCCACGACCGGCCTCCTCGTCTGGACCTCTGCTGGATGCGGTGGATCCTTGCGAACGTTCCCGGACGTGTCAAGAGTGTTTTCACGAGGAAAATTCGCTGTGCACAAGGGGATTGCGCTGGGCCCCACTTATTGCCGATGATGCGTTCTCAGCAACTGCCCTGCAATTGCGGGAACGTTTTCATAGAGGAGTGGCATGAAGATCACCGGCCTGGAAGTGCTGACTCTCCCCGACCACGGCGACAGCATGATGCTGGTCGTGGTCGACACCGACGAGGGCATCCACGGCTTGGGCGAAGTCGGAATCAGGTCCCGGCAGAAGGCGGTTGCGGGCGGGCTGGAGCACCTGGCCGAGCTGATCATCGGCGAGGACCCGCGGCGGATCGAGCATCTCTGGCAGGTGATGTTCCGTCGTGGCTTCTTCCCCGCCGACCGCATCCTCGGCGCCGCCGTCGCCGCCGTGGACGTGGCGCTGTGGGACATCCGCGGCAAGGCGCTCGGCGTCCCCGTGCACGAACTCCTCGGCGGCCGGGTGCGTGATCACGTACCCGCCTATGTGCACGTCGGCGACGGCTACCACGACCGGGAGTGGTTCCTCGACCGCTGCCGCGACCTCGTCTCGACGGGCTGGCGACACCTCCGCTTCGCCGCACCGCACGACGCCGACGGCGTGCTGGACGCCCGTCGTTGTCTGCGCGACACCGTCGATCTCTTCCACCAGGTACGGGACGCCGTGGGCGACGAGGTGGAGCTCGTGCTCGATGTGCACACGCGACTGGATCCGCCCGAGGCGCTGACCCTGTGCCGGGAGATCGAGGCGGCACGCCCGTACTTCGTGGAGGACCCGCTGCGCTGCGAGAACCCGGACAGCTACCGCATGCTGCGGGCGCGCACGGGCGTGCCGCTGGCAGCCGGCGAACAGTACGGTTCCAAATGGGAGTTCAGGAGCCTCATCGAGGAGGAGCTCGTCGACTACGCCCGGGTGGACATCGGCGTCGCCGCCGGTCTCACCGAGGCGAAGAAGATCGCCGCGATGGCGGAGGCCCACCACATCAAGCTCGCCACGCACAATCCCCTCGGCCCGGTCACCGCCGCGTCGTCGCTCCAGCTCAATCTCGCCTGCCCCAATGTGGCGATACAGGAGCACCAGACCGACCCCGAGCCGGCCATCGCCGGCCTCTTCATCGAACGGCCCACGGTCCTTCCCGGGCGCGTCGAGCGCAGCGACCTGCCCGGCATCGGTGTCGTCATCGACCGCGAAGAGGCCCGTAAGTACCAGGCCACTGCCGCCGAACGGCCTCATCTGCGCACGGCGGACGGGGCGTTCACCAACTGGTAGGAGATCCAGGGCTGTGGCCGGAAAGGCTGGCCGGGAGGCTCGCGGCATCCGGTGCGGTGCGTCGCGAGGCGGAGGATCGCCCTCGTGCCGGACGCACTCGGGCGATGCGGCAGCGCGGCGAGGCGCCGTGCCGGACGTCGCGAGCCGGTCAACCCTTCCGGTCACAGCACTGACCCCGGGCAGCGCGCGGGGGACGGGCGACAACGGCCCGCCCCCACGCGCGCGTCAACGCGTCAGCGCCACGGCCCCGTCACCGCGAACGTCGTCCCCGGCGTGTAGCAGTTGACGAACATCGTCGCGCCGTCCGGAGCGAACGTGACCCCGGCGAACTCGCCCCACGCGGGCTCCTCGGGCGTCCCGATGTTCTGGCGGCCCCGCGCCATCGCGTACACCTCGCCGCTCCGCGTCACGCCGAACACATGCTGCGCGCCGTCGCCGTCCTCGCACACCATCAGCCCGCCGTCGGAGGCCAGGCAGATGTTGTCCGGTGATTCGCCGGGCAGTTGGACGTCCGTACCGGGACCGAAGACGATCACCAGCGTGAGGCGGCGCCGCTTCGGTTCGTACCGCCACACCTGGCCGTAGTGGTCGGCCGCCGAACCCTGCGAGCTGTGCGCGAAACTGGAGACGAAGTAGACCGCGGACCCGCCCCAGTAGCAGCCCTCCAGCTTCTGCGCGTGCGTGATGCCCTTCGGGCCGAAGTCCTGGAACCGGATCGGGGTCACGGCCGCCTGCGGATCCGGTACGGGCACCCACTCGACGCCCTCGAAGCTCGCGCCGGTCTGCTGGACCACGGAGAGGTCGGGGACGCCCGGCACCCGCATGGCCTCCAGACGACCGCCCGCCCGCAGCGAGCCCGTCCCGCCGAGCGGCTTGTTCGGCAGGAAGCGGTAGAAGAGCCCGAACGGCTTGTCGAACGCGTCCTCCGTCTCGTACACGATCCCGCTCTTCGGATCGATCGCGATCGCCTCGTGCTGGAAGCGGCCCATCGCGGTGAGCGGCACGGCGCCGGTGCGGCGCGGATCGGCGCCGTCCACCTCGAAGACGAAGCCGTGGTCCTTGGTGTAGCCGTTGGTACCGGCCCGGTCCTCGGTCTCCTCGCAGGTCAGCCAGGTGTTCCAAGGGGTGCGGCCGCCCGCGCAGTTCACCGCGGTCCCGGCGATGGCCACGCGTTCGCCCAGGACGTTGTTGCGGCCGTCCAGCTCCAGGGCGGTGCAGCCGCCCTTGCCCATCGGGTCGTAGGTGAGGCCCTCGACGACCGGGACCGGGATCTTGGCGGTGACGCGGTTCTCGTGGTTGCGCACGAGGCGGACGTGACCGTGCCGGCCCGCGAAGGCGGCCATCCCGTCGTGGTTGCCGGGGACCTGGCCCTCGCCGGAGCGGAGCGGGTCGCCCTCCCGGGACAGGACCCGGTAGCGGAAGCCCTTCGGGAGGTCGAGCAGCCCGTCGGGGTCGGGCACCAGCGGGCCGTAGCCGCCGTGTCCCCGGGCGGCGGCGGTGCCCGCGAAGAGTTCGGAGAACGCCCCGGCGAAGGCGATCGAGGCAACGGCCGCGCCGCTGCCGGCCAGGACCTGTCGTCGGGTTGCGAGGTGTCGTGCTGCTGTTGATGACATGAGGCAACTCCCTGCTGGCGGACAGGAGAAGTGACCCGCATGTGTGTACCACGCGTTTCGTCGCGCGGAAACCATGCGGGTCACCGTGCCTCGTGCGTGTCACGGGCCCACGGGGCCCGTGGGGTCAGGCCAGGGACGCGGTGAGCGTGATCGTCGTACCCGTGAGTGCCTGGCTGACCGGGCAGTTCGCCTTGGCGTCCTCGGCGGCCTTGACGAAGCCCGCCTCGTCGAGTCCCGGCACCTCGCCCTGGACGGTGAGGTGGATACCGGTGATGCCGGTACCGGGCTGGAAGGTCACCTCGGCCCGGGTGTTCAGCCGGGTCGGCGGGGTGCCTGCCGTGGCCAGACCGTTGGACAGCGCCATCGAGAAGCAGCTGGAGTGGGCCGCCGCGATGAGCTCCTCGGGACTGGTCTTCCCGTTCGCCTTCTCCGCGCGGGACGGCCAGGAGACGTCGTAGTCACCGATGCCGGAGGAGTCGAAGGTGACGACGCCCTTGCCCTCGATCAGGTTGCCTTCCCAGACCGTGTGCGCCTGACGCGTGGTAGCCATGCTGGATCCCTTCAAACGGTGTGCGTGGTTGCTACGGGAGGAACGAGGCGCCCCGGGGCACCTCGGGTGGTACGGCCCCGAAGGGTGGTACGCCCCCGAACCTACTGCGCCACCAGCCCCTTCGCGTCGCGCGCCAGCGCCGTCAGCCGGGAGATCGCCCGGAAGTACTTCTTCCGGTACCCGCCGTTCAGCATCTCCTCGCTGAACAGCCTGTCGAACGGGACCCCGGAGGCGAGCACCGGGACCTCACGGTCGTACAGCCGGTCGGCGAGGACGACGAGCCGCAGCGCGGTCGACTGGTCCGGCACCGGCTGGACCTCGGTCAGGCAGACCGCCCGCAGGTCGTCCGTCAGCGCGCCGTAGCGGCTCGGATGGACCCGGGCGAGATGGTCGAGGAGCGAGGGGAAGTCGTCCAGGCTGGCGCCCTCGGTGGCGTACGCGGCCCGGGTGACCTGCTCGTCGGAGTACGGCGCGGGGGCCTCGGGCAGCCCGCGGTGGCGGTAGTCCTCGCCGTCGATCCGCAGCGGACGGAAGTGCGCGGACAGCCCCTGGATCTCCCGCAGGAAGTCGGCGGCGGCGAACCGGCCCTCGCCGAGCTTGCCGGGCAGCGTGTTGGAGGTGGCGGCGAGCGCGACCCCCGCCTCGACGAGCCTGCTGAGCAGCGACGACACCAGGACGGTGTCGCCCGGGTCGTCCAGCTCGAATTCGTCGATGCACAGCAGCCGGTGCTCGCTGAGCGTGCGCACGGTCTGCTGGAAGCCCAGCGCGCCGACCAGGTTCGTCAGCTCGACGAACGTGCCGAACGCCTTCAGCGAGGGCGCGGCGGGCGTGGCGTGCCAGAGGGAGGCCAGCAGATGGGTCTTGCCGACGCCGTAGCCGCCGTCGAGATAGACCCCGAGAGGGGCGGCGGGCGCCGCCGGCTTCCTGCTGAACCGCCCACCCGTCGCCCGCCACCACCCCTCCGAGGACGCGCTTCGCGCTCTCTTGTTCTTGCCGGAGCCGGTGGCATGCGCCCCGCCGAGCCCGGCCGCGAAGCCGCTCAGGACCTCGACCGCCTCGGTCTGGCTCGGCCGGCCCGGGTCCGGGACGTACGTATCGAAGCGCACGGAGTCGAAGCGCGGCGGCGGCACCATCTCGGCGACCAGCCGGTCGGCGGGAACGTGCGGCTCAAGCGCGCACAGGGACAGCGGGGCCGTTTCGGCTATGGGGCTCTGCCCCGGCACGGCGGTGGAGGACGACACAACCGTCAAGCTTAAGGGCCGTGCCAGACTGCGGGGCATGCGACGCCTCTTCCCTGTGACCGACCCGACACCGGCCGACGACGAGGGGGAGTGGAGTCTGGACGATCTGGCCGACGCCTACGCGTACCCCGAGCAGGACGCCCCCTGGCTGCGCGCCAACATGGTTTCGACGCTCGACGGCGCCGCCCAGCACGACGGGCGCTCGCAGCCGATCTCGTGCGAGAGCGACATGCGGATCTTCGGCACGTTGCGCGGTCTCGCCGATGTGGTGGTGGCGGGGGCGGAGACGGTGCGGCTGGAGGGCTACCGGCCGGCCAGGGCCCGCGAGGCCTTCGCCGCCCGCCGGGCCGCGGCCGGGCAGGGGCCCGCACCCGCGATCGCCGTGGTGAGCGGCAGCCTCGACCTGGACTTCTCGCTGCCGCTCTTCGTCTCGCCGCTCGTTCCGACCCTCGTGCTGACCGGCGCCGGAGCCCCTGAGGGCCGGATCGAGGAGGCCCGGAGGGCGGGCGCCGAGGTGGTGATCGCGGGGGAGGGGGCCCGGGTGGACCCCGCCAGGGCCGTACGGGAGCTGGCGGACCGGGGACTCAAGCGGCTGCTGACCGAGGGCGGGCCCAGGATGCTGGGTCAGTTCGTGGCGGCCGGGGTGCTGGACGAGCTCTGTCTGACCCTCTCGCCGATGCTGACCGCCGGAGACGCGCAGCGGATCGCCGGTGGCCCCTCGGTGGCCGTGCCGGAACGATTCGCCCTGGCATCGATGCTGGAAGAGGCCGGGTTCCTCTTCACCCGATACCGTCGGATCTGACCATCGGCGGAATTTACCGTTCCGCTTAGCTTCCGGTGGGCACAATTACTCTCGCAGACCCCGTGTCGGCACGGGGAAGGATGGTTTCAGCAGAGACCGGCGACGGTCACTGAAGCAGAAGGGCGCCCGTGGTGTTCACCAGCGTTTTGATGATCGAGAAGCCCCTCACTTCCGAGGACGTCGAGTTCGTCACCACCCTGCACGGGGAGGAGCAGACCTCCTTCGTCGTGCTCATGCAGCCGCGCGGTGACCAGGCCGATGTGCTGTTGCGGGCCATCGACGACCTGGCGATGGGGGAGCTGAAGGAGGCCGCCCGCGAGGGTGAGGAGCCGGAGGGCAAGAATGCCAGGCAGTCCGCCGAACTGGCACTCGAAGTATCACTCGAAGCGCTGCGGCAGGCAGGCTCGGAAGCGGTCGGACAGGTGATCGAGGAGCACCCGCTGGACAAGCTGAAGTCCGTGGTCGACGACGCCGAGGCGGACGAGGTCATCGTGCTCACCGCGCCGCACTACGTGGAGGAGTTCTTCCACCGGGACTGGGCGTCCAGGGCCCGGCACAAGGTCGGCGTACCGGTGCTCAAGCTCTTCGCGCACAGCGAATAGGCTGTGGGCCACTCGCATCGACATTTGGGGAGACATACGCATGGCACCCGGTATTCCTGCCGCCATGGAACGGCCGCACTTCATCGGCATCGGCGGCGCCGGAATGTCGGGCATCGCGAAGATCCTCACCCAGCGCGGCGCGAAGGTCGCGGGCAGTGACGCCAAGGAGTCGGGCACGGCCGAGGCACTGCGGGCGCTGGGGGCGACCGTCCACATCGGGCACGCCGCCGCACATCTGGCGGACGACGCCTCGTGCGTGGTCGTCTCCAGCGCCATCCGCCCCGACAATCCGGAGCTGGTGCGCGCCGCCGAGCTGTCGATCCCCGTCGTGCACCGCTCCGACGCGCTGGCCTCCCTGATGGGCGGCCTGCGCGCGATCGCGGTGGCCGGTACGCACGGCAAGACGACCACCACGTCGATGCTGGCCGTCGCCCTGTCCGAACTGAACCTCGACCCCTCGTACGCCATCGGCGGCGACCTCGCGGGCCCCGGCACCAACGCCGCGCACGGCGAGGGCGAGATCTTCGTCGCGGAGGCGGACGAAAGCGACCGCAGCTTCCAGAAGTACGACCCCGAGGTCGCGATCGTCCTCAATGTCGAGCTGGACCACCACGCGAACTACGCCTCGATGGACGAGATCTACGAGTCCTTCGAGACGTTCGCCGGCAAGATCGTTGCCGGCGGCACCCTGGTGATCTCCGCCGACCAGGCCGGCGCCGTCGAACTGACGAAGCGGGTGCGTGACCTCTCCTCGGTGAAGGTCGTCACCTACGGCGCGTCCGAGACCGCCGACGTACGCGTCCACAAGGTCACCCCGCGCGGTCTGACCAGCGAGGTCACGGTCGTCCTGAACGGGAAGTACCTCACGTTCACGGTCTCCGTGCCCGGCCGCCACTACGCCCTCAACGCGGTCGCGGCCCTCGCCGCCGGTGTGGCCCTCGGCATCCCGGCCCACAACCTGGCCTCGGCCCTCGGCAAGTACACCGGCGTCAAGCGCCGCCTCCAGCTCAAGGGCGAGGCGGCGGGCGTGCAGGTCATCGACTCGTACGCGCACCACCCCACCGAGATGACCGCCGACCTCGAAGCGATGCGCGGCGCCGCGTCCGACGCCCGTCTCCTGGTCGTTTTCCAGCCCCACCTCTTCTCCCGCACCCAGGAACTCGGCACCGAGATGGGGCAGGCACTCGCACTGGCGGACGCCTCCGTGGTCCTGGACATCTACCCGGCCCGTGAGGACCCGATCCCCGGTATCACCAGCGCCCTGATCATCGACGCGGCGAGGAGCGCGGGGGCCGATGTCGCCGCCGCCCATGAAAAGGCGGCGGTCCCCGAGATCGTCGCGGGAATGGCGAAGCCCGGCGACCTCGTTCTCACCATGGGGGCGGGCGACGTCACGGACCTCGGCCCGCAGATCCTGGACCACCTGTCGAGCTGAGGGAGCGACGTGTCGTACGACATCGAGAAGCCGGACGAGCAGTGGCGGGCGGAGCTGACCCCCGCCGAGTACGCGGTCCTGCGCCAGGCCGGCACCGAACCCGCCTTCGTCGGCGAATACACCGACACCAAGACCACGGGCGTCTACTCCTGCCGCGCCTGCGACGCGGAGCTGTTCCGCTCCGACACCAAATTCGAGTCGCACTGCGGCTGGCCGTCCTTCTACGACCCCAAGGACTCCGATGCCGTCGAACTGATCCAGGACCGCAGCCACGGCATGGTCCGCACCGAGGTCCGCTGCGCCCGCTGCGGATCGCACCTCGGCCATGTCTTCGAGGGCGAGGGCTACCCGACCCCGACGGACCAGCGGTACTGCATCAACTCGATCTCACTGCGCCTGACGCCCGACGAGGGCTGACGGCGAAACGGCCGGGGCACGACGGCCGAGGGCGGCCGGGCGCTCGGCGGCAGGGCGAACCCGTCGACCGGCGGCCGGCCGCCGGGCAGCAGGCGGACGCCGGAACGAGGAGGACCGACGACCGACGACCACGGCCGGTGCGTGACCGGAAAGGTTCACCGGCCGGAACGGGGCCGACGCCCGGCGTCAGCCCTTGTCCTCGTCCCCGTCCTCGGCGCTCTCCGGTCGCAGCAGCGGATGGACGACCCCCGGAAAGACCCGGGCCCGTACGACGGGCTCCGCCGAGCCGCCCCGGACCGCCGTCTCGACGACGCCCCACGGCCGACCGGGCAGCACCACGGTCAGGATGTACGAGGACGAGCAGCCCATGCAGTCGTAGCGGTCCGCCCAGGTCTCCACGTCCGTGACGCTGCCGGGGTAGCGCGCCATGTGCCGGTGGAACGCGTGGCAGCGCTCGCACCTCTCGCCGGGCTCGCACGTTCCGCCGCAGGGGCACGGCACATCGAGCGTCTCGGCGGGACGCCAGCGCTGGGCGAGGACCGCCTCACGCGTGGCGCCCATGTCCTTCATCGCCTTCAGATTGCGGGCGGCGACGTTGTACGACTCGCCGGTCGCGGCCATCCGGTCCCGGATGACGTCCTTGCGTCCACGGTTCGTCGTCATCTGTTCCTCATCCGTTCCTAGGGGGTCACGCAGCCCGCCAGGAGCACACGAGACAGACATGTCACACGGTACCGGTCACGCCGGACGGCCCACGACGCCCAGGGTCCCGGCCGGGCAGCCGCCGCCCTACGACCGGCGCACGCGTGCCGTCAGCCTGCTGCCGAGCCGTCTGCCGAATCCGCCCGGCCGGTTCCACGCCCGGAACGCCTCCACCGTGCGGCTGCTGCCCGTGCGCTCGACGGCCTCCTCCACCGCCGCCACCTCACCGGCGGACAGGCCGCGCACCACCGGTCGCAGCACCTGTGCCAACAGCGCCGCCCGCGTCTCGCTCCAGGCGTAGCCCGCGTGCGGGTGGGAGCTCCAGACGGTGAAGCAGTCGGCCACATAGGCCGGTTCGGAACGCAGCCGGGCAAGGACCGGGTCATGGCGGGCGGCCGTTCCGTAGGCCGCGATGAGGTCCGCGTCATCGCTGTGGACGAACGCGTACAGCTCCGCCTCGGGCCGGTCCGGAGCGAGCAGCCGGCCCGCAAGGGCGCCGAACGCCTGGTCGCGCACCCCCGGTTCCACCGGCTCGGCCCCGGCGCACAGCTTCCGGGCCCGGTCCGCCCAGCCGGGCTCCGCCGCACCCGAGCGCACGTCCCGCGCGAACTCCAGCAGCAGCAGGGCGCCACGCACCCGCGCGTCGATCTCCCGGGGGAAGCCGCGCAGCAGGTCATGGGCGAGTTCCGGGGCCTCCTCGTCGTCGGCCGGGGCGCCGAGCGCCGCCGCGACGAGCGCGGACCATGTACCGGCCGTGCGGTGCGCGTCGGAGGTGGTACCGCTCAGCAGCAGCCGGGCCTCGCCCGCCGTGGGTGTGTCCTCGCCCCACACCAGGCCCACCGCGGTCCGCAGGACCAGAGGTTCGGTGAAAGGTGACATACCACCGGCGCGCAGCACCATGTGCACCGTCTTCACCCGGTCGCCGCCGCTCGCCCTGGCGTCCGGCGCCGCCGCGCACATGCGCAGGTGCGGCAGCGCCTGGGTTCCGGTGAAGGGCAGGCAGACCCCGGTCAGCAGCCGCTCCGTCGCCGCCGGATCGTGCGGGGCGACCCGGTCCAGCTCGCCCAGCAGCGCCGTACGGACGTCGAACTGTTCGTCCAGCAGGTCGAGCAGCACCGGTCCGCAGTCGGCGGCCCCTTCGGCCAGCAGGGACCGGGCGATCCGGCGCACGACATCGGGGAGCAGATCCGCGCAGTCCACATCGAGCAGCCGCGCGATCCGCAGCAGCTGCACCGCGCGCGCCACGGCCCGGCCGGGTGCGGTGGCCGTGGCGGGCGCACCGGTGGTCAGTTCGCTACGGAGGTCGTCGCCCAGGGCCGTGACGAGTGCGGCGACGGCACGCTCCCCGGCCGGTCCGGCGAAGGCCGAGCGCGCGGGCGGTTCGAGCGCGATATCACCGCCGCGCACCGCCTCCGTCACCAGAAGAGCGGCGAGCGAAGCCGTCGTGGCGGCCGGGGAGCGCCCATCGAGGGCGGTCAACAGGTGTGCCACACAGGACAGTTCGGCGTTCGTACGGTCGATTCCCGGAGCCGTCAGCGCGTCCGTCAGCAGCCGCGTCCGCTCCTCGTCCAGCGCGTACGGCCGCTCGGCGGCCCAGTCGGCCGCCGCGGCACGCTCGCCGGGGCCGAGAGCGATGCCCGCGCACAGCGCGGTGACGGCGAGCGGTCCGGCCGCGAAGGGCTCGCCGGGCAGTTCCGCCGCCGCCCGGAACAGCTCCGGGGCCCGGCTCCGCCAGATCCGGGCACAGGTCTCGGCCCAGGCGTCGTCCACCGGCCCTTCCGGGCGCGCCCCGGCGCAGGTGTGCACCCGCAGCGCGCCGTCGGAGCCGGCCGGCTCCGGTGCGTCCTGGGGCAGCACCCCGACGACTTGGTGCGGGGACCGCTCCGGATGGCGGGTGTACGTCGTGAAGGTCAGCCGCTGCGCGTGCTCCGGCGGGAGTACGGCTGTGGCCAGGGCGATCCACCGGGCCACGTCGGCACTCTGCCGCTCCACGAGAACCACCCGCGTCGCGGACGGCTCCTCGCTCACCCGTCGCAGATCGGCGAAGACCGCCGCCAGCCAGGGACTTCGGGAGACCGCGAAGTCGTTCAGCGCCTCCGGTCCGAAGGCGGCGGAGGCGGGCAGAGAGGATATTCGGGCGGGCGCGCCGCCGTCCGGCGCGGTGGAGGCCCAGTTCGGCGACCGCCAGGCCGTGATCGGCAGCGTGTCCCCCGGCAGCCGGGTGCCGGCCGGAAGGTGTACCGCGTGTGCGTGGAAGCGACCGGTGCCGGGACCGCCGAGCGCCACCGCGCGCCCCAGCAGGTGACTGCCGTCGGACAGTGCGCTGAAGCTCAACGCCTCCGGGAACGAACGGAGTTCGTCGGCAGTGGGGTGGTACGGGGCGCCGGCCGGCGGTTCGTATCCGAGGAGTTGCTCGGCCTCGGCCAGCACGGGCGTGGGCAGCCCGGCGCTGACCGCCGTGAACCGTGCGCCGCCCCCGTCGTCGCCCGCAGAGGCAGAGGTGTAGTGCAACTGCGCGAGGCTCATGCGTCGGCCCTCTTCGTCCTTGCCGCGAACGTCCCCGTGCCGTCAGCACGCCCGCTTCCGTCGGCCGTCCGTCGAGGGCAGGGCCGACTGGGCGCAGCGACGACCCCGGCGGGGAGCGGTCCGCAATCGCGGGAGCGACGCTATCAAGCACGCCGCTCCCGCACGCACCCCGCCGAAAGGTCGTCCGGGCAACCCTTGTAGGGGCGCTGGGTCCAACGGGACTGTACGCGGCGCCGGTACGCCCGGAGCGGTCGCTGTTCCGGCGTGCAGGCGGCCCTTGTCCGCGGGGGGTGTGCCGCGGAGTCCACGCCCACCGGCGTGCGGGCCATCGGACGGTACGCGGCGCAACGCTGCTTGTGCGGGGCGGTCGTCTGCTCGCCCGGGTCGGCGGCGCCAACGGTCGGCCGGCGACGGTGCGACCGCGGCCGACCCGGCTCCGGCGCGCGGCAAGGACCTCTTCAATGCTCCTTCGTCACCCCAATGGCCTACACACCGTCGGCCCGGTCGGTCGTTGATCGTCTTCGGATTGAAGAATCCCCCCGTGGGCGCCGCACTCCGGGCCCAAGGGTTGCTCTGCTTACAGGAGTTACTCGGATGAATCTCAAGACTCTCTCCGCGGTCGCCGCCGTTCTGGCGCTGGCCGGTCTCGCCGGCGCGTCCACGGCCAACGCGGTGCCCGGCACGGTCTCCGGTGACGGCGGCAACCGCATCGGCACCCTGCGTGCCAACGGTGACGCGTACGTGAAGGAGGGCGGCCTCAGCGCCACTTGGGTCAAGGAGCACGACGGCGTCAAGCAGGTCGTCCTGTCGGGCAACCGCATCGGCGTCCTCACGGGCAACGGTGTCGCCTGGGTGAAGGAGGGCGGTCTCAGCGCGACCTGGGTCCGCGAGTCCGACGACGTCAAGCAGATCGCCCTGTCGGGCAAGCGCATCGGTGTTCTGAAGGACAACGGTGACGCCTATGTGAAGGAGGGTGGCCTCAGTGCGACCTGGGTCAAGGAGTCCGACCACATCAAGGAACTGGAGCTGTCGGGCAACCGCATCGGCGTCGTCAAGGGCAACGGTGACGCGTACGTGAAGGAGGGCGGCCTGAGCGCGATCTGGGTCAAGGAGTCCGACAACGTCATCGGCATCGTCCTGTCGGGCAACCGCATCGGCGTCCTCACGGGCAACGGTGTCGCCTGGGTGAAGGAGGGCGGTCTCAGCGCGACCTGGGTCCGCGAGTCCGACGACGTCATCCAGCTCGAACTGTCGGGCAACCGCATCGGTGTTCTGAAGGACAACGGTGACGCGTACGTGAAGGAGGGCGGCCTCAGCGCGACCTGGGTGCACGAGTACGACCACGCCATCCAGATCGCCCTGTCGGGCAACCGCATCGGTGTCCTCAAGGGTGACGGGGACGCGCGGGTCAAGGAAGGCGGCCTGAGCGCGACCTGGGTCCTGGAGGCCAACAACGTCACCGAGCTCGCGCTGTCCTGACGCCTGACGCCTCACACCCGCCGCGCCGCGCAACGGAGTTGATCCGATGCGCGGCGCGGTGCCGTGTGCGTCCGGTCGGTCGTGCACGCGTGCGCGACGAGGGGCCGGTCCCGGCGGCGGGCGAGCCGGACCCCCTGCCCTGCCCTGGAGTCCGGACGTGGACGGTGGCGGGGGCAGATGGCCGCACCTACGCGCTCATGCCGGAGATGGGGCAGCGGCCGGGACGGCGCCGGGCCGCCTATCGCTGGGGAGGACCGTCCACACGGCACCGGGTCCGCTGTACCGGCCCGCCGGCCGTCCCGGCCCGGAGCTCTGCCCGGCCCGGCGTCCGGAAATGGAATTCACCCCGGCACTTCGGTCCGCTCCCACCATTCGTAGACGGGCAATTGACCCTCGGCGGATTCCTGGTGGCGTGTCGTCGCCCTGAAGTGCTCGTATCCGCCACGGAACGGGATCTTGAGATCGGCCCCCGCTGTGGTGAGGGAGACGATCCGCTCAGGAAGATCGTCGGGCCCGCCTTCGAGGACTGCTTTCATCGCGTTGGTCATGGTGGAAGTCTCCCCGGACGGTGGTCCGGCTTCTTTGTGCCGCGCCGCAAGGCCGTGCCCGCCGTTGACGCACCCGCGAGGGGCGAACGGGCGGTGGCAGTCGCCCGCGGCTCCGGCGACCGTGGAGACCCGGGCCTGACCTGCGGAGGTATTACCAAACAGTGACCGGACCGCCCGTACCGGTGCGACCGATCGTTGTCATCATACGAGTGGCAAAAGCTGATCGAATGACGCGAGGTTCAGACGTGGGTGACGAAATCTATTTCAGCAACAACTACAGCGACCTGTCGCAGCAGCACGGCACCGGTGCGGGTTTCCAGTTCGAGTTCAGGTGCTCGCGGTGTTCGGACACCTGGCGCTCGCCGTTCGAGCCGTTCAGATCGGGGCAGGCGGCCAGTTGGATAGGCAAGGGGGCCAATGCCGCCTGGAGCCTGCTGGGCGGCAGCGCCGGCACCATCGGCAACGCGGCCGACGGGCTGGCGGGTGCCACCTGGGGCGGTGCCAGGGACACCGCGTTCCAGCGTGCGATCGACAACGCGCAGGGACACTTCAACCGCTGCCCCCGCTGCACCTCGTACGTCTGCGGGCGGTGCTGGAACATCGAGCAGGGTCTCTGCCTGCAGTGCGCCCCCGACACCGCCGCCGAGGCGGAGGCGGCCCGTCGGCGCGGGATGAACGACTTCGTGGCGGACCGGGCCTATGCCGCCGGGCAGACCGCCGGGCAGGGTTACGACGTGAGCGCACCCCGGCAGCTGGTCTGCCCACAGTGCCGTACGGAGACCCATGGCGGTGCGTTCTGCCCGGGGTGCGGCCACCACCTCGCCCAGAGCCCGCAGTGCGGTTCCTGCAGCGCGACCGTTCCGCAAGGAGCCGCGTTCTGCCCGGGGTGCGGTTCGAGGCAGTAGGAGCTGCGCCACCGGGTGCCGCACCGGGGAGGTGCGGAGCCCGGTCCGGCCGGTTCCGTGTCCGCTTTCCCTCCGGTCGGGTCTCCGGTCGACGACGAGGAGACAACTCGGCTCATCCCGGCCGTACTTTTCGCCGGTCGCGGTGCCGGCCGGCCATGCGATGACAGGGGCCGGGGTCCGGGCCGTGCCGGCCGGCGCGGACGCGGACCGGGACCCGGGACCGTGCACCGTGATGGTTCACCCGGGTGGTCATCGGGGCGGACGTGTTCGGGGCGGGTAGGCAGAAGGTCTGTGCCATCCCTCCGTATCCCGCATCCGACCCTTTGAGGAGCCGCCGTGAAATTCGGGGTCTCGACCTTCCTTACCGACCAGGGCATCGGGCCGGCCGCGCTAGGGACCGCCCTTGAGGAACGCGCATTCGACTCGTTGTTCATCGCCGAGCACAGCCATGTCCCGGCGAGCCGTCAGACGCCCTACCCGGGCGGTGGCGAACTGCCGGAGATGTACTACCGCACCCTTGATCCCTTCGTCGCCCTGACCGCGGCCGGTGTCGTGACCGATCGACTGCTGCTGGGCACCGGCATCGCGCTGATCCCGCAGCGCGACCCGATCATCACGGCGAAGGAGGTGGCCTCGCTCGACCTGGTCTCCGGCGGCCGCGTGATCCTCGGCGTCGGTGTCGGCTGGAACCGTGAGGAGATGCGGAACCACGGCACCGATCCCGCCACCCGGGGTCGGCTCACCGATGAGCGGCTGCGTGCCATGCGGGAGCTGTGGACGGCCGAGAAGGCCGAGTTCCACGGCGAGTTCGTGGACTTCGATCCGGTCTTCGCCTGGCCCAAGCCCGTGCAGCGCCCCCATCCGCCGATCTACGTCGGCGGTGGCGAGGGCGCGTTCCCCCGGGTGGCGCGGCTCGGAGACGCGTGGCTGGCCAACAGCATGTCGCCGCAGGAGCTCGGTCCCCAGATCGAGCGGCTGCGCGCCGTGGCCGACCGGGAGGTGCCGGTGACGGTGTACGCGGCGCCGGACGATCCCGGGCAGATCGACGGCTATCTCGCGCTGGGGGTGGAGCGGGTGCTGTTCTACGTACCGACGCTGCCCGAACGGGAGACGCTGGAGTACCTGGACGGACTGGCCGCCGTCGCCGCCCGGTACCGCTGAGGTGCCGGAAGCCGCCGCGTCCCGCAACCGTGGGACCGACCCGGAGACGTGTGCCCGCGGCGTCGCCCGTGTTCGTCGCGTCCGCCGTGAGGCCCGTCGGCAAGGGCCTGAGCGTCGTGAGGCCCGTCGACAGGGGCTGCGATGCCCGAACTGACGAGTGCTCAGGCGCGGGAGCGGTTCGCCGAAGCGCGCATCGCCCGCCTGGCGACGGCCGACACGGCGGCCCGCCCGCACCTGGTGCCGGTGGTGTTCGCCGTGGACGGCGACACGGTGGTGCTGGCCGTGGACCACAAACCGAAGCGGACGACACGACTGAAACGCCTGGCCAACATGGCCGCCAACCCCTCGGTCTGCCTGCTCGCCGACCACTACGAGGAGGACTGGGGCCGCCTGTGGTGGGTCCGGGTCGACGGCAGGGCCCGCGTACTCCCGCCGCCGGACCGGTCCCCGCAGGCAGCCCGCCGCATCGGCCTGCTCGTAGCGAAGTACCACCAGTACGCCGACCGGCCGCCCGGCGGACCGGTGGTCGAGGTCTCGGCCCTGCGGTGGAGCGGCTGGCGTGCGTCCTGACGCCTTACGGCCGCACGTTCACCTGTGTCCGGCGGCTGTTTTGCGACCGGGTTCGTCCCGTGGCTCCACCAGGGGGTCGCGCATCGCGTCGGGGCCGCGACCGGCGGCGGCCTCGCCGTTCCCGGTTCGTCGTCGTGCCGGACGCGTGACGACCTGCTCGGGGCCGTCTCAGAGCCTGTCGGGTGACCTCGGATCGGATGGCGGACGCGGTCTGGTGCGTGCGATTCCAAGGCGGAGGAGGGAGTCGACGCGGAGCGTCGGCGACCGACGACAACGCGGGAAGCGTGCGTGCCAGGGCGTGACCGCCCGGTCGGAGGTCATCCGACAGGCTCTCAGGCGGGGTCGCCGCTCCGCGTCAGCCACAGGGCGACGCCGGATCCGACCGCGACGACGGCGCTGCCCACCCGGGCCAGGACCGAAGCGGCGTTGGTGAGATCGCCGAAGTTGGTGAAGTAGACGGCTGCGGCGAGAGCGGCGACGAGCAGGGTCCAGAGCATGGCCTTCATCGGGGGGCGTCTCCTGTGCTGAGAAGTGACCGGCCGCCCCGGTGCGGGGCGGCCTCGCTTACGTGATCAAGTCTCCGCGCGGCCCCGGCCGCGCACAGCGGTGCTGCCTCCCGGATCCGGGGTGCAGCCCGCTCCACCGCTGGCCGGGGGCGAGCCCGAGGAATCGGCGGCGACGAGTCGTCGCCGGGCCCCCGTCGAAGGCGGTGGGCATGGCGAGGTGCTCCGCCTCGGGGACCTGCCGGGGATACGGGTGGGTGGGACAGGTCAGGCGGCCTGTGTGCGGAAGCGGCGGCGGTAGGCCGCCGGGGTGGTGGCGAGCTGCCTCCTGAACGCCCGGTGCAGGGTCTCCACCGAGCCGAGCCCGGCGGCTGCCGCGACCTGGTCGAGCGGGCAGTCGGTGGTCTCCAGCAGGCGCCGGGCCACCTCGATGCGGGCCGCTTCGACGTAGGCGCCCGGACCGGTGCCGGTCTCCTGTTTGAAGACGCGGGCGAAGTGCCGTTCGCTGAGGCACATCCGGGCGGCCAGGGTGCGCGCGGACAGGTCCGCGTCGAGGTGGTCGGCGATCCACAGCCGCAGTTCGTCGATGTCCCGGCGATCGGCGGCGGGGCGGCTGAGCGGCACGGAGAACTGGCTCTGCCCGCTCTGCCGCTTGAGATACATCACCAGCTGCCGGGCCACCGCCAGCGCGGTCTGCTCGCCGAGGTCCTCCGCCACCAGGGCCAGGGCGAGATCCAGGCAGGCGCTGATCCCCGCCCCGGTCCACAGCCGGCCGCGATCGGTACGGACGAAGATCGGGTCGGGGTCGACCGTGACGTCCGGGTGGTCGGCGGCGAGTTGGGCGGCCGTCGACCAGTGGGTGGTCGCCGTCTTCCCGTCCAGGAGCCCGGCCGCGGCGAGCACATGCGCGCCCACACACACCGAGGCGACCCTGCGGGCGTGCGGGGCGGTCTCCTTCACCCACGCCACGACATCGCTGTCGATCCGGGCGACGGGGCCGCCGTCGGTCATGTCGACCGCGCCCGGCACCAGCAGGGTGTCCACCTGCCCGCCGACGTCGTCGAAGGCCACGTCGGTGAGCAGCCGCACACCCGCCGACGTGCGGACGGCACCGGCGACCGGCCCGGCGAGGCTGACCCGGTAGCCGGCGCGGCCCGTGGTCTCCCGGTTGGCCAGTGCGAAGACCTCGGCCGGGCCGGTGACATCGAGGAGATCGACATCGGGGAAGACCGCGATGACGACCCGGTGCGACATTGGCATGCGTCCATGCTGGCCGGTGCGCCACATGGCCGCAATGACGACTCCCTGTCGCATGCGGACACGCCGGTCAACCGGCTCCTCCGTCGCGCCGGTTGCTGCGACCGGGCCGAGGAGCGCTCGGCCCTTTCGCGTTCGAGGGCCTGCCCGGCCTGCGCCGCAATCGCGATCCGCCACCGGCCCTGCCGTACGGAGGGGAACGGGGCATGAAGCACAGCTGCGGGCGCGCTTAAGAAAACCTCGATGGACCTGTGGCGCGGGGTGCGGCAGATTTCTCGGTGACGGCAGAGGATGGTGTGCGGCAGCCGACCGACGCGCGCTGCCATGCCGTCCCTCTCATTCCTCCCCGGGCCGCAGGCTTCCCCAAGCCTGCCCCCGGCCCGGGGTACACCACGCCGTACAGCGCAGGGAGCCGCAGCCGTGAAGGCACTCGTGAAGCAGAAGGCCGAGCCGGGACTCTGGCTGATGGACGTGCCAGAGCCGGAGATCGGCCCCTCGGACGTACTGATCAAGGTGCTCCGCACCGGCATCTGCGGCACCGATCTGCACATCCGGAACTACGACGGCTGGGCCCGGCAGGCGGTACGCACCCCGCTCGTCCTCGGGCACGAGTTCGTCGGCGAGGTCGCGGAGACCGGCGCCGATGTCGTCGACATCAACGTCGGCGACCTGGTGAGCGGCGAGGGACACCTGGTCTGCGGGAAGTGCCGCAACTGCCTGGCCGGACGCCGCCACCTGTGCCGCTCCACGCTCGGGCTCGGCGTCGGCCGGGACGGGGCGTTCGCCGAGTACGTCGCCCTGCCCGCGTCCAACGTGTGGGTCCACCGGGTCCCCGTCGACCTCGACATCGCGGCGATCTTCGACCCGTTCGGCAACGCCGTGCACACCGCGCTGTCGTTCCCGCTGGTCGGCGAGGACGTACTGATCACCGGCGCCGGACCGATCGGCATCATGGCCGCCGCCGTCGCCCGGCACGCGGGCGCCCGTCACGTCGTCATCACCGACGTCAGCGAGGCCCGGCTGCAACTGGCCAGGAAGGTCGGCGTCAGCCTCGCGCTCAACGTCAGCGAGGAGACCATCTTCGAAGGGCAGAAGCGCCTCGGACTGCGCGAGGGCTTCGACGTCGGCCTGGAGATGTCCGGGCGGCCCGAGGCGATGCGCCACATGATCGAGAACATGACGCACGGCGGCCGGATCGCCATGCTCGGACTGCCGTCCGAGGAATTCCCCGTCGACTGGTCCCGCATCGTCACCTCGATGATCACCATCAAGGGCATCTACGGACGCGAGATGTACGAGACCTGGTACGCCATGTCGGTCCTGCTGGAGGGCGGCCTCGACCTCGCCCCCGTGATCACCGGCCGGTACGGCTACCGCGACTTCGAAGCGGCCTTCGACGACGCGGCGAGCGGCCGCGGCGGCAAGGTCATCCTCGACTGGACCGTCTGACCTCCGACCGCCTCCGTACTCAGCTGGGAGACACCCACATGTTCGAATCCGTACGCGACGACATGCGCACCACCCTCGACGAGATCCAGGCCGCCGGACTCCACAAGCCCGAGCGTGTGATCGGCACCCCGCAGTCCGCGAGCGTCGCCGTCACCGCGGGCGGCCGGCCCGGCGAGGTGCTCAACTTCTGCGCCAACAACTACCTGGGCCTCGCCGACCACCCCGAGGTGATCACCGCCGCCCACGAGGCCCTGGACCGCTGGGGCTACGGCATGGCCTCGGTCCGTTTCATCTGCGGCACCCAGGAGGTCCACAAGGAGCTGGAGCAGCGGCTCTCCACGTTCCTCGGCCAGGAGGACACGATCCTCTACTCCTCCTGCTTCGACGCCAACGGCGGTGTCTTCGAGACCGTCCTCGGCCCCGAGGACGCGGTCATCTCCGACGCCCTCAACCACGCCTCCATCATCGACGGCATCCGCCTCTCCAAGGCCAAGCGCTTCCGCTACGCCAACCGCGACATGGCCGACCTGGAGACGCAGCTCAAGGAGGCGTCCGGGGCCCGGCGCCGGCTCGTCGTCACCGACGGCGTCTTCTCCATGGACGGCTACGTCGCCCCGCTGCGCGAGATCTGCGACCTGGCCGAACGCTACGACGCCATGGTCATGGTCGACGACTCGCACGCGGTCGGCTTCGTCGGCCCCGGCGGACGCGGCACGCCCGAGCTGCACGACGTGATGGACCGCGTCGACATCATCACCGGCACCCTCGGCAAGGCGCTCGGCGGCGCGTCCGGCGGCTACGTGGCGGCCCGCGCCGAGATCGTCGCGCTGCTGCGCCAGCGCTCCCGCCCGTACCTCTTCTCCAATTCCCTCGCCCCGGTCATCGCGGCGGCCTCGCTCAAGGTCCTGGACCTGCTGGAGGCCGCGGGCGACCTGCGCGAGCAGCTCAATGCCAACACCGCGCTCTTCCGTACCCGGATGACCGAGGAGGGCTTCGACATCCTGCCCGGCGACCACGCCATCGCCCCCGTCATGATCGGGGACGCGGCGAAGGCAGGCCGGATGGCGGAGCTGCTCCTGGAGCGCGGTGTGTACGTGATCGGGTTCTCGTACCCGGTCGTCCCCCAGGGCGCGGCCCGTATCCGCGTCCAGCTCTCCGCCGCGCATTCCACGGCGGATGTGAACCGGGCCGTGGACGCGTTCGTCGACGCGCGGGCCGCGCTGGGGGAGTAGCGGTGCCGAGGGCGGGGCGCCGTACGGGGCCCCGCCCGTGTCCTCGTCCTTGTCGTCGGTCCTCGCCCTCGCCCTCGTCCTCGCCCTTGTCCGGGAGCCTCACCCGGGCGGCCGGGTTCCCTCCGTGACCTGGGACAATGGGGCACATGATCGATGCACGGCGGCTGCGCATTCTCCGTGCGGTGGCCGACCACCGCACGGTGACCGCCGCAGCCGCCGCGCTGTATCTCACGCCCTCCGCGGTCTCCCAGCAGCTCGCGGCGCTGGAGCAGGAGACCGGGCACCGGCTGGTCGAACGCAACGCGCGCGGCGCCCGCCTCACGCCCGCCGGGGAGATCCTGCTGAACCACACCAACGCGGTGCTGGCCCAGCTGGAACGCGCCGAGGCGGAGCTCGCCGCGTACAGCGCGGGGGACGCCGGTACGGTCACGGTCGCCGCGTTCGCCACCGGCATCGGCCTGGTCCTCGCCCCCGCGATCGCCGAACTGACCCTCACGGCACCCGGCATCCGGGTCCGTGTCCAGGACGCCGAGGGCGATGCGAGCGTGCCGATGGTGCTGGACCGGCAGGTTGATGTCGCGGTCGCCGTCGAATACCGGGGCGCGCCGGGCGAGGACGACCGGCGGCTGACCCGGGTGCCGCTGTACTCGGAACCGTTCGACGCGGTGCTGCCGGTGGGGCACCGCCTGGCCGAGCGGGAACAGGTGGCGATCGCCGATCTGGGCAAGGACCCGTGGATCGGTCCGTACCCCGGCAATCCGTGCCATGACGTGGTGGTCCTGGCCTGCGAGTTCGCCGGGTTCCAGCCGAGGCTGGAGCACTCCTCGGACGACTTCCGCGCGGTGGTCGCGCTGGCCGGCGCGGGTGCCGGGGTGGCACTCGTGCCGCGGTCGGCGTTGCAGGGGATGCAGCTGACCGGGGTGGTGGTGCGCCCGGTGGAGGGCAGCGCCCCCACCCGCCGGGTCTTCGCCGCGGTGCGGCACGGGGCGGAGGGCCATCCGCTGATCGCGCCGGTGCTGGACGCGTTGGCCGCGGCGGCGGTACGGGAGGGAGCCCTGCTCCTGCCGACCCCGACGTGACGCGCGCCCGGGGATCCGTTCCCCGGGACGCGCGCGTCGTCCGACCCGCTGTGACGCGTACCGTCGCCCGGCGTTCTCGACGACCACCTGACGGATACGGTCCGCGCCGGCCGTGCCCGCCCGTGCCGTACGGCTTCAGCGGATACGGTCCCCGCCGGTCGTGCCCCGTGCGGTACGGCCTCAGCCCCGGCGCTTGAGGACGAACCGGCCGCCGGAAGAGCCCGGCCACAGCGCCCCCGCGCCCGCCGCCACCGTCACGGCCAGCACCAGCGCGCCGTACCGCTCCGGCGGCAGATACGGCGCCGTACCTGCTGTCGAGACCGCGAACGCCACCAGAGGGACCGCCGCCACCAGCGTGCCGATCACCAGGCCCGTCACCGCCACCAGCCCCGTCTCCAGGACCAGCATCCGCCTCACCTGGCGGCGGCCCGCACCGACCATCCGCAGCAGGTGGAACTCCGGGCGGCGGCCCACCGTGATCAGGGACAGCGTGCTGATCACCGCGAGCAGCGCGAAGCCGCCGATCACCCCCACACCGATGATGATCATGGCGTTGTCCGCGTCCGACGTCGACGGGGCGATCCGTATGTCGTCGGCCGTGGCGGGGCGGACCCGCACACCCGTGTACGGGGCGAGCGCGTGCCGTACCGCCGAGGCCGACGCCGCCGCGCCCTTAGCCGAGCGGATCAGGATCCGCTGGTCGTTCGACGTCGGGACATGCCCGGCCAGGGCCTCACGCGGCAGCATGAACTCGCCCAGTCCCAGGGCCCGTTCGTAGAGCGCCACCACGCGGAGCCGTACCTCCGTACCGTCGCCGAGACGGAGCTTCACCGTGTCGCCGGTGCCGAGGTCGAGGTCGGCGGCCCGGTCCTTGCCGACCGCGACCGTGCCCCGGCCGGTGAGGTCCGCCAGATCACCGGCGGTGACGTGCGGATCGAGCGTGCCGGACAGCTGGTCCGCCGTCACCCCCAGCACCGGGAACCGGTCGAGCTTCGGATCGCCCATCTCACGATGCGCGAGGACGACGCCGGAGCGCAGCACACCGGTCGCCGCCGCGACCCCGGGAGCCTCGCGCACCGCCTGCGCGGCGTCGGCCGGCAGCCCGGCGGCCGGGCCCGTCACCACCAGGTCGGCCCGGAGCGCGGCGACGGCCTGCCGGTCGGCGGCCCGCTCCAGCGTCGAGCCGGCCGTCAGCTGCACGCAGACGAACGCCACGACCAGCACGATCGGGGTGATCGCCGCGCCGAGCCGCCGATGGTGCGCGGCGGCGGACTTGGCGGCGAGGAACCCGGAGACCCGGCCCACACGCCGTAGCGGTGCACCGAGCACCCGCATGGCAGCCTGGGCGATCCACGGACCGAGCAGCGCCACCGCGATGATCAGCGAGGTCGCCGCACCCGAGGCGGCCACCGCGGCGGCCTGCCCGCCCTGCGCCGTCGCCGCGCCCGCCGAACCGACGCCCGCGAGGGCCAGCACCGCTCCGCAGACCGTACGCAGCCGGCCCGGTTCGCTCGGCTCGGGCGCGCGGGCCGCTCCCAGCGCCGCGGCGGGCCGCAGCCGGGTGATCGACCGGGCCGCGAGCATCGACACCGGACGGGCCGCCGGCGCGACGAGCAGCGCGCCCGTGGCACCCGCGACGAACGGCAGCCACACCGGCACGGGCAGCGGCAGCGGGTCCGTGGTCAGCAGGGACCGCATCAGCAGCCCCAGCGGCACGGCCCCGATCGCGCCCAGCACCGCGGCGGCGCCGGCCACCCGGCTCACCTCACGGCCGACGGCCGACCGGAGCTGCCGGGGCGTCGCCCCGACCGCGCGCAGCAGCGCCAGTTCGCCGGAGCGCTGGTGGACCGCCTGGGAGAGGGTGGTGGCGATCACCAGGAGCGCGACCATGAGGACCGTTCCCGCGATGGAGGCCAGCAGCGACAGGAGATCGCCCCGGGCGCCGAGCGCGTCGACGTACTCGGCCTGCCCGCGCTCCGCACCGGTGAGGACCCGGACCTCGCGGTCGCCGCGCACGTGGTCGGGCAGCGCGGCGTCCAGCGAGGCCCGCAGCACGTCGACCGAGACGCCCTTCTCGGCGACGATGCCGATGGCGTCGACCGTGCCCGGGTGCCCGGCCAGGGCGGTCAGCCGCCGCTCCGTGAAGAAGACAGCCGGGGCGGCGCCGCGACGAGCGGTGTCCGCGACACCGCTGACGGTGTACGGGCGGGGTGCCCCGTCGACCTGCACGGTCACATGGCCGCCGGGGCCGCTCCCGACGGCGGCCGCCAGCGCGCCGTCGAGGACCACCTCGGCGGACGACCTCGGAGCGTGCCCGGCCGTCAGCCGGTACGGAGTGAGCACGGCGGAATCCCAGGAACGGCCGTCGGCCGAAGCCGTGCCGCCCCCCGGCCCGCCGCCGGCCCCGCCGCCCACGGCCACCGGGACCGAATCGTCCGCGACGGCCTTCGCGACCCCGTCGGCTCCAGCCGCCTTCGCCACCGCGGAGCGGTCCAGACGGACCCGTTCCGGCAGATACGTCCTCGCGGTCTTCGGCTCGCTGCCCCACGGCTTCGCCGTGTACGTCACCTGCTGATCGGCCGCCACCACCGCGTCGGCCCCGGCACGGCGCTCCACCGGCGGCTGCGCCAGCAGCAGCGAACCGAGGACGAGGGCGAACGCGCCGATCAGCGCGGCCGCGGCCGTCGTCGCCGCGAACACCGCGGCCCAGGCCCGGCGATGGGCCTTCAGCGAACGCCGGGCGAGGAACGCCGACGCCCGCCGCACTCCGGGCCGCACACTCGCCCGGGACTTGTGCGCGTCCGTGCCCGTGTCCGGGGCCGTGCTCGTATCCGTGCTCATCGCAGCCGACCGCCGTCCATCGTCAGCACGGTGTCGGCCCAGCTCGCCGCGGCCGGATCATGGGTGACCATGACGACCGTGCGGCCGTCGATCCGTACCGCGTCCCGCAGCAGACCGAGCACCAGCGACGCCGACTCCGGGTCCAGGGACGCCGTCGGTTCGTCCGCGAAGATCACATCGGGCTCGGTCACCAGAGCCCGCGCCACCGCGACCCGCTGCTGCTGGCCGCCCGAGAGCGTCGCGGGGCCCTGCGCCCCGCGACCCGCCAGGCCGACCCGGGCCAGCAGATCCCGGCCGCGGCTCAGTACCCGCTCGTCCGACGGGTCGGAGCCCGCCAGCACCAGCGGCAGCACGACGTTCTCCTCGATGCTCAGCGAAGGCACCAGATTCAGGGCGTGCGACTGGAAGACGAAACCGATCCGGTCCCGGCGCAGCCGGGTCAGCGCGGCCTCGGACAGCGAACCGAGATCGGTGCCCCCGATGCGTACCGTCCCCGCGGTGGGACGGTCCAGGCCCGCCGCGCACTGCAGGAACGTGCTCTTCCCCGATCCCGACGGGCCCACCACCGCGGTGAAGCTCCCGGCCGCGACCTCGCAGCTCACCGTGTCGAGCGCGACCGCCTCCCGGCCGCCACCGCGCCGCCCGTAACGTCGGCTGACCGACTCCAGACTCAGCGCGGCCGCCCGCGCCCCCGTGATCGTCTCCACCGTCGATCCCACCGTTCCTTCTCTACCCTGTGCCTTCTGACCTGCATAAACAGTAGGATCATGGCGGGTTCGGGGCGAGGGTGCGCGCTCCCGGACCAGGGGTACAGCCAGCTCCACCGCAGCTCGGGAGAGGGCGCCACTTCCGACACGGGCGAACCCCCGTAACGTGAAGTGTCATGAGCACCCCTCCCGCCCCGCTGACGGTCGCCATCCGGCGTTCGTGGGATGCGTCGCGCTATCTGTTCATCGGAGTTCCGATCGCGCTGCTCGCGTACGTGGGCACGTTCCTGGTGGTGGCGGTCCTGCTGTTCGCCGCCGTGCTCATCGGGCTGCCGGCTCTGCCCGAGGCCGCCAAGGTGCTGCGCCGGTTCGCGGAGTTCGAGCGCCGCAGGGCGGCGGCGCGGCTCGGTGTTCCGTTCACGCCGACGCCGTACCTCCCCTTGGACGGCGGTGAGCTCTCCGAACGGGTCCGGTGCGTCCTCACCGACCCGACGGTCTGGCGCGACGCGCTCTGGCTGCCGGTCCAGGCGCTCATGGGCAACATCCTCGGCTACCTCGCCATGGTGCTGTGGCCGGTCGGGCTGCTCGTGGACGGAGCCGCGCTGCCGGTGGCACACCTGCTGGACCGGCGGGCCGCCGACGAGTACGGCACGCCGCCGCCCGTGCGCCGGGGGTGGGTGCTGCGCTGGCACGCCGTACTCGCCGATCTGTCGGCGACCTGGACCCGGTCCCTGCTCACCGGGTCGCCGTCCGCCGCCCTCGCCGACCGGGTCGCCCAGCTGACCGAGAGCCGGGCCGGGGCGGTCGAGGCCCACGGTGCCGAACTGCGCCGCATCGAGCGGGATCTGCACGACGGCGCCCAGGCCAGGATCGTCGCCCTGTCGATGCGCATCGGCCTCGCCAAACAGCTCCTCGACCGCGATCCGTCCGCCGCCCGCGTCCGCCTCGACGAGGCACAGGACGGCGCGGAGGAGGCCCTCGCGGAGCTGCGACACGTGGTGCGCGGCATTCACCCGCCCGTACTGACGGACCGTGGACTGGCCGGGGCGGTAAGGGCGTTGGCCGCCGATGTCAGCGTGCCCGTCACCGCGCAACTCGACGGTGTCGAGGGCGGGCGGCGGCTCCCGGCCGCGATCGAGGCCGCCGCCTACTTCGTGATCGCCGAGGCCCTCACCAACATCAGCAAGCACAGCGGCGCCACGGCTGCCACCGTGCGGATCGACCGGACCCCCGCCTCCCTGCGGGTGGTCATCGGCGACGATGGTCACGGCGGCGCGGACGAACGCGCCGGCAGCGGGCTGGTCGGTATCAGGCGGCGGATCGCCGCCCTCGACGGCACCACCCGCATCAGCAGCCCCACCGGGGGGCCGACGAAGATCGAAGTGGAGCTGCCGTGCGGATCGTGATCGCCGAGGACAACGCGTTGTTGCGGGAGGGTCTGATCCTGCTTCTCACCAGCTCGGGCCATGAAGTGGTGGCCGACGCCGCGACCGGGCCCGAGATCCTGCCGGCCCTGCTGGAACACCGCCCGGACGCCGCCGTGCTCGACGTACGGCTCCCGCCCACCTTCCGCGACGAGGGGCTGCGCGCCGCGATCGCCGCCCGCGCGGAGCTGCCCGAGCTGCCGATCCTGGTCCTCTCGCAGTACGTCGAGGAGACGTACGCCGCCGAGCTGCTCGCCCGGGGCGCCCGGGGCATCGGCTACCTGCTGAAGGACCGGGTGGGCCGGGTCGACCAGTTCCTCCAGGCGCTCGACCGGGTGGCGGGCGGCGGCACGGCACTCGACCCCGAGGTCGTGACCCAGCTGCTGACCCGCAAGTCGTCGGCCGAACCCCTGCAGAGCCTCACTCCGCGCGAGCGCGAAGTCCTGGAACTGATGGCGCAGGGCAAGGCGAACGGCACCATCGCCGGCGAACTCGTGGTGACGGAACGGGCCGTGAGCAAGCACATCGGCTCGATCTTCGCCAAGCTCGGCCTGGATCCGGACGACGGCGCGGTGCACCGGCGGGTGCTCGCGGTACTGGCGTACCTGGAGGGCAGCACGCGCTGAGCGCGCCGGGGCCGCTTCCTCACTCGGGCTGGAGCAGATCCCAGCGGTTGCCGTACAGGTCCTCGAAGACCGCCACCGAGCCGTACGCCTCGTGCCGCGGCTCCTCCAGGAACCGCACCCCGGCGGCCAGCATCCGGGCGTGGTCGCCCGCGAAGTCCTCGGTGTGCAGGAAGAAGCCGACCCGGCCGCCCGCCTGCGCACCGATGCTCGCCCGCTGCGCCTCGTCCTTGGCGCGGGCCAGGAGCAGCCCCGTTCCCTCCGTGCCGCGCGGCCGCACGACCACCCAGCGCGAGCCGTCGCCCCGGTCGGTGTCCTCCACCAGTTCGAGGCCGAGGGCGTCCGTGTAGAAGGAGATGGCCTCGTCGTAGTCGCGGACGACCAGGGTGACCAGGGCGATGTGCGGCATGAGACTCCTCGGACGGGCTGCGTGATGGTGTGGTGAGTCAATTGGTTATACGTAACACTACCTGCCTCCGGGGAAGCCGCGTCGACCGCACCGCGATGACACCCGGCATGACCCGCGGTGACCCGCCATGACATCCGTCGGGCGGGTGGCAGGACAATGCCCCGCATGGACATCAGCGACCTCACCGGGCCGACGGCCCGCGCCCGGCGCCTCGCCGTCCCCGGCCACCGCCGCATCCTCGGTATCGCGGGACCGCCCGGGGCCGGGAAGTCCACCCTGGCCGCACGGCTCGTCGAGGCGCTCGGCGGTCTCGCCGTCCTCGTCCCCATGGACGGCTTCCACCTCGCCGGGGCCGAGCTGGAACGGCTCGGCCGAGCCGGGCGCAAGGGTGCGCCCGACACCTTCGACGCCGCCGGGTACACCGCCCTGCTGCGACGCCTGCGCCGCCCGGACCCGGACACCGTCGTGTACGCCCCCGCCTTCGACCGGGCGCTGGAGGAGCCGATCGCCGGGGCCGTACCCGTGGCCCCGGACATCCCGCTCGTCGTCACCGAGGGCAACTACCTCCTGCACGACGAGGGAGCGTGGGCGTCCGTGCGCGGGCTGCTGGACGAGGCGTGGTTCCTGGAACTCGAACCGGCCCTGCGGGTACGCCGGCTCGTCGACCGGCATGTGCGGTTCGGCAAGCCGCGGCCCCGCGCGGAGCGCTGGGTGGCCGAGTCCGACGAGCCGAACGCGCGCCTGGTCGAGCGGGGGCGTTTGCGCGCCGACCTCGTGGTACGGCCGCGGCCGGAAACCTGATTCCCGCTCGCGTGGAGCGGCGCGCACGGGCAGGATGCTGTGTGCCGTGTCGCGCCGCCAGGAGGTTTCGCATGTCCACCCCGCACCAGCCCGTACCGTTCACCGCCGACGACTACCGGGCCCGGATGGCGCGTGCCGCCGAGAGCGCCGCCGAGGCCGGGCTCGCGGGAGTGCTGGTCGCCCCAGGGCCCGACCTCGTCCATCTCACCGGCTACCAGCCCGTGAACACCGAACGTCTCACCGTCCTCGTCCTCAGGGCCGGCCAGGACCCCGTCCTCGTCGTCCCGACCCTGGAGGCCCCGGACGCCGAGAAGGCCGTCGGCGCACCCGCCCTCACCTTCCGGGACTGGACCGACGGCAAGGACCCGTACGCCGTCACCGCCCCGCTGCTCGACGGCCGGGGCCGGTTCGCGGTCAGCGACAACGCCTGGGCGATGCATCTGCTCGGACTGCAGCGGACGCTCCCGGACACCTCGTACGTCTCCCTCACCGACGCCCTGCCGATGCTGCGCGCGGTGAAGGACGCCGCCGAGCTGGAGCGGCTCGCGGCCGCCGGGGCCGCCGCCGACGCCACGTACGGCGAGATCCTCAAGGTGCGCTTCGCCGGTCGCAAGGAGACCGACATCGCCGCCGAACTGGCCGCCCTGCTCAGGCGGTTCGGGCACTCCCAGGTCGACTTCACGGTCGTCGGCTCCGGCCCGAACGGCGCCAATCCGCACCACGAGGCGGGCGACCGCACCATCGAGCGGGGCGACATGGTGGTGCTCGACTTCGGCGGCCTCAAGCATGGCTACGGCTCCGACACCTCCCGTACGGTCCACGTCGGCGAACCCACCGCGGAGGAGCAGCGGGTCCACGACATCGTGCGGGAGGCCCAGGAGGCGGGCTGCGACGCGGTCCGGCCCGGCATCGCCTGCCAGGAGATCGACCGGGCGGCCCGCGCGGTCATCACCGAATTCGGCTACGGCGAGCGCTTCATCCACCGCACGGGTCACGGCATCGGCGTCACCACCCACGAGCCGCCGTACATGATCGAGGGCGAGGAACAGCCGTTGGTGCCCGGCATGTGCTTCTCCGTGGAGCCGGGGATCTATCTGCCGGGCCGGTTCGGTGTCCGGATCGAGGACATCGTGACCGTGACCGAGGACGGCGGCCGACGCCTCAACAGCACCGCACGCGACATGGCGATCGTCGAGTAGCGGGACGGGAGCGCGCCGAATGGGTGGGCCCCCGTCCCTGCCGGTCGGCGCGGGCCCCCGGCCCCCGGTACCTCAGTCGTCGGCCAGCACCACACACGACTCCGGCGGCAGATGCAGCAGCCCGTCGCCGTCCGGCGCCTCCACCGGCTCCCACGCGGCCACCACCCTGCCTCCGGCGCCCCGGCGCCGGCCGCCACCCAGCGCGATCACGGCCGGCTTCTCGTCGAGGTTGACCGCGATCCGCAGATCGCCCCTGCGGTACGCCAGCCAGCGCGCCTGCTCGTCGTGGGCGGTGCGCACCGATGCCAGATCCGGGTCGGAGAGGTCGGGCAGCATACGGCGCAGGGCGATCAGCTCGCGGTACCAGGCGTGCAGCCGGGCGTGCGGCTCCCGCGCCGGTTCGCTCCAGTCCAGGCAGGAGCGGTTGCGGGTGGCCGGGTCCTGCGGGTCCGGGATGTCGTCCACCGCCCAGCCGTGTGCGGCGAACTCACGCCGCCTGCCGGTGCGGACCGCCTCGGCGAGCGCCGGATCGGTGTGGTCGGTGAAGAACTGCCAGGGGGTCCGGGCGCCCCACTCCTCGCCCATGAACAGCATCGGGGTGAACGGCCCGGTCAGTACGAGGGCCGCGGCGCAGGCCAGCAGGCCGGGGGAGAGCGTGGCCGAGAGCCGGTCGCCCTGCGCCCGGTTGCCGATCTGGTCATGGGTCTGGGCATAGCCGACGAAGCGGTGGGCCGGGGTGCGGGCGATGTCGACCGGACGGCCGTGGGTACGGCCGCGGAAGCTGGAGTACGTACCGTTGTGGAAGAACGCGCTCGTCACGGTCTTGGCGACGGCGGCCAGCGGCGCGGCGGCGAAGTCCGCGTAATAGCCCTGCGACTCTCCCGTCAGCGCGGTGTGCAGGGCGTGATGGAAGTCGTCGTTCCACTGGGCGTGCAGTCCGATGCCACCCGATGCGCGCGGTGTGGTCGTCCGCGGGTCGCAGAGGTCGGACTCGGCGATCAGCGACAGCGGACGGCCGAGTCCGGCCGCGAGCGCGTCGGTCGCCGCGGCCAGTTCCTCCAGGAAGGTCAGCGCCCGGGTGTCGGCCAGGGCGTGGACGGCGTCCAGCCGCAGCCCGTCGAGCCGGTAGTCCCGCAGCCAGGCGAGCGCGCTGCCCAGCAGATACGCCCGCACCTCGTCCGAACCGCGGGCGTCGAGATTGACCGCCGCGCCCCACGGGGTGTGATGCGTCTCGGTGAAGTACGGCCCGAAGGCCGGGAGGTGATTGCCGGACGGGCCGAGGTGATTGTGGACCACGTCCAGGAGGACCGCGAGCCCGAGACCGTGCGCCGTGTCGACGAAGCGCTTGAGCCCTTCCGGTCCGCCGTACGGTTCGTGCACGGCCCAGGGCGACACCCCCTCGTACCCCCAGCCGTGCGTGCCGGGAAAGGGGCAGACCGGCATCAGTGACACATGGGTGATGCCCAGTTCGGCGAGGTGGCCGAGTCGGGCCGCCGCGGCGTCGAAGGTGCCCTCGTCGGTGTACGTACCGATGTGCAGCTCGTACAGGACGGCGCCGGGCAGCCCCCGGCCCGCCCAGTCGTTGCGCCAGTCGTACACCGAGTGGTCGACGACGGCGCTCTCGCCGTCCGGCCCGTCCGGCTGGCGGCGCGACCGCGGATCGGGCAGCACGGGCCCGCCGCTCGCGCCGTTCCCGCCCGCGTTCAGGACGAAGCCGTAGCGGTCCCCGTCCGACGCCTCCGCCTCCACCGTCCACCAGCCGTCCCGCAGGGGATCGCGCCCCATCGCCCGCGGCTCACCCCCCAGCCGCAGTCCGACCGAGTCCGCATCCGGTGCCCATACCTCGAACAGCATGCAACGCTCCTCGTCTCATCGCCCCCGTGCCCCATGGTCGGCAGTAGCCGCGACGGCTGACTCACGACACTGGATCGAGCCCGTTACTGGCGATTAAGGTCTGGTTCTGATCATTGCCCCGCCAGGTTCTGCTCAATACGCACTCCCTCTTACGGCTGTGGAGGCCGAGATGAATGTGCCGTCGTCGAATGTGCCGTCGTGGGAGGTGCCGTCGTTCCCGCCCGGATTCCTCTGGGGAGCGTCCGCCTCCGCGTTCCAGACCGAAGGGGCGTCCGACACCGACGGCAAGGGCCCCTCGGGCTGGGACGCCTTCGCCGCACAGCCCGGACGGATCAAGGACGGTACCGACACCACCCGGGGGACCGGCTTCCACCAGCGCTACCGCGAGGACGTCGCCCTCCTGGCCGGCCTCGGCGCCGACGCCTTCCGGTTCTCCATCAGCTGGCCGCGGGTGGTGCCCGGCGGCAGCGGACCGGTCAACCCACGGGGGCTGGACTTCTACGACCGGCTCGTCGACGAACTCTGCGCCCACGGCATCACCCCGGCCCCCACCCTCTACCACTGGGACACCCCGCTGCCGCTGGACGAGGCGGGCGGCTGGCTCAACCGGGACACGGCCTACCGCTTCGCCGAGTACGCGGGCATCGTCGCCGAGCGCCTCGCCGACCGCGTACCGATGTGGATCACCCTCAACGAACCGGCCGAAGTGACGATGCTCGGCTACGCCCTGGGCGAGCACGCGCCGGGCCGCACCCTCCTCTTCGACGCCCTCCCCGCCGCTCATCATCAGCTCCTCGCCCACGGCCTGGCGGTCCGCGCCCTGCGCGGCGCGGGCGCGGACAACATCGGTATCGCCGTCTCGCACACCCCCGTCTGGACCGCCGGGGACACCGACGAGGACCGCTTCGGCGCGGAGCTGTACGACACGATCACCAACTGGCTGTTCGCCGATCCGATCCTCACCGGGCGCTACCCCGACGAGAACTTCGCCGCGCTGATGCCCGGCCCGGTCGAGGACGACCTGTCGACCATCTCCACCCCGCTCGACTGGTACGGGGTCAACTACTACAACCCCACCCTCGTCGGCGCTCCCGACGCAAAGGCCCTGGGCTCCTTCTCCGGCTTCGCGATTCCCGCCGAACTCCCCTTCGGCATCCGTGAGATAGAGGGCTACGAGAAGACCGACTTCGGCTGGCCCGTCGTCCCCGACGGCCTGCGTGAAACCCTTGTCCAGCTCCGCGACCGCTTCGGCGACCGGCTCCCGCCGCTCTACATCACCGAGAACGGCTGCGCCGTCGACGAACCCGCCCGGGACACCCGACGCATCGCCTACCTCGAAGGACATCTGAAGGCCCTGCGCACGGCCATCGACGCGGGCGTCGACGTCCGCGGCTACTTCACCTGGTCGCTCACCGACAACGTCGAATGGATCGAAGGGGCCGCCAAACGGTTCGGCCTGGTCCACATCGACTACGAGACGCTGCGCCGGACCCCGAAGGACTCGTACGCCTGGTACCGCGATCTGATCCGAGCGCAGAAATCCGGCACCGGCGGCTCAGTCCACTGACCTGATGCGCCACACCAGAACCCCGCCCACCACCGTCACCACGGTCGACGCCAGATACAGCCCGGCATAGCCGCCCGCGTACGCCACGATCGGCGCGGCCAGTGCCGGACCCAGCACCTGCGGCGCGGAGTTGGCGATGTTGATGACCCCCAGGTCCTTCGCCCGGTCGACGGCCGTCGGAAGGACCTGGGTGATCAACGCCTGGTCGACCGCCACGTAGATGCCGTAGCCGAGCCCGAGCACCACCGCGGCCACCATCGCCGCGGACCAGGTGTGCCGGAACGTCAGCAGCAGCGAACCCGCCGCCATCACCATCGAACAGACGCTGACCATCATCTTCCGCTTGCCCAGCCGGTCCGAGACGACCCCGCCCGCCACCGCCGTCACCACCACACCACCGGTGTAGAGCAGCGTCAGGTACAGGACGCCCAGGTCCGGATCCGGATAGCGCACTGCGTCCTTGAGGAAATACAGCAGATAGAGCGTGCCGATCGCATTTCCCAACTGCACCAGGAAACGGGTCAGCCACGCCCACCCGAAATCGGGATGCAGCCGCGGACTCACCCAGAAGTCCCTCGGCCGGACCGCCGGCCCCCGCACCCGACCGGGCACGGCCGGGTCGCGTGTCAGCAGGACGAACGGCAGCGCGCACAGCACCACGAGCCCCGCCAGCACCAGATAGCCCGGAGCGGTTCCGGTCACCGCCACCGACACCAGCAGCACCCCGAAGACCAGCCCCAGCGTCTGCGGTATCCCGATGAACCCCGACACCGCCGCCCGCTGCCGCACCGGCACCTGGTCGGGAACCACCGCGTTGGTGCCGGCCAGCATCGCGTTCAGCCCCAGCTGCGCCAGACACCAGCCGAGCGCCACCCCGATCACCGTGGTCTGCGCCGCCGTCACCACCAGACCTGCCGCGCCGACCAGCGCACCGCCCAGGATCCACGGATGCCTGCGGCCGAACCGTCCGGCCGTACGGTCCGACAGCGCCCCCGCGACCGGGTTGGCGATCACCGCGACCAGCGCCCCCGCCCCGGTCGCCCAGCCCAGCGCGACCTCCTTGCCGGACGAGGACAGGGCATCGATCTGCTGCGCGAGCAGCACCTGGATCGGGGTGAGGAAAGCCATGTACAGGCCCAGGTTGGCCAGCACCAGACCACCGATCCAGCCACCACCGACGCGTTGCCGCGGTTCCGTACGGGGATCGTCCAGGATCATCGGGCGCTCGCCATCAGCTCGTAAGGGTCCGGCACCGTGCCCCCGGAGGTGCCCGGATCTTACGAACGGCCCCCTGTGTGATCAATACTTCGCGCCATGGTTGCTTCATGGTGGTCCCGGGCCCGACTGGGGATCTTTGTGCACTGGACGCCCGCCTCCGTTCCGGGCTGGGCCCCGCCCTACGTTCCGGCGGACGAACTGCCCCTGGCGGGCCGCCGCTCGCCGCTCGGCTGGACGTCGTACGCCGAGTGGTACGAGAACGCGCTCCGCTTCCCCGGCAGCCCCGTCTTCGCCCATCACCGCGCGACGTACGGCACCCGCCCGTACACCGCCTTCGGGGGCGACTTCAACGACGCCCTGGACAGCTGGGACCCCGCCGCCTGGGCCCGCGGCTTCCGCGCCGCGGGCGCCCGCTACGCCGTCCTCGTCACCAAACACCACGACGGGTTCTGCCTGTGGCCCTCCGAGGTGGAGAACCCGCACCGCACCGGCTGGCACACCACGCGCGACGTGGTCGGTGAATTCGCCGAAGCCGTACGGGCCGAGGGGCTCCGCTTCGGCGTGTACTACTCCGGCGGACTCGACTGGACCTTCGACGACCGCCCCATAGGCACCGGCGCGGACACCGTGTCCGCGGTCCCGCGCGGCAGCTACCCCGCGTACGCGAACGCCCAGATGCGCGAGCTGATCCGCCGCTACCGCCCCGACATCCTCTGGAACGACATCGCCTGGCCCGCCTCCCGCACCGAGGTGCAACGGCTCGTCGCCTACTACCGCTTCACCGTTCCGCACGGAGTCGTCAACGACCGGCTGTTCCCGTATGCCCCGATGTGGCGCGCGCTGCAACTGCCCGGCGCCAAGGCCCTGTACGACCGCTGGGAACGCCGCACCATCGCCCAGGGAGAGGGCTTCGTCCCGCGCAAACCCCCCTACTACGACTTCCGCACCCCGGAATTCGCCCGCTACACCGGACCCGACCCGTACGAAATCACCCGCGGCATCGACCACAGCTTCGGCTACAACCGCAACTCCCCACCGGAGGCGTATCTCGGCCGGGACGCGCTGGACTCGCTGGTGCGGGGGACAGCGGCGGCGGGCGGCAACCTGCTGCTCAACGTGGGGCCGCGCGGCGAGGACGCGACGATCCCCGCCGAGCAGCGGCTCCGCCTGGACTGGCTGGCGGAACTCACCCCGGAACCCCCACCGGACGCACACGTTCCCGGCTGACGCGATGGCCGGCCCGTGCGAACGCGGCCGCCCTCGCGCGGTGCCCGGATTCAGTCCCAGACCATGTCGAAGGCGCGCTCGAAGTTCACATACCCGAGACGTTCGAAGGACTTCGCCATCGGCACGTTGCCGAGGTCGGTGGCGGCCCGGATCCGTTCCACACCGTCCTGCGCGGCCAGCACGCGGGTGCCCTCGGCGAGGAGGTCGTCGATGTAGCCCCGGCCGCGCCGGGCGGGCAGTACGCCGATGTAGGCGATGACCGGGTTGTAGCTGTTGCGCGCCGGGATCACGAACCCGACCGGCTCGCCACCGGGAAGTTCCGCGACGCGCCACCATTCCCGCGGTGTCGTGTACCCCGCCAGCTCCTCGTCGTAGTGCTTCTCGGCCGCCTCGCGGGCGCTCAGCCCGGAGGCCAGGTCCGCCCGGCCGTGGGCGTCGAGGGTGCCCTCCATCACCGGCGTCATCAGCGCGAGGAGATCGTCCCGCCCGTCGACCGGGCGGAAGCGCAGCCGCCCGCTGTCCGCGGGGACCGGCGTACCGGCGCGCCACTCCAGGCGCAGCCGCTCGACCAGCATCCGCGCGCCGGAGCGCTCCATGACCCGGATCCGGGCCTCCACGACCTCGCGGGCGACCGGGTCCTCGCGCCAGTCGGGCGGCACGAACCGTCCGTACTCGGGCCGCGCGGCACCGACGGGCACGACCGCGGCCGTCGCCTCCTCCAGCAGCCGCAGCCCCGCCTCGCCGCGTTCGGGCTCGGGCAGGGTGTCGTCGAGGTCGAAGAAGTCCAGCAGCAGGGGTACCGCGCCGTCCCGGCTCCACCACGCGATCCGCGCCACCACGCGCTCGCCGCGCAACGCCACCCACATCCACTCGGGACGGCGACGCCCGCTCTCCAGGTCCTCGGCGAGCTCGTCGTCGAGGACGTACGACAACCGGCGGAAGAGCCCCAGCTCCTGCGGGCCGCCGAGCGGACGTACGGTCAGTTCCCGTGGTGCGGGGGGCATGCGGTCTCCTCGAAGTGCGCGATGGGCGTTCCGCCTGTGCCGGGCCGCCGGCGGGAGACAGTAGCAACGTCCTTCCCGCGCTGCCCCGGAATTGCGGGCCAGGCGCTCCACGCAGGTCGGGAGCGCGGAAAGCGGGCCCGTTCTGGACACTCCGGGGCGGTCGCCCCGACAATTGGTGCCGTGACGTCCTCCTTCGAGTCCCACACGTATCCCGTGCGGCTGTCCGACGCCCAGCGCGACCGTGTGCTCGGCGTACTCAGAGACGGCGCGGCCCAGGGCATGCTGTCCCACGACACCTTCATGCGACGCATGGAACTGGCGCTCGTCGCCCGGCACCCGGAGGAGCTGGAAGCGCTCACCGCCGACCTGGAGAGCAGGGGCCGCTGGTCGCGGCGGATACTCCGGGTCGTGAGCGGGGTGTCCGGCTTCCCCGGCCGGGTGCGCCGGGTCTGGCAGACCGAACGGCTCCCGAAGCTCCTGCTCCCCGCTCCCAGCCCGCACCCGCTGCGGATAGGCCGCGATCCGGGCAACGGGCTGCGGCTCAGCCACGAGACCGTCTCCCGGCTCCACGCCGAACTCACCGCGCAGGGCGGACACTGGCTGCTGCGTGACCTCGGCTCGACCAACGGCACCTGTGTCAACGGACAGCGGGTCATCGGTACGGTCCCGGTCCGCGAGGGGGACCAGGTGAGCTTCGGCCGGATGAGCTTCCGGCTCTCCGCACCCGTCCTCGGCCCCCCTGCCTGAACCCTCCGAGGCCCCGGCGGCCGTCGGATCAGGACTGCTGGTGCAGACCACGTCCGGCGAGAGTGAGGAACGCTTCGCCGACCGCCTCGGAGAGCGTCGGATGCGCGTGGATGTGACGGGCCACATCGGCCGGTTCGGCGTCCCACCCGACGATCAGCTGGCTCGCGGCGATCATCTCGGAGACGTGCGGACCGACGAGGTGCACCCCGAGCACCCGGCCGCCCCGCTCGGAGACGACCTTCACCATGCCGCCCTGTCCGTGCACCATGCCCTTGGCCACGGCCGTCAGGGGCATGGTGTTGACCAGGACATCGTGTCCGGCGTCACGGGCCTGCGCCTCGGTCAGGCCCACCGCGGCGGTCTGTGGGGACGAGTAGGTGACCCGCGGGACCGCCGCGTAGTCCACCGCCGGTGAGTGGAGACCGGCCAGGGTCTCGGCGACCGCCAGGCCCTCGGCGAAAGAGGCGTGGGCCAGGCCCGGGGACGGCGGCGGCAGCAGATCGCCCACCACGTGGATGCCCGGCACGGACGTTTCGAGACGGGACCAGTCGGCGGGCGCCACGTGGCCGCGGTCGTCGGTGACCAGACCGGCCGCCGCGAGCCCGAGGCCGTCGGTGACCGGGGTCCGCCCCACCGCGACGAGCAGCCGCTCGGCCCGTACCGTGCGGGTCTCCCCGCGCGCGGTGCGCACGGTCCCCCGTACCCCGTCGTCCAGTACGACCACGTCCGACAGCCGGGCCCCCGTCAGCACATCGATGCCGCGCTTCTTCAGACCGCGGGTCAGATGACGCGACACATCGACGTCCTCCAGCGGCACGAGCCGGTCGGCGGCCTCGACCAGGGTGACGTCCGCGCCCATCGACCGGTGGAACGAGGCGTACTCGACCCCGATCGCCCCGCCGCCCAGCACCAGGACGGACCGCGGCAGCCCCGGCGCGAACAGCGCGTCGTCACTGGTGACCACGCGCTGCCCGTCGGCGGTCGGGCCCGGCAGCATGCGTGGTCGCGACCCGGTCGCGAGGACGATGCCGCGGCGTGCGACGACCTCCCCGCGCCCCGTGATGCGGACGGTGCGAGGACCGGTCAACTCGGCGCTCCCGCACACCACTTCGACCCCCGCGTGCGCGAGCCGCCCCGACACGCCCCGGTGGTTGCGCGCCACGATGTCGTCCCGGGTGGCGACCAGCGCCGACCAGTCGACGGCCTCCAGCGTCGTCTTCACACCCCACCGATCCCGCGCCTCCGCGACGCCGTCCACGAGTTCGGCGGCGTGCAGCATCGCCTTGCTGGGGATGCAGCCTCGGTGCAGACACGTGCCGCCGACCTTGTCGCGTTCGGCGAGCACCACCTCCAGACCGAGGGCCGCCGCCCGCAGCGCCGTGGAGTACCCGCCCGTGCCACCGCCGATCACCAGCACATCGGTCTCGTTCATGTGGGCGTCCTCGTTCCTTGCCGTCGTCCCGGTCATGGCCCCAGCCTCCGCTCCGTCCTTGCCATGAGTCCAAGGCAATGTTTCTGTGGATCCGATGCACAGAATTTATGGGTTGCCTTCATGGGTACGGGCCACGAGGAGAACGCGATGAGCCTGCGGCAGATGGAGTACTTCGTCACGGCCGTCGAGGAGTCGTCGTTCACCCGGGCCGCCGAACTCCTCCACGTCACCCAGCCCGCGCTGTCCCACCAGATCAAGGCCCTGGAGAAGACCGTCGGCGGCGCCCTGCTCGAACGGCTGCCGCGCGGCGTGCGACTGACCCCGATGGGCCGCGCCTTCCTGCCGCACGCGGAGCGGTCCGTGCGCAGCGCCGCCCAGGCGAGGCGCGCGGCCCGTGCCGCGGCGGGCGCGGAGGGTGGCGAACTGCACATCGCGACGGTGCACGCGGTGGCCGTCGGCATCCTGCCGGAGGTCTTCGCCCAGTGGCGCCGCGCGCATCCCGGGGTCGGGCTCGTCCTCCACGAGTACGCCACCACGGAGGCCCTGGAGGAACAGGTCGAACGCGGCGCCGCCGACCTCGCCGTCGGCCCGGCGCCGGCCGACTGGACCGGACCCGTCGTCCCGGTCGGCGCGGAGGACATCGTCCTGGTGGTCCCGTTCGACGACCCGCTCGCCGGACGCGCCTCGGTCCGTCTCCAGGAACTGGCCGACCGGCCCTGGGTGCGCTGCGCGATGGAACCCGTCGTCCAGGGACAGGCGTTCCTCGACCGGGCCTGCGGCGAGGCGGGCTTCACCCCTCGTACGGCGGTCCGCACCGAACACACGTCGACGGCGGTACGGATGGCCGCGGCCGGGGTCGGAGTGGCCACGGCCCCCGCGCACATGGTCCGAGGAGCGGTCGGCGAGGACTGTGCGGTCCTCACCGTCGACCCGCCGTGGCGGCGTCGGCTGGCGGTCTTCTCCCGCGTCGAGCTCACCGGGGCCGCCGCCGCGTTCACGGAGCTGCTCAGGGCCTCCCGGCCGTTCGGCCGCCGGTCGCCCACGGACTGAGGCCCGGCCGTCCGGGTACCGCGCCGTCACCCGAACGGCCGTACGCCGACTGCGTGACGCCCCCGTCGGTGATCCCCTTGTGAGGAACCGCGCCGGACACCGGCGCCCTGACGCCCCGGGGGTACGGATGCAGGCCGACGCGCCCGAAGGCATACCGGCACCCGGCCGCCGGACCGGCCGGACGGCGCGTGGATCCCGCCCCGGCACCGGTCCCAGCCTGCTCGCCCCCGGAGCCGCGCACGACCCGTACCGGCTCTACCGTGTCCTGCGCGAGGAATACCCGCTCAGCTACGACGCGCCCCTGGGCGCCTGGCTGGTCAGCCGGTACGCGGATGTGACCAAGGCCCTCGGCGACCCCCGGTTCACCGGATTCCCGCACGACGGTGCCCCGCGCGGCGGCCCCGCGCCCCTCGGGCTCTGCCACGGCAGCCACCTGTGCACGCCGCACGAACAACACGGGACCACGACCGGACCGGGGCCACGTGGCACGACGGATTCCGGACCGGTACCACGTCACATGGCGGGCCCAGGAGCGGTGCGACGTGACATAGCGGCTCCGGGATCGGTGCCACGTCACATGGCGGACTCCGAACCGGTGCCACGTCACATGGCGGAGCGGATCGAGCGCACCGCCTACGTACTGGCGCGCCGCATCGCGGGCCGTCGGCAGGCCGACCTCGTCGAGGACTTCTGCCGCTGGCTGCCCGTCGGATCCACCGCCGGAGCGCCCTCCCGCACGTACGTCACCCGGCTGCCCCGTACCGGCACCGGGAGTACCGCCACCCCATGCCTCCGGGACACCGGACTCCGGGAGACGGCGCTCGCCTCGTTCCTGGCCAACCTCCTGGACGCCCCCGATCTCCTGGCCGCCCTGCGCATCGAACCGGCCCTGGCCGACCGGGCCTGGACCGAGTCGCTGCGCCGCGACCCGCCCGTGCAGATCGTGCTGCGCCGCACCGTCACCGAGGTCACCCTCAGCGGCGGCACGCTGCCCGCCGGGGCCCCCGTCGCCTGTCTGATCGGCTCGGCGGGCCGCGATCCGGAACGGTTCTCCGCCCCCGACCTCTACGACCCCTTCCGCCACGACCAGGGCAATTCCCTCACCGGACCCGCCGGCTGCCCGGCCGTCGTGCTCGGCCGGCTGGAGGCGCGGCAGGGCCTGGGCGCCCTGCTCGACGCGATGCCCCGGCTCCGCTGGGCGGAGGGGTTCCGCCCGGCCGGCACCGGACTGCTCACGCGCGGTCCGCGGGCCCTTCTCGTCCGGCCCGGCTGAGCAGCGCCACCGGACGGTCGGCGAAGAGCTCGGCCGCCGCGACCGCGGCCCCGGTGAACTTCCGGCCGGGTGCCAGCAGATCGGTCCACGGCCCGGCGTCCGGCAGCGTCAGCTCCGTCCCGCGCCAGCCGCCCGACTCCGCCAGCCGCAACGAGAGCCTGGTCACCGCGGTGACCACGTCGCCCGAGCGGCAGAAGGCCAGACAGTGCGCGGCCGCCGGTCCACGGGCACTCAGCGGGGCGTACGTACCCGACTCGCCGAACACCTCGGGCCGTTCGCGCCGCAGCCGCAGCGCGGCCGCGGTGAGGTCGCCCTTCTCACCGAGGGACCACTCCTCGGACGGGTGGGTGAACGGCCGCCGGTTGTCCGGGTCGACCAGCGCCACGTACTCCCGCTCCGTGCCCTGATACAGGTCCGGCACCCCCGGCATCGTCAGCTGGACCAGCGCGGCGCCGAGCACATTGGCCCGGACGTGCGGATCGAGCGCGCCCGCGAACCGCTCCAGCGCCTCGCGCGCCGGACCGGTGTCCGCGGCCGGTCCCGCCGCGACGAAGTCCGTCACCGCCCGCTCGTACACCGGATCCGACTCTGTCCAGTTGGTGAAGAGTCCCGCCTCGCGGACCGCCTTGAGCAGGCTGGGCTCCAGCCGTCCCGCGATCTCCCGGACCGGCACCGTCGCGCATCCGAAGGCGGTCTGCCAGGCCTGCCAGGCGAGCTGCGCGTCGGGCGCGGTCGCGGGAGTCAGCCGCCCCAGCTCCACCAGCAGCGCGGCCCACTGCTCCGGACACTGGGTCAGCACCGCGATCCGGGCCCGTACGTCGGCGCTCCGTTTGGTGTCATGGGTGGTCAGAGCGGTGCCCGTGGCCCACAGGTCGCGCGCCTGCCGGGCACAGAACGCGTGGAACTCCTCCGGCGTCACCGCCGGCCGCCCGGGGTCGCCCCCCACCTCGTTCGCCGAGATCAGCGGTACGTACCGGTAGAACGCCATGTCCTCGACCGACTTGGCGCGCAACGCGGACGCGGTCTGGGCGAACCGGGCACAGAAGGCGGCCCGGTCGGCCCCCGCGCCCAGCCGCCCCAGCGCCAGCTCCCTTACGACGTCGACGGCCGACGCCTCCTCCGGAACGGAGAACACCGCCTTGGCGTCCCGCACGGCCGAATCCGGGAGCGCCGCCTCGGCCGTCTCGGTGCGGGGACCCCCGGCCGTCGTGTACGGGCGGTAGACGGGCACCCGTACGAGCAGTTCGCGCACGGCGGTGTGCAGCGTCCACGGGGCGTGGTCGCGCAGGGCGGGGTCCTCGGCGCAGACGCGCACGGCGAGCCGGGTCAGCAGCGCGGTCTCGGCGGCCAGCTCGTGCGTCACCACCCGGTACGCGGCCCGGCGGACCGTCGCCGCCCAGTCACCGCCGCGCCCCTCGGCGGGGCGCGCGTACGCGCGGTAGTGGCCGACCAGCTCAGCGGCGCCCATCGGGTCGACGAAGACCCCGTCGACACGGTGCAGCGCGTCGTACCCGGTGGTCCCCGCGACCGCCCAGTCCGCGGGCAGCGGTTCGGCGCCGGTGAGGATCTTCTCCACCACCGTCCACCGCCCGCCGGTCGCCGCCGAGAGCCGCTCCAGATAGGCCGCGGGCTCGGCGAGTCCGTCGGGGTGGTCGATGCGCAGCCCGTCGACGACCCCGTCCCGCAGCAGTTGGAGGATCTTGTCGTGGGTGGCGGCGAAGACCTCCGGGTCCTCCACCCGCACCCCGATGAGGTCGGAGATGGTGAAGAACCGCCGGTAGTTCAGCTCGGTACGGGCCAGCCGCCACCAGCCGAGCCGGTAGTGCTGGGCATCCAGCAGCTCGGGCAGCGGCAGGCGGGCGGTGCCGGCCCGGAGCGGGAACTCCTGCTCGCCGTGGCGCAGCACCTCGCCGTCGACCCGGAGCCTGTCGAGCTCGTCGCCGATCCGCCCGGCGAGCACCGGCAGCAGCACCTTGCCGCCCCCCGCCGCCCAGTCGATGTCGAACCAGCGGGCGTACGGGGACCCTGGACCTTCGCGCAACACCTCCCACAGGGCTCGGTTGTGGCGCGGAACAGCCGCCATGTGGTTCGGCACGATGTCCACCACCAGCCCGAGACCGTGCGCGCGCGCCGTACGGGCCAGCTCCCGCAGCCCCTCCTCACCGCCGAGTTCGGCGCGTACCCGGGTGTGGTCGACGACGTCGTATCCGTGTCTGGAGCCGGGCACGGCTTCGAGCACGGGGGAGAGATGCAGATGGGAGACGCCGAGCGCGGCGAGATACGGCACGGCGTGAGCGGCGGCCGAGAACGGGAAGTCCGGCTGGAGCTGGAGCCGGTAGGTGGCGGTGGGCGTCATGCGCCGTTACGTACCCAGCCCGCGGACTTCTGTGTCACGGAACGCCGCAAAGGGCTCGACCGGCGGTGTGGCCGAACACCGGACGGACCGTCGGTCCCCGAGCCGGCACCGAGGGGGCCGCCGGGCCCCGGCCGACCGCGGGCCGCCGTCCCCGGCCCTACGCGGGGCGCTGCAACACCGCCATGCTCCGCCCGACCAGCGTCACCCGTTCGCCCGCCGACACCTTCGGTCCCGAGCGGGGAAGCACCCCGGCCGGGCGTGCCGTGTCGACCACCACCATCCACTGCCGGCCGTGATTCACCGGAACGGAGAAGTCCAGCGTGTCGGCGCTCGCGTTGAACATCAGCAGGAACGAGTCGTCGGAGATCCGCTCGCCGCGCGGCCCAGGCTCCGAGATCGCGTGACCGTTGAGAAAGACCGTCAGCGCCTTGGCGTGCGCGGCCTGCCAGTCCCGCTGCGTCATCTCGCCGCCCTCGGGCGTGAACCAGGCGATGTCCGAGAGCTCGTCGTGCGTGCCCTCGACCGGACGCCCGTGGAAGAACCGGCGGCGCCGGAAGACCGGATGGTCGCGGCGGAGCCAGACCATCGCCCGGGTGAACTCCAGCAGGCTGCTCCCGAGACCGTCCGCCTCGTCCGGAGCGTCCTCGTCCGCGTCGCTTCCCGCGGCTTCGGCCGGCTCGGGCCAGTGCACCCACGACAACTCGCTGTCCTGGCAGTACGCGTTGTTGTTGCCCCGCTGCGTACGCGCGAACTCGTCGCCGTGGCTCAGCATCGGCACGCCCTGCGACACCATCAGCGTGGCGATGAAGTTCCGCATCTGCCGCATCCGCAGCTCCAGCACCTCCGGCTGGCCCGTCCCGCCCTCCGCGCCGCAGTTCCAGGACCGGTTGTGGCTCTCGCCGTCCCGGTTGCCCTCGCCGTTCGCCTCGTTGTGCTTCTCGTTGTACGAGACCAGGTCGTGCAGCGTGAATCCGTCGTGGCAGGTGGTGAAGTTGATCGAGGCGAGCGGCCGCCGTCCGTCGTCCTGGTACAGGTCCGACGAGCCCGTCAGCCGTCCGGCGAATTCGGCGAGGGTCCTCGGCTCGCCCCGCCACAGGTCCCGCACGGTGTCCCGGTACTTGCCGTTCCACTCGGTCCACAGCGGCGGGAAGTTCCCCACCTGGTAGCCGCCCTCGCCCACGTCCCACGGCTCGGCGATCAGCTTCACCTGGCTGACCACCGGGTCCTGCTGCACCAGGTCGAAGAACGACGACAGTCGGTCCACCTCGTGGAACTGCCGGGCCAAGGTGGCCGCCAGGTCGAAGCGGAAGCCGTCCACATGCATCTCCGTGACCCAGTACCGCAGGGAGTCCATGATCAGCTGGAGTACGTGCGGCGACCGCATCAGCAGGGAGTTCCCGGTCCCCGTGGTGTCCATGTAGTACCGCTGGTCGTCCGCGAGCCGGTAGTACGAGGCGTTGTCCAGGCCCCGGAAGGAGAGCGTCGGACCCAGGTGGTTGCCCTCCGCGGTGTGGTTGTAGACCACGTCGAGGATCACCTCGATGCCGGCCTGGTGCAGCGCCCTCACGGCCTGCTTGAACTCCAGTACCTGCTCGCCGCGGTCGCCCCAGGAGGCGTACGCGTTGTGCGGGGCGAAGAATCCGATGGTGTTGTAACCCCAGTAATTGGCCAGCCCCGCGTCCGACAGCCGGTGGTCCTGGACGAACTGGTGCACCGGCATCAGCTCGATCGCCGTGACCCCCAGTTCCGTCAGATGGGCGATCACCTCGGGATGGGCCAGTCCCGCGTAGGTGCCGCGCAGTTCCTTCGGCAGCCCCGGATGGAGCATCGTCAGGCCCTTCACATGGGCCTCGTAGATCACCGTGCGGTGGTAGTCGGTACGGGGGCGCCGGTCGTCGCCCCAGTCGAAGTACGGATTGACCACGACCGAGGTCATGGTGTGCGGCGCCGAGTCGAGATCGTTGCGCGCGTCGGGCCGGCCGAAGGGATAGCCGTACACCGCCTCGCCCCACCGGATCTGCCCGGCGACCGCCCTGGCATAGGGGTCGAGCAGCAGTTTCGCCGAGTTGCAGCGGGCGCCGCGCTCCGGTTCGTACGGTCCGTGGACCCTGAATCCGTACCGCTGACCGGGCATCACCCCGGGAAGGTAGGCATGGCGGACGAAGGCATCGGTCTCCCTGAGCTCCACCGCCGTCTCGGAACCGTCGTCGTGCAGCAGGCACAACTCGATCCGGCCGGCGGCCTCGGAGAAGACCGCGAAGTTGGTCCCGGCGCCGTCGTACGTGGCGCCGAGCGGATACGCCTGTCCCGGCCAGACCTGCATAGGTTCGACTCTTCCACTTCTGATCCGGGTGTCTGGGGCTTGCGGGCTGCTTCAGACCGACCGGCGCATGGGGGGCGGCGCCGCGGGGCTCCTTCTCCCACCCCCCATGTGCCGGTCGGTCTCAGCCAGATCTTCCCCGAAAGAGGTGCGGCTACCTAGGACGTCGCGCGGTCCGGTCAACATCGGGCCTCTCCGTGTCGCCCGAAACCGGAATCCGGGGCCCCGAATCGGCCGCAGGCCCCGTACCGGGCCCCGGGTGAGGTGCTCAATCACTATGAATCCGCTCACTACGGCAGATCTTGCCCCCAGGAACATGCTTACGTCACAGGGGAGTTGAGGAAGCAGCCTGCGCATCCGGCTGCACCGGCTCCCGCTCGCGGAGTACCCTTCCTTGATCGTTGGTGGGGGAGTGGAAGGCGGTGCGCGGTTGAGCTCGGGAGGGTTCGAGCTGCCCCCAGGTGACCCGGGTCACGAGGGGGACTCCACCGATGCTCCGCCCGGGGCGGTGTCGCTTGTGCGGCCCATGGAGATCGGTGCGGAGCTGGACTGGGGAGCGGACGCCTGGAAAGAGGTGCGCACGCGTGCCCAGCGGGCCGGGCGGGCCTACATCTGGCTGAATCTCGTGGAGCAGCGGCTGCGCGCCGTGGTCGCCGCGGTGCTCCGGCCCATCTACGAGCCCGTCCACGGCGAGGACTGGGTGGTGGCCGCCGCCGGACCCGCCGGGCAGGAGTGGGTGCAGCGCGCCGTCGCCGTGCGCGAGGTCTCCCGCCGCAAGGGCTATCTGCTGGACCCGGCCGACGACAACGTTCTCAGCTTCCTCACGCTGCCGCAGCTGCGCGAGCTGATGGTCCAGCACTGGCCGTGCTTCGAGCCGTACTTCGACGACCGGCGCGAGGTCGAGCTGGCGCTCGACGAACTGGAGGTCGCCCGCAATGTGGTCTCCCGCAACCGCGCCCTGAACGAGGCGGTTCTCGCCCAGGCCGAGCGCGCCTCCGCCCGGCTCCTGGAGATCCTGGGCAACGGCGCCGCGGTCCCGTCGTCCGACCGGCTGCCGGTCGACGCCGTCGAGGAGCTGGTCGGCGACCGGTACGCGGACGTGGTCTCCGTCCACTCCGACCGGGTGCGGCTCCAGCGCCAGCTGCCCGCCGAGGACCTCTTCGGCGGTTCGCGCCGTCTCGACGCGATCGGCATAGGGCTCAACCTGCTCGTGCAGAACTTCTCCGGCCGCAGACTGATCCGGCTGGCCGAGTCGGGCTGCCGGGTCCGGCTGCTCTTCATCAATCCGGCGAGCAGCGCGGTCAAGCGCCGGGAACGGGAGCTGGGTCTCAAGAAGGGCGAGCTGAGCCGGTCGGTGGAGATGAACATCCTCCACATGCGCCGGGTCCGCTCCAAGCTCCGTGACCCGGGTGCCTTCGAGATCCATGTCTTCGACGAGACGCCGCGCTTCACGGCCTATCTGGTCGACGGCGACGGGACGGACGCGGTCGGGGTCGTCCAGCCGTATCTGCGGCGCGCACGCGGCATGGAGGCGCCCGTGCTGGTGCTGCGGGGCGGCGGGCGTGCGGTGGTCCGGGCGGGGCAGGACAACGAGCACGGGCTGTTCGAGACGTACCGCGAGGAATTCGAGTCCGTGTGGACGGACTCCAGGCCCGTCTCCTGAGGGGCTGTCGCTCCGTTGTCAGTGGTGCGTGCGAGGGTGGTCGTCACCTGGGGGAGAGCACCACGAAGGAGGTACGGGATGAGCTGGCACCGGGAGGCGCTGGTCGGCTTCGACCTGGAGACGACGGGTACGGAACCGCTGGAGGCCCGGATCGTGACGGCCGCGGTCGTCGGCGTCGCGGGCCGGGACGGGGAGCCGGTGCGGCAGCGCAGCTGGCTGGCGGATCCGGGCGTCCGGATTCCCGCACAGGCCTCGGCGATCCACGGCATCAGCAGCGAGCGGGCGGCGGCGGAGGGCCGGCCGGTGCGCGAGGTGGCCGACGAGATCGCCGAGACGCTCACCGGCTACTGGCGCCAGGGCGTCCCGGTCGTCGCGTACAACGCGGCCTTCGACCTGACGCTGCTGACGGCGGAGCTCCGCCGGCACGGGCTGCCGTCGCTGAGCGACCGGCTCGACGGGGCGGGGATCGGACCCGTCATCGACCCGTACACCATCGACCGGGCCGTCGACCGCTACCGCAAGGGCAAGCGCACCCTCGAAGCGGTCTGCATCGAGTACGGAGTGGTGCACGGCGGCGCCCATGACGCGGGGGCGGATGCGCTGGCCGCGGTCCGGGTGGCGTACGCGATAGCCGAGCGGCACGCCTCGGTGGCCGGGCTGACCGCCGCCGAGCTGCATGAACGCCAGGTGGAGTGGTACGCGCAATGGGCGGCCGACTTCCAGCAGTTCCTGCGCCGCAAGGGCACGGCGGACGCGGTGGTCGACGGTCACTGGCCCCTGAGGGAGCCGGCCCGGGTGACGGGCTGAGGCTCCAGGCCCATCCGGCCCGGGGCCTCTTCCGGGCCCGTCCGGTGGCCGGGGGCGCCACGGCCGCCGGACGGTCCCGGTCACAGCGTCAGAACGGATACCACCGCACCGCGGTGTCGCCGCCGCGCAGCGACGCCACCCGGCGGCGGAACTCCGCGAGGGCCTTCGGGTTGGTCGGCGCGTGCTGGGACACCCACGCGCAGCTGGCCGTCTCCCGTGCCCCGCGCAGCACCGCGCAGCCGTCCCATGCGCGGACGTCCCAGCCGTAAGCGGCCGTGAAGGCGTCGTACGCCTCGGCCGCCAGCCCGTAGCGGTCCCGGGACAGGGCGAGCACCACCAGATCGTGCTCGCGCAGATCCGTGGAGAAGGTCTCCAGATCGACCAGCACCGGCCCGTCCGGGCCGACGTGGACATTCCTGGGGAGCGCGTCGCCATGGATCGGGCCGGGCGGCAGATGGGGGACCAGCGCGGCCGCGGCCGCGGCGAAGCCGTCGCGGCGCTCGCGCAGATAGTCGGCGTCGGCCGGATCGATCGCGTCGCCCGCGAGCCGAAGCCAGCGCTCGACGCCGCCGAGCAGCTCACGGCGCGGCAGCGTGAAGCCGTCCGGGGCGGGCAGCGCATGCACCTGGGTGAGCAGCGGGGCGAGATCGCGCGGCTCGGCCGGGCGTACCGCGTCGGGCAGCCGGTGCCAGAGGGTCACCGGGTGGCCCTCCACCAGCCGCGCCCCGGGCTCCGCGACCCGTACGGCGGGGACACCGGAGGCGGCCAGCCACTGAGCGACGGCCACCTCGCGCTCGGCCCGGTCCCGCAGTTCCGGGTTCCGCACGGCGTCCCGGCCGACCTTGACCACCAGGTCGTCCACGGCGAACACCGCGTTCTCACCCAGCGCGAGCAACTCCGCACCGCCGGGCAGTCCGGCAGCGGTCAGCACCTCGCGCGCACACATCTCGTTCATGTCTCCGATTTTCGCATCCGTGCAGGCCCGCTTGACGAACCGACGGACCGTCAGCACGATGACGAGGGCCACCTGAGCGGCCAGAACGGTATGAAACCGATCGAATGACGCAAGGGGGCGAATCCGTGACATTAGCGACTGCAACCGTACGAACCGGGCGGCGCGGCCCGACCGGTGGCCCGCACGGCAAGCGGATCCGGACGACCGGCCGGAGCGCGGGCACCTGGTTCCTGGTGCTGCCCACGCTGATCCCGATCCTGATCCTCAGCGTCGGCCCGCTCCTCTACGGCATCGCGCTGGCCTTCACCGATGCCCAGTCCGGCCGCACCCGCTCCACCCAGTGGGTCGGCGGGCTGAACTTCCAGGACCTGCTGCACGACGCCCTGTTCTGGGACTCGTTCCGCATCGGCCTGCTGTGGGCGGTCGGCGTCACCGTCCCGCAGTTCGTACTGGCGCTCGGCCTCGCCCTGCTGCTCAACCAGAATCTGCGCATGCGCTGGCTGGCGCGGGCACTGGCGATCATTCCGTGGGCGATGCCGGAGGTGGTCGTCGGCATCATGTGGCGGCTCGTCTACCACCCGGACGCGGGTGTCCTCAACGAGACGATCCGTGATCTGGGCCTCGGCGACGGCCGGGACTGGCTCACCGGGCTCGCCACCGCCCTGCCCGCCGTGATCGTGGTGGGTATCTGGGCCGGCATGCCGCAGACCACCGTCGCCCTGCTGGCCGGACTGCAGAACACCCCGCACGAACTCCATGAGGCGGCCGCACTGGACGGGGCGGGCGCCTGGCGCCGCTTCCGCACCGTCACCTGGCCCGTGCTCAGACCGGTCGCACTCTCCATCACCGCGCTCAACTTCATCTGGAACTTCAATTCCTTCGCCCTGGTCTACGTGCTGACCAACGGAGGACCCGGGGGCCGGACCCGGCTGCCGATGCTCTTCGCGTACGAAGAGGCCTTCCGCTACGGACAGTTCGGCTACGCCGCGGCGATGGGCTGTGTGATGGTCGCGGTGATCTCCGTGATCCTCGCGGTGCATCTCGTCGGCCGGCTCGGAGGAGGCGAGGACCGGTGAGCATGCGTACCAGCGGATCCGCGCGGGCCGGACAGTACGTCGCGCTGCTCGGCTATCTCGTCTTTCTGGCGTTCCCGTTCCTGTGGCTGATCTCCACCGCCTTCAAACCGGCGCGGGAACTGGGCTCCCTGCATCCGACCTGGATCCCCGAACACCCGACGCTGGACAACTTCCGCAAGGCGTTCGACGAACAGCCACTGCTCCAGGCCGCCGCCAATTCACTGATCGCCGCGCTCTGCGCCGCCATCGTCGCGGTGCTCATCGCCACGCCCATGGCCTATGTCATGGCCCGCCACCGCTCCAGGCTCTCGACGGTCACCACCGGATGGGTCGTGGTCAGCCAGGCGTTCCCGTTCGTCCTGCTGATCATTCCGCTTTTCCTGGTCCTGAAGCATCTCCATCTGATCAACTCCCTGTGGGGTCTGGTCATGGTGTACGTCGTCTGGGCGCTGCCCTTCGCGCTGTGGATGCTGACCGGCTACGTACGGGCCGTGCCCGCAGAGCTCGAAGAGGCCGCCTCCGTCGACGGCGCGGGCCGGCTGCGGACGCTCGTCTCGGTCACCGCCCCGCTGCTGGCCCCCGGCATCGTCGCCACCGCACTCTTCGCGTTCATCACCGCATGGAACGAGTTCTTCTTCGCACTCGTCCTGCTCAAGACACCGGAGAAACAGACCTTGCCGGTCGTGCTGACCCACTTCATCGGGGCGGAGGGCGCGGCCGATCTCGGGCCGCTCGCCGCCGCCGCGTTCCTTGCCACCCTGCCCTCACTGGTCGTCTTCGCGATCATTCAGCGGCGGATCACGGGCTCCCTGCTGGCCGGGGCGGTGAAGAGCTGATGAGCGCTCGCCTACGGACGGTGGCCGCCGTCGCCACCGCGCTGGCCCTGCTGCTCACGGGCTGCGCGGGGACGGGCGACGGCGAGGACGGCAGCGGACGGAGCGAGCTCAGCTTCCAGTCGCTGGCCTGGCAGAAGGAATCCGTCGACGCCAACAAGCAACTGGTGAGGGAGTGGAACGAAACCCACCCCGACATCCATGTCACCTACGTCCAGGGCAGCTGGGACACCGTCCACGACCAGCTGCTGACCTCCTTCGAGGGCGATGAGGCGCCGGACGTCATCCATGACGCCTCCGACGACCTCGCCGACTTCGCCTACGGCGGCTACCTCGCCGATCTGCGCACGCTCCTCCCGGACCGGCTGACCGCCGACATCCCGCAACAGAGCTGGCAGACCACCACCTTCGGGGACGGCGTCTACGGAGTGCCGTTCCTCCAGGAGCCCCGCGTCCTGATCGCCAACACCCGGATCCTCAAGGAGTCGGGCGTCCGCATCCCCACCCCCGACAGCCCCTGGAACTGGACCGAGTTCCGTCAGGTCACCAAGGAACTGACGAGCGACGGGAGGTACGGCGTCGCCTGGCCGCTGAAGGAGCCGGTCTCCGTCACCCTCAACCTCGGGCGCTCCGCCGGCGGCCGGCTCTTCCACCGCGGAGCCGACGGCAAGGTCACCATCCGTTCGGACCAGGGTGATCAGGTCGTCCCCGGAACCATTCGCGACCAGGTCGAAACCGACCGAAGCGCCGCCCGCACCGCGCTCGGCATGGGCGGCTCCGACACGCTTCCCGGATTCTTCGGCGGCAAGTACGCGATGGTCCCGCTCGGCTTCTCGTACCGCCAACAGGTCGTCGAACAGGCCCCCGAGGGCTTCGAGTGGACGGTCCTGCCCGCCCCCGCGGGCAGCGAGGGCCTTGCCCAGGGGGTGAGCCCGCAGACCCTTTCCGTCTCGCAGGCCAGCCCGCACAAGAAGGAGGCCGCGCGGTTCATCGACTTCCTGCTGCGACCGCGGAACATGGTGCGACTGGCCAAGGGGGACTGGATGCTCCCGACCGGTACCGATGCCCTCGCGGACCCGGCCCTGCACACCGACAAGGACGGCTGGGCGACCGGTGTCGCGGTCGCGAAGAAGCTCAGCCCGGCACCCGCGCAGTCGGTCCGCGGTTACCCGGAATGGAAGGACAAGGTCGCCACGCCGGCCCTCCAGGAGTACTACAGCGGGGCGATCGGTACCGAGGAGCTGAGGAAACGTCTGGTGGACGACGGAAACCGGGTGCTGGCCCGCTATCAGCGCTGACACGTCAGGTGCGGCCAGGGTCTCTCGTTCGGATCATGCCGGGCTCGCGTGCTGTGAACGAATGACCCCGGTGGCCGAGACGTCCCGCCGGTGAGGCATGACCGATCCTCCCGATATCCGCCGACCGACGGGCGGGGGCGCAATCAGGTCGACTCCTCGTCCGTCCGGGTGCGCCGACGGGGTCCGCCTTCCCTCTTGCGAAGAGCGCCGGTCGTCGTTGCGGGAGCGGCGGGCCCCGCCCGCGCGGCGGAGGCCGCGGAGGCGGGGCCCGACTTGAACACGGCTGGCCGGTTTCTTATTACGAAACCTTGTTGCGTAAGTCACAGCCGGATGAAGTCCTTGATCTGAGCGCGTCAATGAGTGAGGGTTTCGAGCCAACCCCCGGAGATCTTCCGGCCGGGGGTCAATCCCCCCACAAAGAATGACGAGGAGACCCCTCTTCATGGCAATTCACAAGCGCGCACGTCGGATCAAGCTGACCGCCGCCATAACCGCGGTGGCCGCGGCGGCCGGAGTCACCCTGCTGGGCAGCCCCGTCGCCGGAGCCGCACCCGCTCCCGCGATGGGCACCGTCTACGGCGCGGACGCGGCGACCGCCGTCTCGGGCAGCTACATCGTGATGCTGGACCACAAGGCCGACAAGGCGAAGCTCGCCAAGCAGTACGGCGGCAAGCTCCGGCGGAACTACAGCTCAGCCGTCAACGGCTTCTCCGCCAGCGGTCTGTCACTGACCGAGGCCAAGCGCCTGGCGGCCGACCCGGCCGTCTCCAAGGTGGTCCAGAACAAGAAATTCCACATCGACGCCACCCAGGACGACCCGCCGTCCTGGGGGCTCGACCGGATCGACCAGACCGAGACGGCCGGCGACAACGCGTACACCTACCCGGACAGCGCGGGCGAGGGCGTCACCGCGTACGTCATCGACACCGGTGTCCGCACCACGCACAACGAGTTCGAGGGCCGGGCCGGCTCGGGCTACGACGCGGTGGACGACGACGACAGCGCCGATGACGGCAACGGCCACGGCACCCATGTGGCAGGCACCATCGCCGGTGCGACGTACGGCGTCGCCAAGAAGGCGAAGATCGTCGCCGTGCGGGTCCTCGACGACTCCGGCTCGGGCACCACCGAGCAGGTCGTCGCGGGCATCGACTGGGTCACCGCCCACCACGAGGGCCCCTCCGTCGCCAACATGAGCCTCGGCGGCGGCGCGGACGAGGCGCTCGACTCGGCGGTCCAGAAGGCCATCGCCTCCGGGGTCACCTTCGCGGTGGCCGCCGGAAACGATTCCTCCGACGCGAGCGAGACCTCCCCGGCCCGCGTCCCGGAGGCCATCACCGTCGCCTCGTCCACCGTGGACGACGAGCAGTCCTCGTTCTCCAACTACGGCTCGATCGTGGACATCTACGCCCCGGGATCGGACATCACCTCGTCCTGGAACGACAGCGACGACGGCTCCAACACCATCTCCGGTACGTCCATGGCGACTCCGCACGTCGTCGGTGCCGCCGCCGTCTACCTCTCCGGACACCCGGACGCCACCCCGGCGGAGGTCGCCACGGCGCTGACCGACGGAGCCACCCCCGACGCGATCTCCGACGCGACCGAGGGCACGCCGAACAAGCTGCTGAAGATCGTCGAGTAACCGACCTCCGCGGTCGCGACCGGGCGGCAGACGTCCGGCGCGACGGAATCGGCGGCCGCCGCGCCCGCCCCCACGGGGCGCGGCGGCCGCGCGGCGTGGACGGCTCGTCCTATGGTGTGCCCATGACGATGTACGCGGCGCTGTTGCGCGGGATCAATGTGAGCGGCCACAAGAAGGTTCCGATGGCCGAACTGCGCACACTGCTCACCGAACTTGGCCACGGAGACGTCCGTACCCATCTGCAGAGCGGCAACGCCGTCTTCAGCAGCGCGTCGGACGACGAGAACGCACTCGCCGCCGAGCTGGAGCAGGCCATCGAGAAGCGATTCGGCTTCCCGGTCCCCTGCCTGGTCCGGGACGGCGGCTACCTCGCGGCAGTTGCCGCGGCCTGCCCGTTCCCGGCCGCCGAACTCGAAGGCAGGCAACTGCACATCACCTACTACGGGCAGCCGGTCGACGCCGAACGCTTCGCCGGGATCGACGCATCGGCCTTCCTCCCCGAGGAGTTCCGGCTCGGCGACCGCGCGCTCTACCTCTACACGCCCGACGGGCTGGGCCGTTCCAAACTCGCCGAAGTCCTTCTCCGTCCCGCCCTCAACAAGGGCGTCATCGCCACTTCACGCAACTGGAACACCGTCGTCAAGCTCGTGGAGATGACCGCGTCGGCCGGGACCGCACACGACGGAGCCCGCGCATGACCGAACCGTCCCCCGGCGTGGCCGCGGCGGTGGAGGGCGAGCTCAGCCTCCTGGACCCGGTGGTACGTGCCTCCGCCGCACTCCTCACCCAGGTACTGCACCCCGAGTACCGCGAGATCGACTCCGCCGGCCGGGTCTGGGACCGCGACGCGCTGATCGCCTCGCTCACCGGCGAGGACGCCCCGCGTCCCGGGCCGCTCACCGCGTCCCGGATGCGCGGCCTCCAGCTGGACGCCGAACTGGTCCATCTCACCTACGACACCGAGACGAAAGGGCACCTCGCCCACCGCAGCTCGCTGTGGCGGCTGACCGGCGCGGGCTGGGTGCTCTACTTCCACCAGGCCACGCCGTTCGCCGTAGCCGCGAACGGCATCGACGACTAAGGGCTGTCCCGTCATCCCTGGCGGGCGCGCGACGCCAGCTACTTCCCCAAGCTCTCGGCTGCGCTCGAACAGGGGAGGCCCCATCCTCGCCGCGTTGTCGGAACGTCCGAATACATCCAGTATGCGGACGTCCCTCCGCCTTGCGATGCACCGCATCCGACGCCGCGCGCTGATCCACCACGGATTACGGGACAGCCCTTAGGCTCTTTCGTCCGGATCAAACCGGATCAGCGAGCGGGCCCGGTGCCGTGGATCGCAAGGCGGGGGAGAGAGCCGGATGGGGCCTCCCCTGCACTTCGAGCGGAGCCGAGAGCTTGAGCAAGCCGCCACGGCGGCCGACGGCAACGCGGCGAGGCGCGGTGCCGGGGCATGCGAGCCCGGCAGGATCCGAACGAGAGGCCCCGGCCCGCTCAGCGACGGGTGACGCGCTGCGCCCGCGCCGTCCACCGGCCGTCCGTACGGGAGATCCGCACCGGATGTCCGAAGCAGTCGCTGACCTGATCGGTGGTCAGCACCTCGTCGGCCGGGCCCGACGCCACGCACTGTCCGCCCCGCAAGAGCATCGCGTGCGTGGTGGAGGCGGGCAGCTCCTCCAGGTGGTGCGTGACCAGGACCGTCGCCAGCTCGGGATGCTCCTCGCGCAGTGTGTCCAGGCTGTCGAGCAACTGCTCACGGGCGGCGAGATCGAGCCCCGTGGCCGGCTCGTCGAGCAGCAGCAGCCGAGGGCGTGGCATCAGGGCGCGGGCGATGAGCGTACGTCCCCGTTCGCCCTGCGAGAGCGCGGGCCAGCGCGATCCGGTCTTGCCGCCCATGCCGAGCATCTTCAGCAGCCGCTCCGCCTGGGCCCGCTGCTCCGTGCTCGCGGACCAGCGCGGCACCGGCTCGACCGAGTTGGTCAGGCCGGTCAGCACGACCTCGCGCACCGACAGCGGGGAACGCAGCGGATGGCGCGGATTGACATGCCCGAGCATCGACCGCAGCTCCCGCAGATCGACCCGCCCCAGCGTGCGCCCCAGCACCTCGACCGAGCCCCTGGTGGGATGGTTGACCGCGCCGAGCAGCCCCAGCAGCGTGCTCTTTCCCGCCCCGTTCGCACCCAGCAGGGCCCAGTGCTCGCCGCTGCGCACGGTCAGGGAGACCGAGTCGAGCAGGACGGCGCCGTCCCGCACGAGCGAGACGCCGTCGGCCCGGATCACCGGGACGGCGGCGGGCGAACCGGGGGCGCCGGCGGGGCCGGGCACAGCGGCCGTGGTGTGTGCGGTCATGTGCGGGAACTCCTTCATGCGGGTGCGAGCGCCTCCAGGCGGCTCATGTCCTCGGCCGACAGACTGATCTCACGGGCTCCCAGGTTCTCCGCCAGATGGGCGGGCGAACCGGTGCCCGGGGTCGGGCACAGCACGGGGGAGCGGTGCAGCAGCCAGGCGAGGGCGATCTGCCCGCGGGTGGCATCGTGACGCTCGGCGACATCGGCGAGCGCCGTGGCCGCCTCGCCGGTCAGAGCGCCGTTGGCCAGTGGGAACCAGGGCAGAAAGGCGAGGCCGTGGGTCTCGCACACCTTCAGTACCGCGTCCGACGAACGGTCGAGGAGGTTGAAGCGGTTCTGCACCGAGGCGATCCCGATCAGGGAGAGAGCCTGCTCCAGCTGGTCGGCGGTGAGGGTGTCCAGACCGATGTACCGGATCTTACCCTCCTGCCTCAGCTCGTCGAGGGTGCCCAGCTGGTCGGCCATGGGTACGTCCGGGTCCAGCCGGTGCAGCTGGTAGAGGTCGATCCGGTCCGTCCTCAGCCGCCGCAGACTGGCCTCGCACATCGCCCTGAGCCGCTCGGGCCGGCCCGCGACGTGCCAGGCGCTGTCGCTGGTGCGCACCACCCCGCCCTTGGTCGCGATCACCAGCTCCCCGCGGTACGGGTGGAGGGCCTCGGCGACCAGTTCCTCGGCCAGCGCGGGGCCGTAGTTGTCGGCGGTGTCGATGAGCGTGACGCCCCGTTCGACGGCCGCCCGCAGCACGGCCACGGCGTCCCGCCGGTCACCGCTCGGCCCCCAGTATCCGGGGCCGGTCAGCTGGGCGGTGCCGTAGCCGAGACGGCGTACGGGCAGCTCGCCGCCGAGCAGGAACACATCGTCGAGGGGCTGTGCCATGGAAGACATGATGGGAACAGTAGTGCTGTGCCCGATCGGTGCCACAACTTCTCGACCTGGGCCGAGGTGTCGCCGGCTCCGGGCGCCGGGTTCTGACCGCCAGGAGGAGCAGGCCGAGGCCTGGTCCGGCCGGATCCGCTTCGAGCCGTTCGACGGCTCCCCGCGCGGCGCCGGCTCGTCCTGGCAGAGCCAGCCGGGGTACGGGCACGATCGAGGCGGACCGTCTCGACGGCGAGAGCGTGCTGCTCGGCCGGCTCCACGGCGTACCCGCACCGGTCAACGACACACTGCGGCGCATCGCGAACACCTTCGCGAGCGAGCGCCGGGAACCCGGTTCGATGTCCGTGACCGAGCTCGTCGCTCTCGTCGACGCCGCTTCCTGAAACCGCGGCTCCGCGGCCTGCGTCGCCTTTCTTCAAGACCGTTGTCAGTGGTCGGTCCTAGCCTGGAGCGCATGAAGAACGAGCACGCTCACATGACCGAATGCGCTGCCGAGGCGGCCCGGATCGCCCGCTCCATCAGCGCCGAACAGCTCGACGCGCCCACCACCCCCTGCGGCGAGTGGGACCTGCGCGGACTCATCAACCACTGGGTGCTCTACACCTCGTACGGCCTGGAGCACCGCGCCCTGCGCAAGGACCTCCCCGACGACCTCGTCAACCGTGACTTCACCACCGACGCCGACTGGGCGCAGACGTACGCGGCCCAGCTGGACCGCGCCGTTGCCGCATGGTCGGACCCGGCGGTCTGGGAGGGCGAGATCGACCTGGGGAGTTCGACGACCCCGGCCCCCGAGATCGCCGCGATGCTCATCGAGGAGACGGCCCTGCACACCTGGGACGTGGCACGGGCCACCGGGCAGGAGTTCCGGCTGTCCGACGCGGCGGCGGCCTACCTCCTCGAAGTCGTCGACGGTTCCGCCGCGCTCTACCGGCAGTACGGCGGCTTCGCCGACGAGGTGACGGCGCCCGGATCGGCTTCGGTGCTCGATCGGGCACTGGCCCGCAGCGGACGCGACCCGCACTGGAGCCGGGGCTGAAAATGGCCCAGCATATCGGGTGGTGAATGGCCCGGAGCGGTGTGCCAATACCTGGCTAGGCTCCACGCATGACTACTCACCGCACTCCGGACACGGGCAGGACCGTCGTCGACTTCTACTTCGACCCGGCCTGCCCGTTCGCCTGGATCACCTCCCGCTGGATGCTGGAGGTGGAGCAGCAGCGGGACATCGAGCTCCGCTTCCATGTCATGAGCCTCTATCTGCACAACATCGGCAATGAACTCCCCGACTGGTACCGGGAACTGGTCGACAGGTCGATCGGCCCGGTACGGGTCGCTGTCGCGGCGGCGGCCGACCACGGCGACGTGGTGCTCGGCGATCTCTACACCGCCATGGGCAGCCGCATCCACCAGCAGAAGAACGAGGACTTCGACGAGGTGATCGCGCAATCCCTCGCGCAGCTCGGTCTGCCCGCCGCGCTGGCAGCTGCCGCGCACTCGGGGACGTACGACGATGCGCTGCGGCGCAGCCACGACGCCGGCAAGGATCCGGAGGCGGACGCCTACGTCGGTACGCCCACGATCCATGTCGACGGCTCGGTCTGGTTCGGGCCGGTCCTGCGGGCCGTGCCGCGCGGCGAGGAGGCCGCACGCCTCTTCGACAGCTTCCGGGTGCTTGCCGGGAATCCGGATCTCTTCGAGCTCAAGCGCACCCGCACCGGCAGCCTCGACGTGGGCTGAGGCGCGGCACCGGTCCGGCATGATCCGAGCGAGAGGCCTCAGGCACTGAGTGAGGCGGGCGGCGCGAGCGGGACGCGCGCCTCGTCGTACCGGGTCAGCAGCAGCCGGGCCAACTCCGTTGACGCGCCCAGCACATCGGCCAGCACGTCCGCACCGGCGGCGCCCGCGGCGATACGGTCCGGGAGCCGGCCGGGTGCGATGACGTACGGGGCCACCGCCACCCGCCGCACGCCCTCGGCCCGCAGGGCTCGTACCGCGTCCTCGGTTCGCGGAAGGGATGCGGAGGCGAACGCAGGCCGCACGGAACACCAACCGGTGTGCCGCAGCTCCCGCGCGATTTCAGCGATCACTGCGATCGCCTCCGGGTCTGTGGAGCCCGCCGAGGCCAGGACGAGCCCGGTCGAGCGCCGTTCACCGGGACGGATCCCGGCTTCGGACAGCCGTCGTTCCAGCGCCGAGTTCAGCAACGGCGACGGACCGAGCACCTCGGCCTGCACGATGCGCAGCCGGTGCAGGCGGGTCCGGGCCTCGTGCAGCACCGTGGGGATGTCGGACTTGGCGTGGAAGGCCCGTGTGAGGAGCAGGGGAAGCGCGATGACGTCTCCGGCTCCCTGTGCGGCCAGCCGCTCCAGCACCCTGGGTACCGAAGGCGCGTTGAAGTCCAGGAAGCCGGTCTCCACGCGCAGCCCCGGCCGCAGCGACCGCACCCGCGCGGTGAGCGCGTGCACGGTCGCCGCGTGCCGCGGGGCGCGGCTGCCGTGGGCGATGACGAGGAGGACCGGGGCGGGCATGGCGTGGCTCAGTTCTTGACGAGGAGACCGCGGCTGCGCAGCACCCACCGCTCCAGCGGACTGAAGATCAGCAGATCGATCGCGATGCCGACGAACAGAATCAGGATGATGGCGAGGAAGATGCCGGGCATGTCCGCGTTGTTGCGGCCGTTCTCCAGCAGCTGGCCCAGCCCCAGCCCGAGGTCGGGGGAGGACGCGATGATCTCGGCGGCCATCAGCGAACGCCAGGAGAACGCCCAGCCCTGCTTGAGCCCCGCGAGATAGCCGGGCAGCGCGGCCGGCAGCACGATGTGCCAGGTCCCGCGCAGCCCGGTCGCGCCGAGCGTGCGGCCCGCCCTGAGGAACAGCGGGGGCACCTGGTCGACGCCGGAGACCAGCCCGTTGGCGACCGACGGGACGGCGCCCAGCAGGATCACCGCGTACATCATCCTGTCGTTCAGCCCGAGCCAGATCACGGCCGGCGCCACCCAGGCGACCGAGGGCAGGGACTGCAGCCCGGACAGGATCGGGCCGATCGCGGCCCGTACGAACCTCACCCGGGCGACCAGCAGACCCAGGGGCGTGCCGATGGCCACCGCCATCAGGAAGCCGAGCAGACCACGCGAGATGCTGGTCCACACGACCTCCAGGAGCGTCCCCTGGAGCCACATGTCGGACGCGCTGTGCCACACCGCGGCCGGTGAGGGCAGCTTGTAGTCGTCGGTGACCTGGGCCTCGACCAGCAGTTGCCAGACGATGACCACCAGCGCCACCGCGAGCACCGGCGGAAGCACCTTGCGCAGCAGCACCTCGCGCACCGGGGTACGGCGCACCTGCACGGCGTCCAGCGCGTCGAGTCCGGCCTCCAGACCGGCCAGGTCGTCGGGCTTCGTGTCAGTGCTGGCCATGACGGCGGATCTCCCCACGCAGTTGTTCGGTGATCTCGACGGACAGTTCCGCGACGGCGTTGTCCTCGATACGGCGCGGCTGCTCGATGTCGACCGTCCATTCACGGGCGATCCTGCCGGGGCGGGACGACAGCAGGACGACCCGTTCGGCGAGCCGCACCGCCTCGCGCACGTTGTGGGTGACGAAGAGGACCGAGAGCTTCGTCTCGCGCCAGATCCGGGTCAGCTCGCCGTGCAGCACATCCCGGGTGATGGCGTCGAGCGCCGCGAACGGCTCGTCCATCAGCAGCAGCTGGCTGTCCTGGGCGAGGGCCCGTGCCAGGGCCACCCGCTGTCGCATCCCGCCCGACAGCTCGTGCACACGCTTCCCGTACGCCCCGCCCAGCCGTACGAGTTCGAGCAGCCGCTCCGCCTCCGTGCGGCGCTCCGACTTGGCCATGCCGCGCAGCCGCAGCGCGAGTTCGATGTTCTTGCCCGCGGTCAGCCACGGGAACAGGGCGTGCTCCTGGAACATCAGGGCCGGCCGCCCGCCGGGGGTCTCGATGGACCCCGCGGTCGGGCGGTCGAGTCCGGCCACCAGGTTGAGCAGCGTCGACTTTCCGCACCCGGAGGCCCCCAGGAGGGTGACGAACTCGCCCGGTGCGACATCGAGCGTGATGTCGTCGAGGACGAGCTGCTGCCCCTCCGGCCCGCCGAAGGCCTTGGAGACGTGCGTGATGCGGGCGGCGTGCCCGACCGCCGTACGGTCCTCGGCCTTGGTGAGGGTGGTCGCCATGGTCGTCGCCTCCTGGGAATCCTGGGGTCGGGTGGCTTACTTCACGCCGAGACCGGCGTCGGCGACCTCGGGCCTGCCCGCGGCCTTCAGGACCTTGTTCAGCGGCTTCAGGTCGTAGATGTCGTTGAGGTCCGGCTTCTCCAGCAGTCCGGCCTTCACCGCGTGCGCGGCCTCCACGTCCAGCGTGGCGGCCAGCGGGTCATCGGTGATCTGGATCGACTTCCACGCCGGGTCGAGGACCTCGGGGGGCAGCGCCTTGCCGGTCAGCTCCTTGAGCGCGGCGTTGGCGGAGGCCTTGGCCTTGTCCGGGTTGGCGTTGATCCACGCGTTGGTCTTCACCGAACCGCGCAGCACCGCCTCGACGACGTCGGGGTGCTCGCTCAGGAACTGCTGCGACACGATGATGTTCGTGATCACGAACTTGTTGTCGGGCCACAGGGCCGACTCGTCGAGCAGTTCCTTGGCGCCCTCGGCGACCAGCTTGGACGCGGTGGGCTCAGGGACCCAGGCGCCGTCGATGGAACCGGACTTGTAGGCGTCCGGGGTCACCTTGTTGTCCGTACGGATGACGGAGACGTCGCCCTTGCCGCTCTGGGCGTCGACCTTCCAGCCCTTCTCGGAGATCCAGTTGAGGAAGGCCACGTCCTGTGTGTTGCCCAGCTGCGGGGTGGCGATCTTCTTGCCCTTGAGGTCGTCCAGGGTCTTGATCTTCTTCGGGTCGACGACCAGCTTCACCCCGCCGGAGGCGGAACCGCCGATGATCCGCAGGTTCTTGCCCTTGGACTTGGTGAATCCGTTGATCGAGGGCGACGGGCCGATGAAACCGATGTCGATCGACTTGGCGTTGAGCGCCTCGATCTCGGAAGGGCCGGCGTTGAACTGGGAGGTCTTGAGCCGGGTGCCGCCGAGTTCCTTCTGGAAGATCCCCTCCTGGTCGCCGACCAGTGCGGTGGCGTGCGTCAGGTTGGGGAAGTAGCCGATCCGCACGGTGTCCGCGGAGAGCTTCTTCGCGTCGGCGGCGACGTCCGACTTCTTGGATTCGTCGTTCTTCGCCTCGGAGCCGTAGCCGCAGGCGGTGAGCGCGACGGCGAGCAGCGGCAGGGCGGCGGCAGCGGAGAGACTGCGGCGCAGCGTGGTACGGGGGGCAGACACGGGAGGCTTTCCTCTCGTTGGCCCGGTGCTCGCATCCCTCGGAATCTACGGGGGCGCGGCCGGGAAGTCGGCAGGTCTTCGTCTGAACTGGCCGTGCTGGTGGTGCGGTTGGTGCGAGTGGGCGCGCAGGCAGTGCGCGTACGTCATCGCGCACATCGCGCGACCCCGCCCTGGCCGCTGCCGAGGGCGCCGCTGCCGACGCGACCGCCCTCCTTGGCGAACGTGGAGTAGATGTCGATATTCATCAGAAGTCCCATTCGGCGTCGTCGGCGGCCGTGACTGTGGCCTGGGGGCCGGCCGCGGCGGCGAACGAGGCACCTGCCATGCCGGCCGTCAGCGTGGTGCCGTCCGCCGGGTCGATCAGCAGGAAGGAACCGGTGCGCCGGGAGTCCGCGTACGCGTCGAGGGCGAGCGGCTCCGCGGTGCGGACGACGATCCGGCCGATGTCATTGGCGACGAGCCGGCCGGGCGACGGGTGCTGGGAGAGGTCGTCCAGCGTGAGGCGCGAGGGGATGTCCTTGACGATCGCCTTGACGGTGCGGGTGGTGTGCTTGAGCAGCACCCGCTGGCCGACGGTGAGCGGTTGGTCGGCGACATGGCAGACGGTCGCCTCGACATCCTGCGTGACCGCGGGCGCGTCGCCGGCCGGCGCGATCAGGTCACCGCGCGAGATGTCGATGTCGTCGGCCAGGCGGATCGTCACCGACTGGGGCGCCCAGGCGATGTCCACGCTCTCGCCGAGCGCGTCGATCGCGGTGACCGTCGTCGTACGGCCCGAGGGCAGCACGGTGACGGCCTCGCCGACACGGAACGCACCCGCCGCGATCTGCCCCGCGTAGCCCCGGTAGTCCGGATGCTCGGCGGTCTGCGGGCGGATGACGTACTGGACCGGGAAGCGGGCGTGGCAGGCGGTGAGGTCATGGCTGACCGGCACCGTCTCCAGGTGTTCCAGGACGGTCGGGCCGCCGTACCAGTCCATGTTGGCGGACGGCTCCACGACGTTGTCACCGGCCAGTGCGGAGATCGGGATCGCGGTACACCAGTTTTCCTGGGGGTCCCCCCCAGACCCCCAGCCGGGGACGCCCAGGGACGCCGCGTACGCGGTGAACTCCTTGGCGATGGCGGCGAAGACGGGCTCCGCGTAGTCGACCAGGTCCATCTTGTTGACGGCCAGCACCACATGCGGCACCCGCAGCAGCGCGGCGACCGCGGCATGGCGGCGGGTCTGCTCGACGACTCCGTTGCGGGCGTCGACCAGGACGACGGCCAGCTCGGCGGTCGAGGCCCCGGTCACCATGTTCCGGGTGTACTGCACGTGCCCAGGGGTGTCGGCCAGGATGAACCGGCGGCGCGGGGTCGCGAAGTAGCGGTAGGCGACGTCGATGGTGATGCCCTGCTCGCGCTCGGCCCGCAGGCCGTCGGTCAGCAGCGCCAGGTCGGGCGCCTCCTGGCCCCGGCTGCGCGAGGCGTGTTCGACGGCCTCCAACTGGTCGGCGAGGACCGACTTGGAGTCGTGCAGCAGACGTCCCACGAGGGTGGACTTGCCGTCGTCGACGGACCCCGCGGTGGCGAACCGCAGCAGAGTGGTGGCCGACAACTGCTCGGCTGTGGTGGTCATTTAGAAGTACCCCTCGCGCTTGCGGTCTTCCATCGCGGCCTCGGACATCTTGTCGTCGGCACGCGTCGCGCCCCGCTCGGTGAGCCGGGAGGCGGCGATCTCGTCGATCACGGCGTCCAGCGTCGTCGCGTCCGAGTCGACGGCGCCGGTGCACGACATGTCGCCCACCGTGCGGTAGCGGACCTGCCGGGTCTCGACCCGCTCGCCCTCCTTGGGGCCGCCCCAGTCGCCCGCGGTCAGCCACATGCCGGAGCGGCCGAAGACCTCGCGCTCATGGGCGAAGTAGATCTCCGGGAGCTCGATGCCCTCGCGCGCGATGTACTGCCAGACGTCCAGCTCGGTCCAGTTGGAGATCGGGAAGACCCGGACGTGCTCGCCCGGCGCGTGCCGGCCGTTGTAGAGCTGCCACAGCTCGGGGCGCTGGCGGCGCGGATCCCACTGGGAGAACTCGTCGCGCAGCGAGAAGACCCGCTCCTTGGCGCGTGCCTTCTCCTCGTCACGGCGTCCGCCGCCGAACACGGCGTCGAAGCGGTGCTGCTGGATGGCCTCGGTCAGCGGCACGGTCTGCAACGGGTTACGGGTGCCGTCCGGGCGCTCGCGGAGCTTCCCGGCGTCGATGTACTCCTGCACGGAGGCGACGTGCAGCCGCAGCCTGTGGCGCGCCACCGTACGGTCGCGGTACTCCAGCACCTCGGGGAAGTTGTGCCCGGTGTCGACGTGCAGCAGCGTGAACGGCACGGGCGCGGGCGCGAAGGCCTTGAGCGCCAGGTGCAGCATCACGATGGAGTCCTTGCCGCCGGAGAAGAGGATCACCGGCCGCTCGAACTCGCCCGCCACCTCGCGGAAGATGTGCACGGCCTCGGACTCCAGGGAGTCCAGGTGGCTGAGTGCGTACGGATTGTCGGTGCCTTCCGACGCGGTCGCGACGGTCGTCACGCCGCCCCCCTCTCGCTCAGCAGCGCGTACAGCTCCGCCGCGGACTCCTGCACGGTCTGACGGTGCGACTCGATCCGCAGATCCGGCGACTCGGGCGCCTCGTAAGGGTCGTCGACCCCGGTGAGCCCGCTGATCTCGCCCGCCGCCTGCTTGGCGTAGAGGCCCTTCACATCACGTACGGAGCACACCTCGACCGGGGTCGCGACATGCACCTCCAGATACGCGGTCCCCTCGGCCTGGTGCCGCTTGCGTACCGCGTCCCGGCTGTCCGCGTACGGGGCGATGACCGGGACCAGCACCTTCACGCCGTTGGCCGCCAGCAGCTCGGCGACGAAGCCGATCCGCTGGACGTTGGTGTGGCGATCCTCGCGGGAGAAGCCGAGACCCGCGGAGAGGAACTCCCGTATCTCGTCGCCGTCGAGCACCTCCACGCGGTGGCCCTCGCCGCGCAGCCGCCCGGCGAGTTCGTACGCGATGGTGGTCTTGCCCGCGCTCGGCAGACCGGTCAGCCAGATGGTGGCTCCCGTCTCCGTCACGCTCATCGAAGTCTCCTGATCAGTCGTCATCAGTCGTGCAGCCCGCACTCGGTCTTGCCCCGGCCGGCCCAGCGTCCGGCACGGGCGTCCTCGCCCTCCAGCACCCGGCGGGTGCAGGGTGCGCAGCCCACCGAGGCGTAGCCGTCCATCAGCAGTGGATTGGTGAGGACACCGTGCTCCGCCACGTACGCGTCGACGTCGTCCTGTGTCCAGCGGGCGATCGGTGAGATCTTGACCTTCTGCCGCTTCTCGTCCCAGCCGACGACCGGAGTGTTCGCCCGGGTGGGGGACTCGTCGCGGCGCAGCCCGGTCGCCCAGGCCGTGTACGAACGCAGGCCGTCTTCAAGGGGCTTGACCTTCCGCAGCGTGCAGCACAGATCGGGGTCGCGGTCGTGCAGCTTCGGTCCGTGCTCGGCGTCCTGCTCGGCCACGGACTGCCGCGGGGCCAGCGTGATGACGTTGACGTCCATCACCGCCGCCACCGCGTCGCGGGTGCCGATCGTCTCGGGGAAGTGGTAGCCGGTGTCGAGGAAGACCACGTCGACGCCCGGGAGGGCACGCGAGGCGAGGTGCGCGACGACCGCGTCCTCCATGGAGGAGGTGACGCAGAACCGCTTGCCGAAGGTGTCGGCGGCCCACCGCAGGATCTCCGGTGCGGAGGCGTGCTCCAGCTCCCGGGCCGCCCGCCCGGCCAGCTCCTTGAGCTCCCCCGCGGTGTGCTCCGCTGTCCGAGTGTCCGTCATATCCCTTCCCTTTCCCCCTCGTTGTGCCGCAGCCCACGGCTCAGCAGCCCCAGGAACTTCAGCTGGAACGCGCGGTTGCAGGAGGCGCATTCCCAGGCTCCGTGCCCGGTCTCGTGCGGGCGCAGGTCCTCGTCGCCGCAGTAGGGGCAGTAGAACGGCGCGGCACGTTCGCTCATGACAGAGACTCCGCACCGGCCCGCGCCGCCCAGGTGGCGAACCGCTCGCCGTCCTCGCGCTCCTCCTGGTAGCGGCCCAGGACCCGCTCGACGTAGTCGGGCAACTCGGCCGAAGTGACCTTCAGGCCACGGACCTTGCGGCCGAAGCCGGCCTCCAGGCCCAGGGCGCCGCCCAGGTGCACCTGATAGCCCTCGACCTGATTGCCGTCGGCGTCCAGGACGAGCTGGCCCTTGAGGCCGATGTCGGCGGTCTGGATGCGGGCGCAGGCATTGGGGCAGCCGTTGATGTTGATGGTGAGCGGCTCGTCGAAGTCCGGCAGGCGCCGCTCCAGTTCGTCGATCAGTGAGGCACCGCGTGCCTTCGTCTCGACGATCGCCAGCTTGCAGAACTCGATGCCGGTGCAGGCCATCGTGCCGCGCCGGAACGGAGAGGGGTTCACCTGGAAGTCGAGCGCCTCCAGTCCGGCGACCAGGGAGTCCACCTGGTCCTGTGCCACGTCGAGGATGAGCATCTTCTGCTCGACGGTGGTCCGCAGCCGGTCCGACCCGTGCGCCGCGGCGAGGTCGGCGATCTTGGCGAGGGTGGACCCGTCCACGCGGCCGACCCTGGGTGCGAAGCCGACGTAGAAGCGGCCGTCCTGCTGCTGGTGCACACCCACGTGGTCGCGCCAGCGGCTGCTGGGCTGCTCGGGCGCGGGTCCGTCGGTCAGCGGACGCTTCAGATATTCGTCCTCCAGCACCTGGCGGAACTTCGCGGGGCCCCAGTCGGCCATCAGGAACTTCAGACGGGCGCGGGTGCGCAGTCGCCGGTATCCGTAGTCGCGGAAGATGCCGACGACTCCGGCCCAGACGTCCGGAACCTCGTCGAGCGGCACCCAGGCGCCCAGCCGCTCGGCCAGCCTCGGGTTGGTGGAGAGTCCGCCACCGACCCAGACGTCGAAGCCCGGACCGTGCTCGGGGTGGACCACGCCGACGAACGCGATGTCATTGATCTCGTGCACCACGTCCTGCACGGGTGAACCGGAGATCGCGGTCTTGAACTTGCGCGGCAGGTTGGAGAATTCCTTGTTGCCGATGTAGCGGTCGTGGATCTCGTCGACGGCGGGCGTGCCGTCGATGATCTCGTCGGCGGCGATACCCGCCACGGGGGAGCCGATGATCACGCGGGGGCAGTCGCCGCACGCCTCGGTGGTGGAGAGACCGACGGCCTCCAGCTTTTCCCAGATGGCCGGGACGTCCTCGATGCGGATCCAGTGCAGCTGGATGTTCTGCCGGTCGGTGATGTCCGCGGTGCCGCGCGCGTACTCCTGCGAGATCTCGCCGATGACCCGCAGCTGCGCGGTGGTCAGCCGGCCGCCGTCGATCCGTACCCGCAGCATGAAGTACGTGTCGTCCAGCTCCTCCGGCTCCAGGATCGCGGTCTTGCCGCCGTCGATCCCGGGCTTGCGCTGGGTGTACAGACCCCACCAGCGCATGCGCCCGCGGAGGTCGTTGGGGTCGATCGAGTCGAATCCGCGCTTGGAGTAGATCGTCTCAATGCGTGTCCGCACATTGAGACCGTCGTCGTCCTTCTTGAACTGCTCATTGCCGTTGAGCGGAGTGTGGTGCCCCACGGCCCACTGGCCTTCGCCACGGTGGCGTCCGGCCTTGCGGCGAGGTGTGGTGGTCGCAGGCTGTTCCGGGGTAGCGGCCATGACAGTACGTCCTTCGGGACTGCAGGAGGGCGGCTCTGAACTGCACACTCGCGCTGAGGCGCGGCGGTGCGCAGGGTTCGCAGAGAAAAGGGGAACGCGGCGGTGCTGGGACTCTCAGCTCACCGGACAGATGGCGCTGGATACGCGGCCGAGGTCGACGTGGCGTCGACTCACCAAGGCAATTCCAGTTCCAGACATGACGGAAGCGTGTCACGCGCATCTCGGAGCAGTCCACCACTATCCATGATGTGGACGAGAGTGTCCCGTCATGCGAGACGTGTGGCGCCCATCACCCCATCCGCGCGGTCCGGGCCGCCCGGAATGGCCGCATTCACCCCAGCCGACGCCGGAGCCGCCCTTCTGGCGCTATCGCCCCGACCCCGGCCACGGCCCCGGTGTCGCCACCTCGGGTTCCAGCTCCACCTTCGTGTCGAAGAGCCGGAAGCCGCGCCGCAGGTAGTTGTCCATCGCGTGCGGGCCGTCCTTTGAACAGGTGTGCAGCCAGACCCGCTTGGTCGGCGTCCGCTCCGGTCGGCGCTCGGCCAGGTCCCAGGCGCGGGCGACCCCGCACGAGAGCAGATGGCCGCCGATCCGGCGCCCCCGGAAGGCCGGTATCAGCCCGAAGTACATGATCTCGACCACCCCGTCGTCCTGCGGGTCCAGTTCGATGTATCCGGCCGGGGTGCCGTTGACGTACGCCACCCAGGTCTCCGCCCCGGGCCGCTCCAGGGCCTCCTGCCACTGCGCGTACGTCATCGAGAGCCGGTCCGTCCACTGGATGTCGCCGCCGACCGCCGTGTAGAGGAACCGGCTGAACTCGGGCAGTGGTACCTCCGAGCGCACGATCCGCACGTCGCCCTCCGGGACCGCGGCAGGGCGCAGATCGTCGGGAGAGGTCTGTTCCAGGGACCAGATGGTCACCTCGGCGGTGGTGGCAGCGGTGCCCGCGGGGTTGTTCATGGCTGCCAGGGAACCATGCCGCGCGGTCCAAGCCCAAGCCGGTCCCGCCGCTCGGGACGGCCGGGCGCCTTGGGCACCGGGCCTATCCGGCCGTACGCGCCCTGACCACCACCGGAGCGGTCGAGCGCGGCAGCAGATCGGCCGGGTGCTCCGGGCGGATCACCTCCACCTCGACCCCCTCGCCGAAGCGGTACGGACGGTGCGCCAGCACCTCCGCGAGATGACGCCTGATCCGTGAGATCTCCGCCCGCACCGTCACCGTCCGGGTCGCGTCGCCGAAGATGTCCTGCGCCAGCTCCGACGCCGTACGCCCCTCGCGGTGCAGCGCCAGGGCGTACAGCAGCTCCGCGTGGCGCGGCGAGAGCTGCTGCATCCAGGTGCTGACCGCACTCGCCACATGGACCGTGAGACCGCGCGGCCGGCTCAGATCCAGCACCACCCGACGCCGCGACTCGTCCGCGGGCCCGTCCGTGACCTGAACCAGCCAGCCGCCGGACAACGGCTCGACCCGGCACATGCCGAGCGACGGCAGCCACACCCGGCCCGGCTGCAACGACTTGGGCAGCGGCAGCCGGTCGACCGGCGGCATCCCGGTCACCCCGGCGAGCCAGCCATGGGTGTCCACCGCCAGGGCCCGGCCGCCCAGCCGGCACAGCAGCGGCGCCGCCACCGAACGCAGCCGGTCGATCGCCTGCAGATGACGGTTCTTGATCTCGCTCTCGGCGAGCCGGGCGACCGAACCGACCAGCGCGAGCGAGGCCGGATGGAAGGTGGACGCCGGACCGCTGAGGTCGACGATGCCGATCAGCCGGTTGTCCCGCGGATCACGCACCGGGGACGCCGCACACGTCCAGTTGCGCAGACTCCGCACGAAGTGCTCCGACGAGTGGACCCGGACCGGTGCGCGCGAGACGAGCGCCGTACCGATCGCGTTCGTCCCCGTGCTCGCCTCGGCCCAGGCCGCGCCCTCCGCCAGACAGATGCCGTCCGCCCGGCGCAGCACCCCCGTATTGCCCTGGCGCCACAGCACCCGGCCGTCCACATCGGTGACCACCACGATCTGCTGGGCGGTGTCCGCGAGGGAGACCAGATTCTCGCTCAGCAGCGGCATCACCTCGCCCAGCGCCGACGTCCGGCGCCGGCGCTCGATCTCGTCCATCTCCAGCAGCACGCTGTCGGTGGACTGGTCCGGATCGACACCGCTGCGCAGCGCCCGGTCCCACGAGGCACCGATCTCCGCCCTCGGGGCGGCCGGTGAACGCCCGCCGGAGAGTCTGGCCTCCCTGACCCGGTGGATCAGGCGCAGGGCCTCGACGGACTGCGGCACGACCGATCGCGTCACCTCGGCAGGGCTTGTCTCCACGCTCATTCCCCCCAGATGCCAGGGCCGGCTCGACGGCCCGCGGGCCCATCCTGCCTGCTGCGAGGGGACCGATACTGCGCACTCCGCACCATGGTTGCAACCCTTTGCAACTCTGGCGAGCGGGTGCGGGTCCGTACGAGAGTGGCGGAACACCGTACGACGGGGCCTGTGTCCCCTGTTCGGTGTGCTCAGCATGGAGGGTGGTGCCGTGTCGGCGCAGCACCACCTTCCGTTGCTGTACGTCCGCCTCAGGGACGCCAGTTCGACAGGGGCGCTCGTTCGACTCGGACCGGGCGCGCGCCCTGCTCCCCGGGAGCCGTTGCGAACCGAACGGACGGCCCTATCGCTCGACGGGCCGGGCCCGTTCCACGACCGAGGCCAGATCGAGACTGTGCGGCAACGTCCCGAACGCCGCGCCCCGATCCCCGCCCAGCCGTGACGCGCAGAACGCGTCGGCCACCTCCGGTGGCGCCCAGCGCACCAGCAGCGAGCCCTGCAGGACGAGAGCCATCCGCTCGACCAGCCGACGGGCCCGCGCCTCGATCCCGTTCAGATCGGCCAGCTCCGTCAGCATGTCCTTGATCGCCCCGTCCAGCCGGTGATCAGCGCCTCGCGCCCTGCCGACCTCCTGGAGGAACGCGTTCAGCGCCGACGGCTCGCGCTGCAGTGCCCGCAGCACATCCAGTGCCTGCACGTTCCCCGAGCCCTCCCAGATCGAGTTGAGCGGCGCCTCGCGCAGCAGCCGGGGCATACCGGACTCCTCGACGTATCCGTTGCCGCCGAGACACTCCAGCGCCTCGGCCACCATCGGTGTGCACCGCTTCGTCACCCAGTACTTCGCGGCGGGCACCGCGATCCGCAGGAAGGCCCGCTCGTTCTCCGAACCGGCGTCGTACGCGGCCGCCAGCCGCAGCGCCAGCACCGTCGCCGCCTCCGACTCCAGCGCCAGATCGGCCAGCACATTGCGCATCAGCGGCTTGTCGATCAGCACCCCGCCGAAGGCGCTGCGGTACGTGCAGTGGTGGATCGCCTGTGCCACCGCCTGCCGCATCAGCGCCGCCGAACCGACCACACAGTCCAGCCGGGTCGCCGCCACCATCTCGATGATGGTGCGCACCCCTTGCCCCTCGTCGCCGACCCGGCGCGCCCAGGTCCCGTCGAACTCGACCTCGCTCGACGCGTTGGACCGGTTGCCCAGCTTGTCCTTCAGCCGCTGGATCGCGAACGTGTTGCGGGTGCTGTCGGGCAGCACCCGGGGCAGCAGGAAACACGTCAGACCCCCCGGTGCCTGCGCGAGCACCAGGAAGCCGTCGGACATCGGCGCCGAACAGAACCACTTGTGCCCGGTGAGCAGGTATTCGCCCTGGGCCGCCAGCGGCTCGGCCCGCGTCGTGTTGGACCGTACGTCCGTGCCGCCCTGCTTCTCCGTCATGCCCATGCCGAAGAGCACTCCGGCCTTCTGCGCGGCGGGCCGCAACCCCTGCTCGTACACCGTCGACGTCAGCAGCGGTTCCCACTCGGCGGCCAGCGCCGGATCGGTCCGCAGCGCGGGCACCGCCGCGTGCGTCATCGACAGCGGACAGCCGTGTCCCGCCTCCGCCTGCGTCCACACCAGGAAGCCGGCCGCCCGCCGTACATGACCGGCCGGCCTGCCCCAGGCGTCGGTCAGACCCGCGGAGACCGCATGGCCCAGCAGCCGGTGCCAGGCCGGATGGAACTCCACCTCGTCGATGCGGTTCCCGTACCGGTCGTGGGTGCGCAGTACCGGCGGATTCCCGTTCGCCTGCGCCCCCCACTCCTGCGCCTGCGCGGAGCCCGCGGCCCTGCCCAGCTCGCCGAGCTCGACCCGCGCCGTGGCCAGGAGTTCGGGTGGCATGTGACGTTGCACGGCCTCGGTGAGCGCGAGGTCGGCGGCGAAGACGTCGTAGCCGTTCAGCGGCGGTACCTGGTTGGACACTGTGTGGGTGGTGGCTGCCATGCCGATACGGTAAGGACGTGCAGGCAGCAAATGAAACACCCGAGCGGCCGGCGGGGCGGCTCCACCGCGCCCGAGTCCTCTACCGCAACGTATCCAAGCGGCAGATGGTCTGGCAGTTGCTCAAGGACACCATCAACTCGTGCATGGAGTACCGCATTCTGGGACTCGCCGCCGAGGCCGCGTTCTTCACCCTGCTGTCCCTGCCTCCGCTGCTGCTCGGCCTGATCGGGCTGCTCGGTTATGTCGACGAGTGGACCAACACCACCACGGTCGCCTCCATCGAGCGGAACATCCTCAACGCCGCGCAGACGGTGCTCAGCGAGCGGGGCGTGAACGACTTCGCCAAACCGCTCCTCGCGGACGTCACCACCGGCGCGCGGCCCGATGTCATCTCCATCGGCTTCGCGATCGCGCTCTGGTCCGGCTCCCGCGCCGTCAACGTCTTCATCGACACGATCACGGTGATGTACGGCCTCGACGGCCAGCGCGGCATCGTCAAGACGCGGCTGCTCTCCTTCCTGCTGTACGTCGTCGCGCTGCTGCTCGGCGCCGTCGTGCTGCCGCTGCTCGTGGTCGGCCCGGACAGGGTGGTGGAGTTCATCCCGTGGGGGACCGAGCTCATAAGCGTGCTGTACTGGCCGCTGGTGATACTGCTGTCGATCGCGTTCCTGACGACGCTCTACCACGTGTCCGTGCCGGTCCGTTCGCCGTGGATCGAGGACGTGCCGGGGGCGCTGGTGGCGCTCGCGATGTGGGTGCTCGGTAGTTTCCTGCTGCGGATCTATCTCACCAGTACGGTCGAGGGGCCCACGATCTACGGCTCGTTGGCCGCGCCGATCGCCGTCCTGCTGTGGATCGGTATCTCCGCGTTCGCGGTGCTGGTGGGGGCGGCGGTCAATGCCGCCATCGACCGGGTGTGGCCCTCGCTGGCGACGGCCGCCGCGCGCGCGGCCAACGACCGGGTACGGGCGGCCCAGGCCGCGGAGTTCGTGGCCCGGACGCAGGCGGAGAACCAGGACGGCGACCTGGACGACGACGGGGACGACGAGGACGGCGGCAGCCCCTACATGCCGTCCGAGTTCCCGGAACGCTGGTCGAGGTTCCTGCCGCCGGACGACGTGAAGTCCAGGCTGCAGCCGAGCCGCGACAAGGAGCCGGACAGGCCGGACAGGCCGGACACCCCGTCCGACGGGTGAGGACGACCACCGACCAGGACGTGTCAAGCTCCAACGGGACACCTCCCTCAGGGCGTGCCACTGCCCTGCCGATTGCCGCTCCTGCGATAGCTCACCATCATCAGGATGAGGCCGGTCAGCAACAGCGCGCTGCCGCTCAGCGACCCCCACTGGCGGGTGTCGGGGTCGCTGAGTACCCAGAAGAAGACCTGCTGCCAGCACAGGGCGAAGGCAGCCACCAACTGGCCCCAGCCGTACAGGCGAGGGCGGTGGACCGGCCGCCGGTTCGTGGGGAGCACCCAGCCACGCGTAACCCCCGCTACGCCGGAGGCGGCGCCGAGCAACGCCAGCAGAACAACAGGTATGGCGACGTAGAGCTTCATGGCCCCTTCCCGCGCACCGGAGCCGCGCCGGACGCCCGCGTGATCATGACACCCGCCGCGCTGCGCGTCCACGCGCTTCCCCGCAACCCCCGTGATCGGCCGGACAGGTCCTAGTCGGCGGATGCGCGGGGTGCGGTCGGCGAGGGGGTCGCGGCCGGGGTCGTGGGCGCCGGGATCGCCGGGGGCGCGGGCGTGGGCGCGGTGGGAATCGCCGGAGTCGTGGGAGCGGTCGGTGCCGTCGCCGCCGCGCCGGGAGACCAGGACAGCTTGACCAGCAAATGGCCCTCGACCGCGCTCTTGGCGATCACGGCGCCGGCCTCGGCCGTGATCTTCACTCCGAATTCCAGCTCCACACCGTCCGGTTTCAGGGCACCGTCCCGGAACACCGCGAGCGCGGATTCGGCTGCCGAGCGGATGCCGGTGAGTGCGCTGTCGAACGTACGCCCGGCTCTGGCCAGGGTGTTGTCGTCGCCCAGTGCGACGAGATGCGCGCCCGGCGTATGGCGGTCGACCTCGACCGTGACCGCCGCGCCGCTGTCGGTGGTGAACTCCATCAGTGCCGTCATGACCGCCCCCGGGAAGCTGATTCCGTCCGCACGAGATTAGCGTGTGAGGCATGGGCGACAGGTACGAAGAGTGGGCGTCGAGGTTCGACGGCGCGACCCTGTGGACGCTGAGTGTGCCGGACGGATCGGCCCATGCGGTGCTGCCGGACGGCTGCATGGACCTGCTCTGGATCGACGGACGGCTGCTCGTCGCGGGACCCGACACCCGTGCCGCGACGACGGCCGTCGAGGCCGGCGGGCGGTACACCGGCATCCGCTTCGCGCCCGGCACGGCCCCCGCACTGCTCGGTGCGCCGGCGCACGAACTGCGCGACCGCCGGGTCGATCTCGCGGACCTGTGGCCGGGAGCGCTGGTCCGGGAGCTCACCGAGCGCCTCGTGGAGGCCCCCGACCCCACCGCCGCGCTGGAGACCATCGCGCTGCGACGAGCGGTCGGCACGGCTCCGCCGGACCCGCTGATGCGGTCCGTCGCCGTGCAGCTCGGTGACGGCCGGTCCGTCGCCGACATCGCGCGGACGGTGGGCGTCGGCACCCGTCAGCTGCACCGCCGGTCACTCGCGGCCTTCGGCTACGGGCCCAAGACGCTCGGCCGGATCCTGCGGCTGCAGCGCGCGCTCGCCCTCGCCCGGTCCGGAGCGCCCTACGCCGAGGCGGCGGTCGCGGCGGGCTGCACCGACCAGGCCCATCTCGCACGGGAGGTGCGCGACCTGGCCGGGACCACTCTGACCGCCCATCTGGCGCCCTCGTGAGGCGGCCGGACGGGTCATGGGCTCAGCCGTTGGCGGCGAACAGCGACACCGCGCAGCCGTCCGGGTCGAGGACCGTCGCGTAGCGCTGCCCCCACACCGCGTCCCACGGCTTCAGATTTCCCCGGTACCCGGCGCTGGTCAGGTCGTCGTACACCGCGTCCACCTCCGCCGGGCTGTCGCAGAGAAAGGCGAGCCCGAGGCGTTCCCCGCCGTGCGGCGGGGCCCATTCGGGATCGAACGAGCGGGTGACCTCCTCGGTGTCCCACAGCAGGCGCTGCCCGCCCGGGAGTGTCACTTCGACATGGGGTGCGGATTCCGCGTCGGCGGGGATGTCGAGACCGAGCCGGCGGTAGAAGGTGAGCGATGCGGCCAGATCCGCGGTGATGATGCCGATCGCGTCCATGCGTGGAGTCATGCTCCGACCGTAGGACGGACACCGTCACGGGTCTTGTACGAAACGGACATGGGCGGTGAACCGCGGGGCCGCGGGACGTTCGGGGCTGCGGGGCCTGCGGGGCCTGCGTCGGCGTGGGCGGCGGGCGGGACGGGCCTGCCGGGGCTCCTGGCGCCTCCCGCCCGTCCCGCCTCCCGCCCTGTCCCGCCTCCCGCCCCGCCTCTCACCCCGCCCCGCCGTCATGGCGAGCAGCATCGACCCGCTGTCACGGCGACGGGGTGCCCGCCGTGCAGTCGGCGGGTGATGTTCCCGGGTCGGTCAGCGCCAGACCGAGCTGGGCGCGTTCGGTCACCCAGCGGCTCGGGCGGTGACGCGGGTCGCCCGTCGTGACGTGCAGTGCCCGGTGCAGCTCCAGCATCCGCTCGGCGCCGATCCGGTCGCCCCAGGCCAGCGGGCCGACGGGGTAGCCGAGCCCGGCCGTCACGGCCAGGTCGATGTCGGCGGGGGCGGCGATGGAGCGCTCCGCGATCGATGCCGCGACCGAGACGATCGAGGCGAGCAGCCGCTGGGCGACCGAGCCCGCCGTGTCCCGCACCACCGAGACCGCGTACCCGGCCTCGCCGTCCTCGGCGCGGGCCAGCACGGCGCGGGCGTCACGCGCGGCGGACGGGTCCGCTGCCGGGGTCACGGCCAGCACCCGGCGCCGGCCGGCCGTGGGCAGCGGGTCCACGCCGAAGGTGCGCCCCGCGGGCAGCCGGTGCGCGGCGACCGCGGAGGCCACCGTGGTGCCCCAGACCGGAACGAGTACGAGGGCGTCGGCGGAGGGCTCCGTGCCGGTCTCGACGACGGCGCCCGCCGTGGTCAGCGCCGCACGCAGGGCGGTCGCGTCCTGGTCCCGCGGTGCGGCGCCGTGGACGAACACGGGGCGGTCCGCGTTGCCCGTGACGGGCGGTTCCGGGGCCGGGCCGGGTGCCTCGGGGCCGTGCTCGAACCAGCCGCGCCCGGTCTTGCGGCCGTGCAGCCCGGCGGCCACCCGGTTCGGGGTGAGGTAGGAGGGGCGGAGCCGGTCCGCGTACCGGAACCCCGTCCAGATCGAATCGATCACCGTGGCCGTCACATCCAGACCCGTGAGGTCCATCAGCTCGAACGGGCCCATCCGCAGCCCGAGCACCTCGCGGGCGATCCGGTCGATGCCCGCAGGGTCGGCGACCGTCTCCTCCAGGAGTGCGAGCGCCTCGGTCACCAGGCCGCGGCCCGCGTGATTGACCAGGAAGCCGGGGGTGTCGGCGACCGTGACCGCACGGTGTCCACAGCTCTCGACGAGTGCGGTGAGGGCGGGCGGGATCTCCGGACGGGTGGCCGCGCCGGGTACCACCTCCACGATCCTCATCAGCGGCACCGGATTGAAGAAGTGCAGCCCGGCCAGGCGCGTCGGGTCCTTCAGCGCCGCGGCGATCCGGGTGACCGAAAGGGAGGAGGTGTTGGTCGCGAAGACGGCCGTCGCGGGCAGGGCCTGCTCCAGCCGGCCGAAGACCTCCGTCTTGGTGCCGAGGTCCTCCCGCACGGCCTCGATGACCAGTTCCACGTCCGGGCCCGCCGCCCACGGGTCGTCCAGCGGGATCAGCCGCTCCAGGGCGGCTGCGGAGTCCTCGGTGGACATCCGGCCCTTGTGCACGGCCCGTTCGAGCATGGACCGTACGAAGTCCACGGCGGCCGTCACCGCCTCCGTCCGTACGTCGCACAGCTCGACAGTGTGTCCGGCGGTCGCCGCCCACTGGGCGATGCCGCGGCCCATGGCCCCGGCGCCGACGATCCTGATACGCATGGCGGTTGCGGTCCTCTCGGGGTGTGACATGTGATCCGTCTCAGCGAAGATAGACGCGGTCCGGGTCCACGTCCTCGCGCAGCAGCCGCAGTTCGGCCGCGGTCGGCGGGGGTACGGTCCCGACCGTGTCGGCGATCCGCAGGTCCCAGCCGGTGGCCGCCCGCACCTGGTCGACGGTGACGCCCGGGTGGACGGCGACCAGCCGCAGCTCCTCGCCTATTCCCGCGCGGGCCAGGATGCCCAGTTCGGTGATGACCCGGGTGACACCGGCGCCCAGCGGCCGGATGCCCTCGGCCAGGGCACGGTCCGGGCCGGGCGTGGTGCAGAAGTCCAGGTTCTCCGTGAAGGAGCGCGGATTGTGGCGGCGCATCACCACGAAGACCTCGCGGGAGTTGGCCATCACCTCGATGCCGCCGCCGGAGCCGGGCAGCCGGACCGAGGGGCTGTGCCAGTCGCCGATCACGGACGTGTTGAGACTGCCCCACCGGTCGATCTGGGCGGCGCCGAGGAACCCCACGTCGATGTGGCCGCCCTGGAGGACGCAGCCGAAGAGCGCGGGCATCGACAGCACCGCCTCGGCACCGGTGATCAGAACCGCGTCGGCGATGGTCTCCGGCAGATGCGAGGGATGGGCGCCGCAGACCCCGGACTCGTACACGACCTCGATCTGCGGGGCGATCGTCAGATGGGCCAGCTCGGTGGCGAGCGTCGGCAGGCCGATCCCCGCGAACACGGTGCGACGCGCGGCCAGTTCGCGGGAGGCGACGACGGAGAGCAGCTCCGACGAGGTGAGGGTGTCCGGTGCGGTGGTGGTCATGACCCGTTCCCTCTCGCGTCGCGTTCGCGTCCGCTGTCCTGTTTCCGCGCTCACAGCCGCCGCCCGTAGTTCACCGGTCGGCTGAGCGCCTCGCCGACCGCCAGGCGCGACCAGAACTCCTCGCCGAGCCTGTCGACGTACTCGGCGTGGTCGGCCGTCCCGCGCACCCATTCGTCCAGCCACTGCCGCAGCCGCCGCGGGTCCTTGCTGATGTGCGACCAGGCCCGGTAGAAGGCGTTGTCCCGGTCGTAGTACCCCTGGGCGAAGGAGGGGTGGGCGCCGCGCGGACAGACCACGACGGCATCGACGGCGTGAGCGGGGACGAGCGTACGGTTCGGGTCCGAGCGGATCACCTCGTCGTCGACGATCTCCTCCACGACGACGACCGCCTTGTCCGCCGCGTACACCGCCTCGGCCTGGATGCCGGTCAGCCCCCACATCTGGGTGTTGCCGCTGCGGTCGGCGCGCTGGGCGTGGATGATCGTCACATCGGGATTGACGGGCGGTACGACATAGATCTGCTCGGCCTCGCCGTCCGGGCCGGGGTAGGGCGACGTGACCTTGCGCAGATCGCTGTTGACGGACGGCAGATCACTGCCCCCGTAGCTGCGCAGCGGGTAGAATGGCAGCCGCTGGGCACCGGCGAGATAGCGGCAGATCATTCCGTAGTGGCTGTACTCCTCGAAGGCGAGCGGCGCCGGTTCGCCGCTCTCGACGCGGCGGCGCAGCTCGCCGAGCGATCCGGCGGAGGAATTGCCGACGAAGGAGGAGACCAGCCGCGAGACACAGCCCGCGGCGATCATCTGGTCCACCACGATGTCCGCGGTCATCCGGACGACGGTCAGGTCGCGGCGGCCCTGCCGGATGATCTCGTGGCCCGCGGCGGTGGGGACGAGGTGGGTGAAGCCTTCGAGGCAGACGGTGCCACCGTCGTGGACGAAGGCGGCGATCGCCGCCCTCATCGACATCGTCTTGTCCTTCCGGCCCGCCCTGTCCTTCCGGTCCGTTTCCGTCCTGTCTCCCCGGTCCGTCGCGTCCGTCGCGTCTATCCGGTCCGTCGTGGCCACGGTGCTCCTCCGGCCGTGCGCGTCCTGATGTATGCGCGTCGCCCCACCGTGTCAGCGACTATTGATTGCTGTCCAATATCAAATTAAGGTCCCAGTAAGACGTCTGATTAATGAATCGGGTCCGTGGGGACCGGTGGTCCGAGGAGCGGACATGGAATTGCGTCACCTGTCCGCGTTCGTCGCCGTGGCGGAGGAGCTGCACTTCGGGCGGGCCGCCAAACGGCTGCAGATGGCCCAGCCGCCGCTGAGCCAGCAGATCAGGCAGCTGGAGAAGGAGCTGGGCGTGCAGCTCTTCGAACGCAACACCCGGTCGGTGCGGCTGACGAGCGCGGGGGAGTCCTTCCTCCAGCCGGTGCGGACCGTCCTCGACGACCTCGACACCGCGGTGCGGGCGGCGAAAGCGGCGGGCCGGGGCGAGTACGGGCGGGTCACCATCGGCTTCGCGGGCGCCTCCAGTCACGAGACCCTGCCGCTCCTCACCCGGGCCGTACGCGCCGCCCACCCCGCCCTTGAGCTGGTCATGAAGGGGCAGACGTACGCCAACGTCGCGCTCGACCGGGTCGCGGACGGCTCGCTCGACCTGGGGTTCGTCCGGCTGCCGGTGACCCGGCCGGGGGTGGCGTACCGGGTGATCGCCGAGGAGGAGCTGGTGTGCGCGCTGCCCTTCGACCATCGGCTCGCCCGGCTGGAGAGCGTCCCGATCGCCGTCCTGGCCGAGGAGCCCTTCGTCTCCTTCCCCGCCAACACCGGTTCCACCGTGCGCGATGCGATGGTCGGGGCCTGCGAGTCCGCCGGGTTCAACCCGCGCGTGGTGCAGGAGGCACCCGACTCGTACACCATCCTGGCGCTGGTCGCCGCAGGCGTCGGCGTGACGCTCACCGTCACCTCCGTCCAGCACATCCAGCAGAACGGCCTCGTCTACCGCCCCCTCTCCGGACCCCCCATCCGGCTCCAGGCGGCGCTGGCCTGGCGGTCCGACAACCCCTCCGCCGCACTGCGGGCGGTGCTGGCGGTGGCCCAGGAGGCACTGCCCACGCCGGCGGGTCCGGTGGACGCGACGGACGCGGTGGATCGAGTGGGCCCGGCCGGGGACCGAACCGCCGCGAGCCGCCATTGAGACGCGTCACGTCTTGAACCAGGGTGAACTGGATATTGGACCGACTCAGTCGTCGGGTGCGAGGGTCGGCGACACACGCCCCTCGTCGCCGAAAGGGCGGAGAAGCGCCCCTCGCCACCGAAAGGTCACGCCGTGCCCGACCAGCAGCTCGATGTCGTCATCTGCGAACCGCTGCGCACCCCCATCGGCCGTTTCGGCGGAGTGTTCGCCCAGCAGACTCCGGCCGCGCTTGCGGCTCGCGTCATCGCCGAGGTCGTCGCCCGCACCGGGATCGACCCGGCCGCGGTGGACGAGGTCATCCTCGGGCACGCCTACCCGTCCGCCGAGGCCCCCGCCATCGGCCGGGTCGCCGCCCTCGACGCCGGGCTGCCCGAGACCGTCACCGGCTCCCAGATCGACCGTCGTTGCGGCTCCGGCCTCCAGGCCGTCCTCGACGCGGCGATGCAGATCCGGGCGGGCTTCAGCGATGTCGTCATCGCGGGCGGCGTCGACGTGATGAGCGCGGCCCCGTACTACACGCACGAAGGACGCTGGGGCATCAAGGGCCCCGGCCTCCAGTTCCACGACGCGCTGGCCAGGGGCCGGGTGACCGCGGGCGGCGTCAACCACCCGGTGCCCGGCGGGATGATCGAGACCGCCGAGAACCTGCGCCGCGCCTACGGCATCAGCCGCGCCGACCAGGACGCCCTCGCGCTGCGCTCGCAACAGCGCGCCGGCCGGGCCGCCGCGGAGGGGCGGTACGACGCGGAGACCGTTCCCGTCACCGTACGGACCCGCAAGGGCGAGACGGTCGTGACCACCGACGAGCACCCGCGCCCCGACACCACCGCCGAACAACTCGCCGCGCTGCGCCCGGTCATGGCGAAGTCCGACCCCGGGGCGACCGTCACCGCGGGCAACGCCAGCGGGCAGAACGACGCGGCCGCCGCCTGCCTGGTGACCAGCGCGGCCACCGCCGAACGGCTCGGCCTCGACCCGCTGGTCCGGCTGGTCTCCTTCGCCCGCGCCGGGGTGCCCGCCGCGACCATGGGCATCGGCCCCGTCCCCGCGACCCGGACCGCCCTCGACCGTGCCGGACTCACCCTCGCCGACCTCGACCTGATCGAGCTCAACGAGGCATTCGCCGCCCAAGTGATCGCCTGTACACGCGAGTTGGGCCTCGGCTGCGCCGACCACGAGCAACGCATCAACGTCAACGGCTCCGGCGTCTCCCTCGGCCATCCGGTCGGCGCCACCGGCGCCCGCATCCTCGCCACGCTCACCCGCGAACTGCACCGCCGCGAGGCCCGGTACGGCCTGGAGACCATGTGCATCGGCGGCGGACAGGGCCTTGCCGCGATCTTCGAACGCGTCACCGCCTGAGGTGGGCCGTCGGCGGTGAGACGCACGGCTTCCCACCGCAGCCGCAGTTCACCAGGGGACCGTTCCAGGGTCTTTCGTTCGGATCGGGCCGGATCAGCGAGCCGGGCACGCGGGCCCGGCCTGATCCGAACGAGAGGCCCCAGGCCCCGGCCGGCACCGTAGCCGCCAGGGCGTGGGGCGCGCCCTCGACCACGGGGTCGACCGGGTCCGCCACCCGGCGCCGGTGCCGGTCGGCAGCGGGGTCCGGCTGCACGCCTCGATCGCCGGGGTGAGGGAGGTCGCGCGCGTGGCGGCGTCGAGATGACCCGGTCGTCCACCTTCGAACTCGAAGGGCCCGCGAAGCCGGCGTGCGTGGCGGAGTCGTTGACGCACTCCTGTCCCTGAGGGGCGGGGCGAGGGCGCGTCGGGCGCCGGTGGCGAGGGGGACGGCGCGCCTCACCCGACGACGGTCCGGGCGCTCGCGCCCCGCTCCGCTTCCGGCGGTGCCGCGAGGTGGTCCCACTCCGCCTCCGGGTCGGTCAGCCGGTTGAGCCGGGCCGGCACATCGAACCCGACCAGCAGCACCACGATCACCGTGCCGGCGAACGTGAGCACGGCCAGCGCCTGTCCCAGATCCATCCCGGACGCCAGATGCGCGCCCAGGACCGGGGCCACGGCACCGCCCAGCGCGCCCACGTTGTACGTGAAGCCGAGCGCCGCGCCCCGGCTCTCGGTCGGGAAGTGCCCGCCGATGTACCGGGGAAGCAGTCCGGAGATGCCGAAACTGGTCGCCTGGAGCAGGAAGAGCAGGATGCCGAGCAGCAGCAGATTGTCGTGCACGGCGAAGACCGGATAGACGAAGGCCAGCGAGGCCAGCAGCGTCAGCGCGTACGCCTTCTTCGCCCCGATCCGGTCGCCGAGGAAGCCCGCGGTCCAGCAGCCGGCCATGGTGCCGAAGCCCGCGAAGTACAGGACATCGGTGACCTGGCCGGTGGTGTAGCCGAGTTCGGTCTTCAGATACGTGGGCAGCAGCGCCTGGATCGGCCACGAGTACAGGAACGCGAAGAACAGCGTCACGATCATCGACAGATACAGCACCCAGCTCCGCTTCCCGCCGAGCTGTACGGCGAACGCGGCGAGCGCGAGTCCGGCGACCACCGAGAGCACCGGAACCATTCCGGCACCGCCCGGGGTGAAGACCAGAAAGAGCGAGACGGTGGCGAGGACGATCAGAACCGTGTTGACGGCGGCCCGGACACGGGTCACGAACAGCGGCCGGAACGGGTTGGGCCTGGCCCCCTTCTCCGCCACGGTCGCCGTCCACTCCTCGGCCTCCGGCAGCGCGCGCCGCATCCACAGCGCGATGGCGATCGGTATCAGGCCCAGATAGAACATCCACCGCCAGCCGAGCGACGGCACCACCCACGTGTAGACCTGTGCGGCGAGCACCGAGCCGACCGAGAAACCGGAGATCAGAAAACCGCTGGCCCGGCTGCGGAGCCGCGCGGGCCAGCTCTCCATGACGTACGTGGCGCTGGCACTGTACTCACCGGCCATGCCCATGCCGATGGCGAGCCGGGCCGCGAACAGACTCTGGTAGTTCCAGGCGAATCCGCAGGCGAAGGTGCCGAGCGAGTACAGCAGGATGCTCAGGACCATGGAGAGCTTGCGGCCGTACCGGTCGCCGATGGCGCCGAGCACCGCACCGCCCAGCCAGCGGGTGATGAACGCACCGGAGATCAGGCTCGCGGCCTGCACCGTGCTCAGGCCGAAGTCGTCACTGATCTCGGTGAGCACGAGCGTGATCAGCACGAAGTCGAAGCCGTCGAGGACGTAGCCGATCCAGGCGGCGAAGAACGACTTCCACTGGGTGCCGCTCACTTCGCGGTACCAGGGGAGCGATGGAGATGATGTGGTCTGCACGGTGACTCCAGGATGCGGGACGGCGCTCGCCGTTGAGCGGCCGGCCCGCGTGGTGGGGACAGGTCAGCGCCGGGCGATGCCCGCGACGAAGCGGGCGGTCAGGGCGGTGGGGGCGGTGATGGCGGTGCCGACGACGACGCTGTGGGCGCCGCGGGCCAGGGCTGCGGCGGCGTCGTCGGGCGTGTTGATACGGCCTTCGGCGACGACGGGGACGTCGATCGCGGCGGAGAGCGCGGCGACCAGTTCGAGGTCGGGGCCGGTCTGTTCCGGTGTGCCGGGGACGTAGCCGGAGAGCGTGGTGGAGACGAAGTCCGCGCCCTGCCCGGCTGCCGCGATGCCCTCGGTGAGCGTGGAGACATCGGCCATGACCAGGGCGCCGGCCCCGTGGACCGCCGCGACCAGCTCGGCGAAGGAGGAGCCGTCGGGGCGCGGCCGGTCGGTGGCGTCCGCGGCGACGACGGCGGCGCCCGCCTCGACGATCGCCAGGGCGTGCCGGACGGTCGGGGTGATGTAGACGCCCACGTCACCGTCCTTCCACAGACCGATGACCGGCAGATCGACGGCCTCGACGATCGCGGCGACGACGGCCGGTTCGTTGGCGCGGATCGCCGCACCGCCGCCCGCGACGGCCGACCGGGCGAGTCGGACGAGGGTGCCGGTCTCCCGCATCGGGTCGCCGGGGGGCGCCTGACAGGACACGATCAGCCTGCCCTGGAGGGAAGTGGCCAGTTCCTGTGCTGTCATCGAGCGGCTCCTGGGTGTCCTGGGTGGTGGAGGGGAAGAGTGGTGGTCAGGGCGGCGGCGCCGAGCACGGCCGCGTCGGCGCCGAACAGCGGCGCCTCGGGTACGAGTCCGCGCAGCGGCGGCATCAGCTCCGCGGCGAAGGCGGCGGTCAGGGCGTCCCCGTACAGCGGGCCGATCCGCGGCACACCGCCGCCGACGACGACCCGGTCGGGCCCCAGCGCGTTGGCGAGTCCGCCGAGCACATGACCGGTGGCGGCCGCGCCGACGGTGATGGCGCGGACGGCGGCGGCGTCCGACCGCGCGGCACGGGCGGCGACGGTTTCGAGCCGGTCCACCGGAGAACCGGCCAGCCGCTCGTAGTGGGCGACGATGCCGGGCCCGGAGGCGATGACCTCCAGATGCCCGGTGGCGCCGCAGGTGCAGGGCAGCCCGGCCGCCTCGGGGCTGGGCAGATGGCCGAGGTGCCCGGCGATCCCGGCGGCGCCGTGCAGCATCCACCCGTCGACGGCGATCGCACCGCCCACGCCCGTACCGACCGCCACGAAGAGCAGCGACCCCCGGCCCGGACCGTGCGCGCCAGGTGCCAGGCGGTCCGGTCCGCCCGCTCCGGGAGACCTGCGGCCCGCTTCGGGCGCGAGGGGCTCCGCATGGTCCGGTCCGCCCGCTCCGGGCGTGTCCGACGCCGCATGGTCGGGCCCGTCCGGTCCGGCCGCGCCCGACGACGGCCCATGGCCCGTCCGGTGCGCCCGCAGTGCCGCGAGTTCCGGTCCGGCCGTGGCGCGTACGTCGTTGTCGCAGGCCACCGGGAGCCCGGTACGGTCCGCGAGACCGGCGCCCAATGCGGTGCCCGCCCAGCCGCGGATGGAATCGGTGGCGCTGGTGACCACGCCGGTACGGGGATCGACGACCCCGGCCGCCGCGATCCCGAGCGCGGTTGCCCGCCGCCCCGGGTCGACGGCGGCGGCGGCCCCGGCGAGTGCGTCCAGCACGGCGGCCGCGCCCTCCAGGGCCGGGGTGGGCCGGGTGTGCCGGGCCAGCACCGCACCGTCCGCGTCGAAGAGCGCGGCGGCGATCTTCGTGCCGCCCAGATCGAGGCCGATCACGAGGGCGCCGGTGCCGCCGGACAAGGTGGCGGAACTCATCGGACCGGCGGCAGACCGGCGGCGCGCAGGCGCTGGGCGACCAGTCCGACCGACTCGGCGCCCAGCCGGATCTGCGGGAAGGCGGTGTCGCCGCACTCGATGATGCCGAGCAGGTGGAGCGCCGCCTTGAAGGAGCCGAGCGCCGAGGAGCTGCGGCCCATGTCCGCCTCCGGCCCGACGTCGACCATGCCGAACAGCTCGACGAGCCGCTCCTGCTCCTTGGCGGCCAGTGCCCAGTTCCCGGCCCGCGCGGCGTCGTACAGCCGCACATAGCCGGCCGGATCGACGTTGCCGATGCCCGGTACGACACCGTCGACGCCGGCCAGCAGGGCGGCGTCCACGGTGAGTTCGGAGCCGGTGAGCACGCTGAATCGCGGTGCCGGGCCCTCCTTGCGGCCGTCCCGTCCGCCCAGTTCGACGAGCAGCCGGCGCAGTCCGCCCTCGTCGCCGCTGCTGTCCTTCAGACCGGCCAGCGTGCCGTCCTCGGCGAGCTCGCGCACGAGTGCGGCGGAGAGCTTGCTGTGCACGGCGACCGGGATGTCGTACGCGAACAGCGGCAGATCGACCGCCGCGCGCAGCCGCCGGAAGTGCTGGGCGATCTCCTTGCCATGGGTACGGGTGTAGAACGGCGCGGTCGCGACCAGGGCGTCCGCGCCCAGTTCCGCGGCGGACCTGGCGTGCTCGACGACGCGCGCGGTGGTGGTGTCGATGACACCGGCGAGCACCGGAACCCTGCCGTCGGCCACGTTGACCACGGTCTCCAGCGCCGTGGCGCGCTGTTCGTCGGTGAGGTAGGCGACCTCGCTGGTGGAGCCGAGCGCGAACAGCCCGTGCACACCACCGGCGACGAGGTGCTCGACGAGCCGCGCGAGGGACGCGGCGTCGACCTCCCCCTGGGAGTCGAGCGGGGTGCAGACCGGCGGGACGACGCCGTGCAGCGGTGCGGTCAGGGACATGTGAGGGCTCTCCAGCTCGGTCGGAACGCCGATCCGTGGCCCGGAGCGGCTACACGGATCGAGACATGAGACGTAAGATGTCCTATGTCTGGCCTCACCTTAAACAGATGCTCCTGTGACCGGTCAAGGGGCAATCGCATCTCAGGAGGACGTTGTGGTCCGCCCCACCATGGCTCAGGACATAGAGCGCCGGCTCAAGGAGCTGATCCTGGAGCGCAGGCTCGCCCCCGGCGACGCCCTGCCCACCGAGGCGGAGCTGATGGAGCTCTTCGGTGTCGGCCGGGTGTCGGTGCGCGAAGCCCTCAAGGCGCTCCAGGCCGTCAATGTCGTGGAGATCCGCCGGGGCTCCGGCACCTTCGTCGGCTCGCTCTCCCTGTCACCCTTCGCCGAGGGGCTCGCCTTCCGTGCCGCCGTGCGTCACCGGCAGGGCGAACCGGGCCTCTACGAGCTGATGAAGGTGCGCGAAGCCCTGGAGGCGGGCCTGGTCGGGTCCGTCTCGGCCGGTATCCCCGACGAGGACCTCGAAGTGCTGCGTGGCCTGGTCGCGCGGATGGAGGAGGAGGCCCGCGACGGCGGCCGGGTGGCGCGCGACACCGACCGCGCCTTCCATCTCGCGCTCTACGCCTCGCTCGACAACCATCTGCTCAGTGAGGTGCTGGACGCCTTCTGGGCGGCCATGGACCGGGTCCGCGAAGACCTCGACGACGGCCATCAGGACCCCGCCGCCATCTGTGTCCAGCACCGCGAGATCGTCGCGGCGGTCGCGGCGGCCGACGGAGAACGCGCGGTGCGCGCCATGCGCACCCACTTCGACGGCATCCGCTCCCGTCTGGAACCGGCGGCGGGCCGGTAACAGGCAACCGGTCGCCGGTCGCCGGTCGCTGGTCCCGGTTGCCGGGCGCCCAGGACCGGCGAAGGCCCGGGGCCGGGGGAGAGGGCGGCCTGAGTCCGCCGCCGTCACCGCCCCGCGGTGACCCCCGTGATCGCGGTGACCGCCATCCGTACCGCCCGCTCCGCCACCGCCGTGTGGTCGTCGCCCGACTCGATCGCCGTCGTGGCGGCGTTGACGATCCCCTGCAACAGCAGTGCCGTGCGCCGTGGATCCTCCTCGCCCAGCTCGTTGAGCGCGTCGATCAACGGGGTGAGCAGCTCCCGGTGGGCCCGCACCGCGCTCTCCCGCACCACTGTCGCGTCCCGGACCCCGGCCAGCGCCTGGGCGATCCGGTGTTCACCGCTGCGCACGAGCTCCAGCTGGGACGACACATACGCGGCAATCTTCTCCTCGGGCGTACCGGCCGCCGACATGCCGGCCCGGATGGCGTCCGTCCAGCGCGGCATCGCGTCCTCGACGACGGCGGCGAGCAGCTCGGGGCGGCCCGGGAAGTACTTGTACAGGCTGTTGCGCGCCAGGCCGGTGGCCCTGGCGACCGCCGTGAAGGTCACGTCCTCGGCGTCGCCGCCCTCCAGCAGTTCGCGCGCCGCCCGCACCAGGGCCAGCCGCTGCTGGGCGTGGTGCTCGACGACCGTGGCGGCTCTGATCCTGGGCACGCGCACAGTCTAGAAGCCCCGGCGCTCTTTCGACCCCCACTTGGCGACGCCGCGTCCCCATCGTCTATGTTGGCGACACACCGTCCCTAACATTCATCCATCGAAGGGAACCGCCGTGTTCCTCGCTCTGCTGGAGCTGCGCGCCGCCCGAGGGCGCTTCCTGCTCATGGGTTCCGTCGTGGTGCTGGTCGCCGCACTCGTCGGCATCGTCTCCGGCTTCACCACCGGCCTCGGCGACGACACCATCTCCGCGCTGCGCCGGCTGCCGGCCTCGCAGCTGGTGTTCTCCTCCGACGCGCGGTCCGACCAGTTCGCCCGCAGCCTCCTCGACGAAAAGACGGCTGACGCCTGGCGCAAGGACGCGAACACCGAAACGGCCCCGCTGGGCGTCTCCATCACTCGCGGTACGACGAACCGGGGCACCGAGGTCGATCTCGCCGCCTTCGGAGTCGAGCCCGACTCCTTCCTCAGCCCCTCCGTCACCCAGGGCCACGGCCTCGCGCACGCGGGGGCGGACAGCGTCGTGATGTCCGCCAAGCTCGCCGACGAGGGCGTACGGGTCGGAGACACCCTGGTCATCGACCGGCTCGGCATCAGGTTGCACGTCGTCGGAGCGACCGAACGCTCCAGCTACGGCCATGTGGCCGCCGCCTACGTGCCGTTGAAGACCTGGCAGCGCATCCGCTTCAGCACTCCGGGCGCGCCGGCCTCGTCCGCCGCCGCGATCCCCGACCAGTTCAGCGCCCTGGCCCTGCGCACCCCGGCCAAGGCCTCGACCTCCGACCTCGACGCGCGGCACTCCACCACCACCCTCACCAAGGAGAAGGCGTACGAGGCTGCGCCCGGCTACACCGGTGAACGCGTCACCATGAACTCGATCCAGGTCTTCCTCTACCTGATCGCCCCTCTGGTGGTCGGCGCCTTCTTCGCCGTATGGACCGTGCAGCGTCAGCCCGAACTCGCCCTGCTGCGTGCGCTGGGCGCCTCGCGCCGGCGGCTGCTCGCCCACACCGTGCTCCAGGCCGCCCTCGTCGTCGTCCTCGGCACCGCCGCGGGCGCCGTCCTGGCCGGAGCGGTCGGGCTGCTGGTCGGTGAACAGGTGCCGTTCAGCCTGCCCGCCGCCACCCTCGCCGTCACCATGTGCACCGTCGCGGCCGTCGGCCTCGCGGGCACCGCCCTGACCCTGCGGCGGGTCACCAGAGCCGACCCGTTGACCATGCTGGGAGCCAACCGATGAGCCTCGAACTGAGCAGCGTCACCGTCGCGTTCGGCCGCGCCGATGCCCGTACCACCGTCTTCGACGGACTCGATGTCACTTTCGAACCGGGCCGGATGACCGCCCTTGTCGGGCCGTCGGGCTCCGGCAAGTCCACGCTGCTCGCCGTCGCGGGCGCCCTGCTGCGGCCCACCGCAGGGCAGGTCCTGCTGGACGGTGAGGACCTCGCGCCGCTCTCCGACGCCCAGCGGGCCAAGGTGCGCAGGGAACGCATCGGCTACATGTTCCAGAGCGGCAATCTGCTCTCCGGTCTGGCCGCCGTCGAACAGCTCCTGGCCGCCGCGTACATCAGCGGCGAACGGCCCCGGGCACACCGTTCCCGCGCCGAAGAGGCACTGACCGTGGTGGGCCTCGGCCATCGACTGCGCCACCGTCCCGAACAGCTCTCCGGCGGCGAACGCCAGCGCGTCGCACTGGCCCGTGCGCTCTTCCTCTCCCCGAAACTGCTGCTGGTCGACGAACCGACCGCGGCTGTCGACCGCTCGCACGCCGGCGAACTGGCCGAACTGCTCGCCGAACGCACCCGGCAGGATCACTGCGTCACGGTCGTGGCCACGCACGACCCGGCCGTGGCGGACGCCGCCGAACGGGTCGTGGACATGGCCGAGCTGACCGCCGCCGCGGCGTCGGCCACGCTGCCCGCTCGCTGAACCCGCCGGCCGGACCCGTCCCGTGCACCCACCGGACGGGTCCGCCGGGTGGACTCGCCGAACCGACCCGCCGAGCCGACCCGTCGAGCCGACCCGCCCGGTGGCGGGGTTCCGTCACCGGCGCCGGACACTGCCGTACAGGTAGCTTCTGGCGCCGTTCAACGCGGCGCGGCTCCACGCGTCCACGTCGGCGGGCCCCATCGCCGGCCAGTCGGGCGTGTTCTCGACCAGTTCACGCCCCAGCCTGCGGCCCAGCTCGACCAGGCGGGCCCCCTCGGCGGTGCGCTCGTCCGCGTACCGTTGCAACGCCGCTGCCACCGACGGGGATTCGCGCAGCGCCCGCTCCAGACACAGCGCGTCCTGGAGTGCCTTGACCGCACCGCTGGCGGTGTGCGGTCGGGTGACACTCGCCGCGTCGCCCGCCAGCAGGAACGGGGGCTCCGCGGCCCGGGGCACGACGAAGTCGGCGACCGGATGGAGCGCCTGGGAGGTGTGCTCCGTCCGGGCGACGACATCGGCCCACTCCGCCGGGAAGTGCTCCTCCGCGATGCTCCGCACGTACGCGGCACCGACCGGCGTCTCCTGCTCCGTCTCCGGGGGAAAGCCGTAGATCGCGTAGGCCAGCAGCAGCGAGCCCGCAACGGCCCCCGGAATCACATAGAAGACACCGTGCCCGCCCGGAAATCCCAGGGTGATCCAGGAGGTCCGCAGGAGTTCGAGCAGCTTCGGATGATCGTTGAGCGAGCTCAGGGGAATCGTGCCCCGCCACACCAGATATCCGGCGGGAGCCGGCCGAACCTCCGGTGCGATCAGCCCGCGGGTGACCGACCGGTGCCCGTCGGCCCCGACGACGATGTCGTACTCCTGCTCCCCGCTCGCGGTACGGATCAGGGCGCGACCGGAGGAGGTCCGGCCGACGGAGACGACGGGCGACCCGCGGTGGTACCGGCTCTGTCCGGTGTTCGCACGCAACGCCCGCCACAGCAGACCCCAGTTGCAGGGCGTCACCGGGGACGCCTGCCGTGCCAGCTCGCGCGTCGACCGCCGCCCCGGCGTCCGCGCCAGCCAGACGCGGGTGGCGACCGGTGTCGTCGGCATGTCCGCGCCCAGATAGCCGCTCGCGACCAGCTCCTGATGCAGCGACGGCGGGATGACGATGCCGAACCCCCGGTCCTGCAACGCACCGTCGCTGCGCTCGTGGACGGTGACGTCCGCCCCGGCCCGTGCCCCCGCGATCGCCAGGGCGCAGCCGGCGATGCTGCCGCCGACCACCCCGATGCGTAAGCCTGTCACTGTCACCGCACGACCACCTGTTCTCCTGCTCGGATGCTCCGGGAGGTGCCGAACGCCTCCATCGTCGCACCCGCACGAGGGCGGAACGAGGACGCGCGGCACCTCCCGGAGGTCCGGTCCGCTACGGGGTCACGGTCACCGTCCGGCCGCCGGACGCCTGCAGCCCGGCCGTCCGGTACGTGGCGGTGAGCGCGGCGTCACCGGACGCCCCGGCCGCGACGGCGACCGGAACCTTGACGTTCGCGCCCTGGCCCGGGTCCAGCGTGGGGATCCGGACCTGCTTCGCCGTCCAGCCCGCGGGCACGGTCAGATCCACCGTGCCCTGCTGGCGCCGCACGTCCATCCGGTTGACCACGCGCACGGTCACCTCGGCGCCCGCGCCCGCTTTCAGGGTCGGGGGCGGAGTGATCGTGATGTCCGCGCAGGTGCCGCCGAGCCACTTCAGATCGAAGGACGAGTAGGTGATGTGCTGGTAGTCGGCCCGCTCGTAGAGCAGTCCGAGGCGGCCGTCGGGCAGCCTGGTCAGGGTCGAGTACGCCGCGGCTCCCGGGTCGACGACCTTCCTGATCGGCCAGGTCCGCCCGTTGTCGCAGGACATCTTCACCGTGAGGGTGCGCCGTGCCGAGGCGTCCTCCGTGTTGCTGAACAGCAGCCACGACGACTGCGGGTCGGACGGCGGGGCATCGGCGTTGTAGCGCATCACCGAGGCGTTGTTCGCCGGGTCGGTGAGCTGGGTGTCCTGGGTGAACGGGCTGTAGTTGACGCCGCCGTCGGTGGAGTACGCGATGGTCCGGTACGGCTTCGAACGGTTGTTGAGCATGATCCTGCCGTCGGACAGCTCGACGGTCTTGTTCTCGTCACCGCCGGGACCGACCGGATTGCCCATCTTCCAGGTCTCGCCGTGGTCGTCGCTGTAGGCGCTGGCCGCATGGTTGGCACCGTTGATGCGGACGGCGTACTGCTGGATCAGCCGGCCCTTGTACGGGCCCCGGCGCAGCTGGATGCCCTCGCCGGAGGCCGCGAACATGCCCGCCCAGGCGGGGTTCTTGATCTGCTTGGTGATACGACGATGGGTCCATGTCAGCCCGTCGTCGTCGGAGTAGCTGTAGTCGGCCTGGATGATGTCCGGGTCGGTCTCGTCGTTGCCGGTGCCGGAGCCGAAGAATCCCTGGTTCACCGAGGCCGCGTAGAACAGGAAGATCCGGCCGGTGGTGCGGTCGACGAGCAGGCTCGGGTCGCCGTAGCCCTGGGGAGCGGCGTCCTCGCGTACCACCTGCTGCGGCTTCCATGTCACACCTCCGTCGGTGCTGCGGCGCAGCACGACGGAGATGTTGCCGGGCAGGTCGCCGAGGGTGGGGCGGGCGTCGTAGGCCGCGAGCACCGTGCCCTTGACCGAGGTGGTGAGCGCCGGGATGCGGTAGTGGGGCGAGCCCACTCCGTCGACGGTCAGGTCCTGGGATGTCAGCTGACCGGCGGCGGTGGGGGAGGCGGCGTGGGCGGTTCCGGTCGCAGTGACCACCAGCATGGCGGCGCTGAGCAGGGCGACAGAGACTTTTCGCTGCATGGACGATCTCTCTTCTCGGAAGGGGTAGCGCTTCTCGGAAGGGTGGAGACTGTGGGACAGGACCCGGCGAGGACCCGGCAGGGCTCCCGCGAGGGGCCTGGTGAGCGGGACGCGAGGCCGCGGGGATCCGCGTGCGGTCGGTGACGGGATGCGCAACGAGCGGATTCGGCCGGTGGCGTCGGAGAGCCTCGGATCCTTGATCATGGATCGTCCGCGCACGGAAGGTGCCTGCGGTCAGGAACGGCCGGCTTCCCGCCCCGACGGCGGGCCCGCGAACAGGGAGCGCACCCAGGTCAGTTGCTCCCGCTGGTGATGTGCCGCGCCGCCCTCGTGCCCGTTGAACTCGTAGACCCGGACGTCCTTCGGCCCCGCGTAGTGGTGGTAGGCGGTGAAGCAGGTGGAAGGCGGGCAGATCTCGTCCATCATCGCGATCGAGAACAGCGCGGGAGCGGTGGCGCGGGTGGCGAGCAGTGCGGCATCGAAATGCGACAGCGTCGTGAACACCGTCCCGGCGCGGTCGCGGTGGAGCTTCAGATACTCGGCGATCTCGGTGTACGGCGGCCGGCTCGAAATCTCCGCGGCCCGCCGGAAGTTGCAGAGGAACGGCACATCCGGCATCACCCCGGCCAGCCCCGGCACGAGACCCGACACGGCCAGCGCGATGCCGCCGCCCTGGCTGACCCCGGTGACGACGATCCGGCCGGGATCGACCTCGGGGTGGGCGCGCATCGCCTCGACGCAGCGCACCGCGTCGGTGAACACCCGCCGGTAGTAGTACGTTTCGGGGCTCTCGATGCCGCGGGTGACGAAGCCGGGTACGGTGCCGGCCGCGCCGGCGTCCGTATCGGCGGTCGAGCCGGACGCGGCCGACCAGCCCTGACCGCGGGTGTCCATGATCAGATGCGCGTACCCGGCGGACACCCAGAGCAGGTTCTCGTGGGCGAAGCCGCGTCCGCGGCCGTAGCCGAGGAACTCGACGACGCAGCCGAGCGGTCCGGTGGCCCCGGCGGGCAGGTGCAGCCAGCCATGGACCGGTCGCCCGGCGAAACCGGGCAATGTCACATCGTACGTACGGATCCGGGCGAGCCCGGTATCGACGGGTGTGAACAGCGGCTTCTCCGCCGGACCGGGTCCCTCGGCAGCGGGTGCCGCGCCCAGGGTGCTCGACCAGAAGGCGTCGAAACCGGCGGGAACAGCCAGTTCGGGCCGGTAGTCGAGGCAGTCGGCGAGTGAGAGGTCCGTCAACGGCATGGAGGTGCCCTCCTGGGGTGGAACCGCGGTGCTGAACACTGGACATCGAGACAGAAGACGTCAGACGTCCTGTCGGCACACGGACCCTAGGCAGCCCTCGCGGTGGCCGTCAAGGGCCCCACCCCGCCAGGATCCACCCCGGTGGGGCCCAGGGACTGCATCGCTCCAGGAGGGGTGGCAGGCGGGTCAGCCGGAGGCGTTGTCGCGGGCGCGGGCTTCCGAGATCCGGCGCCTGACCGGGGCGTAGTGCTCGCCCAGCGCCTTGAGGAAGCCGCCGGTGTCCCCGGCCCGCGCGGCGTCCACGATGTTCTGATGCGCGGCGATCGTCGCCATCTCGTCGGCGTGCGTGAATCCGTCGAGATGGGGCGCGACGATCGTGTACACGTCCCAGAACGCCATCGAGAGCTGGCCGATGAGGTCATTGCCGAGCGGGGCGACGAGCAGGGCGTGGAAGGCTCGGTCCGCCGCCACGAACCCGTGCCCGTCCTGCGCGCCGGTCTCGCGCATGGTGGCGACCAGTCCGTCCAGCGCGTCGAGCTGCTCCGGGCTGAGCAGCGAGACGATCCGGTCGGCCATCCCGCGCTCGAAGAGCTCGCGTACGTCGACGAGATCGGCCATCACCTGGAAGTCGTCGTCGGGTGAGAGCAGGCCGCGGAAGGTCAGGCTCTCCACCAGTGCGGACAGGCTCAACCTGCCCACGTAGGTGCCGTGCCCGTGCCGCACCTCCACGATGTCCAGCGCGTTGAGGATCTTGACCGCCTCGCGGACGCTGGAACGGCTGGCGCCGAGGGCCTCGCACAGGGCCGGCTCGGTGGGCAGCGGATCTCCGGGGCGGAGCCGCTTCTCGAGGATGTAGCGCTTGATGCCCTCGACGACTTCCTGCCGAAGCAGCTGCCGGCCGGGCCTCGTACCGGACATATGTGAACTCCCCACCTCTTGACCCCTCTCGATTGTCAAGCTACGTTCCCACGCTATCAAGGCATCAGACATCTGACGTCTGATGGCTTGGCTTCCTGATCCTCGTGATCCCCGCGTTCCCACGCCTGTTCCCACCCCTACGTTCCACGTCCCTGGAGGACCCGTGCCCGAGCTGAGACCAGCCGGTGTCGAGCGCCGCACCTTCCTGCGTTACACCAGTGCCGTCGGTGCGGCGGCCGCCATCACGGCGAGCCTTTCCGCCTGTGGCGGACCGTCATCGACCGCCGACGGCGCGGCGGGCAAGGGCAGTGGCAACGGCCTCATCGAGGCCGGTCTCTCGTACCCCCTGTCGACCGGCTTCGACCCGATGATCACCTCGGGCGCGACTCCGTACGCCGCCAATATGCACATCTTCGAAGGCCTCGTGGATCTCGATCCCGCAACGCTCGTGGCCCGCCCCGCGCTCGCCACCGGGATGCCGCAGAAGATCAACGCCACCACCTACCGGGCCACGCTCCGCGAGGGCGCGACCTTCCATGACGGGTCGGCCGTCACCGCCGACGACGTGGTGTTCAGCTTCGAACGCATCCTGGACCCGAAGAACGCCTCGCTGATGGCGCAGTTCGTGCCCTTCATCGACACGGTGAAGGCCGTCGACGCCGGCACGGTCGAGTTCAAGCTCACGTACCCTTTCGCGCTCTTCCCGTCCCGCATAGCCGTGGCCCGGATCGTGCCGAAGAAGATCGTCGAGCCCGACCCCAAGGCCTTCGACGCCAAGCCGGTCGGCTCGGGGCCGTACAGGTTCGTCGAGGCGACCCGGGAGGACAAGATCGTCTTCGAGGCGTACGACAAGTACAACGGCGCCCACCCGGCCAAGGCCAAGAAGATGATCTGGCGCCTGATGTCGGACCAGTCGGCGCGGGTCAGCGCGATGGAGTCCGGCCGGGTCCAGGCCATCGAGGACGTCCCCTACATCGACGTCAAGCGCCTCGCCGGCTCCTCGAAGACCGCGTCCGTGCAGTCCTTCGGCCTGCTCTTCCTGATGTTCAACACCGCCGACAAGCGGTTCGCCGACAAGCGCGTGCGCCAGGCGCTGCACTACGCCCTGGACACCGAGAAGATCATCTCCACCGCCATGGTCGGCAACGCCGCCCCGGCCACCGGATACGTCCCCGCCACTCATCCCGACTACCACAAGGCCGCCACGGTCTACACGCACGACGTGGCTAAGGCGAAGCAACTGCTCGCCGACGCGGGCGCCAAGAACCTCTCCTTCACCGTCCTCACCACCGACACCGGATGGGTCAAGGACATCGCCCCGCTGCTGAAGGAGAGCTGGGAGGCGGCCGGCGTCGAGGTCACCCTCGACATCGCGCAGTCCCCGGCCCAGTACGCCAAGGTCGACAAGGGCGCCTTCGACGTGTTGGTCGCCCCCGGCGACCCGTCCGTCTTCGGCAACGACGCCGACCTCCTGCTGCGCTGGTTCTACTACGGCTTCTGGCCCGAGAGCCGATACGGCTGGGGCAAGTCCGCCGCGTACACGAAGGTCAGGCAGACCCTCGACAAGGCAGCCCAGGCCGCCGACGACGCCAAGCGCAAGGAGCTGTGGGGCGAGGTCACCGACCTTGTCGCCGACGAGGCCGCCCTCTACCCGATCCTGCACCGCAAGCTGCCCACGGCCTGGAACGACAAGGCACTCCCGGGCTTCAAGCCGCTGCCCACCACGGGTCTGTCCTTCCTGGACGTCAGCCGAGCCTGACCGGCCGCGGCCCCGGCCCCCGCCCTCCGGCGCCCGATCGTCCGGTCCGGGACACCTCCTCGACCCAGGTGTCCCGGACCGTCAGCCCGCCCAACCGCAAGGAACCCGACGATGGTTGCTTTTCTCCGGCTCGCGCTGCGCCGCGTCGCGATGATGCCGGTGATGATCCTCGGCATCGCGCTGCTCGTCTTCGTGGTGCTGCAGTTCTCGCCGGTCGACCCGGCCTTCAACGCGCTCGGGGAGAGCGCCACCCCCCAGGCCCGTGCGGCGTTCGCCGAGGCCAACGGTCTCAACGACCCGCTCCCGGTCCGTTACTTCCACTTCCTCGGTCAGCTGCTCCACTTCGACCTCGGGACGACCGTCCCGCCGAGCCAGCCCGTACTCGACCGGATCACGGCCGCCTTTCCACTCACTCTCCAGCTGACCTTCCTCGGGCTGATCCTCGCGGTGGTCCTGGCCGCCCTGTTCGGTGTGGTCGGCGCCATGTACCGGGACCGCTGGCCCGACCAGCTGTTCCGGGTGCTCTCCATGGCCGGGGTCGCCATCCCGTCCTTCTGGCTCGGCGTGCTGCTCATCCAGCAGTTCGCACTGAACACCCGGATCTTCCCGACCGGCGGCTACACCAACCCCGCCGACTCGGTCAGCGGCTGGCTCACCACCATGGCGCTGCCCGCGATCTCGCTGGCGCTCCCGGTCTCCGCCTCCCTCGCCCGTCTCGTACGGACCTCGATGGTCGCCGAACTCGACCGCGACTACGTCCGTACCGCCCGCGGCAACGGCCTCCCGCCGCTGCTGGTGATCCGCTCGGTGCTGCGCAACGCGCTCGTCACCCCGCTGACCGTGCTCGGCATCAAGGTCGGATACATGCTCAGCGGCGCGGTCGTCATCGAAGCGATCTTCGACCTGCCCGGCATGGGCAAACTCATCCTCGAAGGCGTCACCGGCGGCGACGTCGCCCTGGTCCAGGGCACCGTACTGACCATCGCCATCGCCTTCCTGGTGGTCAACGTCATCGTCGACCTGCTCTATCTGCTGGTCAACCCGCGCATCAGGACGGTGTGACATGTTCGCCACCGGCCGTCTGGCCAACAAACTGTCCCGACCGGGCATCGCGTTCCGCGCCCTCCCGGTCACCTCCCGCATCGCCCTCGGTGTTCTGATCGTCGTCGTCCTCGGCGCCGTCCTCGCCCCGCTGTTCACCCAGAACCCACTGACCACCGGCACCCCGGTCCAGGCCCCCAGCGGTGCCCACTGGTTCGGCACCGACCGGGCCGGCCGGGACGTCTTCGCCCGGGTCGTGCACGGCTCGCGCTACTCGCTGATCATCGGCCTCGGCGCGACCGCCTGCGCCCTGGTCGCCGGTGCCCTGCTCGGCTCGATCGCCGCCACCTCGCGCAGATTCGGCGACGAGTCCGTGATGCGCACGCTCGACGTGGTGATGTCGTTCCCGCCGATCGCGCTGGCAGCCGTCCTCGTCGCGGTCTTCGGCACCAGCATCCCGGTGATCATCTTCACCATCGCCTTCGTCTACACCCCCTCGCTGGCCCGCGTGGTCCGCGCCAATGTGCTGTCCCAGTACGGCGAGGACTACGTCGCCGCCGAGAAGGTCATCGGGGCCCGACGCGGCTACATCGTGCTCCGCCACGTCGCCGTCAACTGCATGGCCCCGGTCATGGTGTTCGCGACCGTCATGGTCGCCGAGGCGATCATCTTCGAGGCCAGCCTCTCCTTCATCGGTGCCGGAGTGCAGGACCCCGACCCGAGCTGGGGCAGCGTCCTCGCCTACGGCCGGCAGATCCTCCTCGCCGGCGGCTGGTGGGCCACCTTCTTCCCCGGTCTCGCTCTGCTGATCACCGTGCTGGCGCTCAACATCCTCTCCGAGGGCCTCACCGATGCCTCCGCGGCGCCCAGGAGCGCCAGGGCCGCCGTCGACCCCACCACGGACACCGCACCCGGCCCGGTCGAGGCCACCTCCACCGCGGACATCGACGCCGCCCTCACCAGGCTCGCGGACCGCGTCAACGCCACCGAGCCCTCCATCACCCCGGTGCGGAAGGACGCCGCCGAGCTGCTCGTCGTACGGGACCTGGCGATCCGTTTCCCCGACCGCTACGGCCCGGTCCCCGTCGTCGACTCGCTGAACTTCACCGTCCACGAGGGCGAAACCCTCGGCCTGGTCGGCGAGTCCGGCTGCGGCAAGTCCATCACCAGCCTCGCCGTCATGGGCCTGCTCGCCCGCAACGCCGAGGTCAGCGGCGAGATCCTGTACCGGGGCCGGGACCTGCTGAAACTCTCCCCGAAGGAACGCCGCGCCCTGCTGGGCCCGGAGATCGCGATGGTCTACCAGGACGCGCTCTCCTCCCTCAACCCTTCGGTCCTCGTCGGCGCCCAGCTGCGGCAGCTCACCTCGCGCGGCGGTACGAAGACCCCCGCCGAACTCCTCGAACTCGTCGGTCTGGCACCCGAACGCACCCTGCGCAGCTACCCGCACGAGCTCTCCGGCGGGCAGCGCCAGCGCGTTCTGATCGCCATGGCGCTCTCCCGCAACCCCCGCCTGCTCATCGCGGACGAACCGACCACCGCCCTCGACGTCACCGTCCAGGCCCAGGTCGTGGAACTCCTCGTCGAACTGCGCGACGAACTCGGCTTCGCCATGGTCCTCGTCTCGCACGATCTCGCCCTCGTCGGCGACCTCTCGCACCGCGTCGCCGTGATGTACGCCGGCCGTCTCGCCGAGATCGGCGCCACCCGTGCCGTACTCACCGACCCCACCCACCACTACAGCCGGGGCCTGCTCGGCTCGGTTGTCTCCCTGGAGGCGGGCGCCGAACGGCTGCACCAGATCTGCGGCATCGTCCCCGCACCGCAGGGCTTCGGTACCGGCTGCCGGTTCGCCTCGCGCTGTGCCGCGGCCACCGAACTGTGCCGCACCACCGCACCCGAACTCACCGCACGCGGCGCCGCGAACGACATCGGCTTCGCCTGCCACCACCCGGCGAAGGCCGCACAGCTGGAAGGGAGCGCCCTGTGATCAGGCTCGACGGCGTCCACGTACGCCACAAGGCACGCAGCGGCGGAGTCTTCCGCCGTGACGCGGTGCACGCCCTCACCGACGCCACACTGGAGGTCAAGCGCGGCGAGATCGTCGGCCTCGTCGGCGAGTCCGGCTGCGGCAAGTCCACTCTCGCCCGGGTACTGACCGGCCTCCAGAAGCCCACCGAGGGCGAGGTCCGCTTTCACGGCCGCGACCTGTGGGAGATGTCCGCCGCACAGCGCCGCGACGAATTCGGCTCCGCCGTCGGTGTCGTCTTCCAGGACCCGTCCACCGCCCTCAACCCCCGGCTCACGGTCCGCCAGATCCTCCGCGACCCCCTCGACGTGCACGGACGGGGCAGCCGGGACGCCCGCGAGGCGCGCGTCGAGGAACTCCTCGATCTGGTCGGCCTGCCCGGCCACACCCTCGCCGCACTGCCCGGACAGCTCTCCGGCGGCCAGCGCCAGCGCGTCGCCATCGCCCGCGCGCTGGCCCTGGAACCGGAACTGATCGTCGCCGACGAACCGACGTCCGCCCTCGACGTCTCCGTCCGTGCCCAGGTCCTCAACCTCCTCGTCGACCTCCGTGAACGCCTCGGCCTCGGCATGGTGTTCATCTCGCACGACATCCAGACCGTGCGATACCTCGCCGACCGCCTCGCCGTGCTCTACCTCGGCCGGATCGTCGAGGAGGGGCGGGCGTCCGACGTCGCGGGAGCCCCCGTGCACCCGTACACCGAGGCACTGCTCTCGGCCACCCCCAGCCTGCTGGAGACCACCGAACGGATCGTGCTCACCGGCCCGGTCCCTTCGGCCACCAACCCGCCGTCCGGCTGCCCGTTCCGCACCCGCTGCTGGAAGGCGGACGACGCCTGCGCCACGGCCTTCCCCGCGGAGACCTTCGGACCGGGGGAACACCGCTGGCACTGCGTCCACCCCCGTAACCAGGCCGGCCCCACCGGGGACAGGCCGCCCGTACCGTCCGCAAGGAGCACCGCATGACCGCCCGCACACCCCGCTACTCCGGAGTGATCCCGCCCGTCGTGACCCCGCTCACCGCGGACGGCGAGATCGACCGGCCCTCCCTGGAGAGGGTCGTGGAGCATCTGCTCGACGGAGGAGTCAGCGGTCTGTTCGCCCTCGGCAGCTCCGGCGAGACCGCTTATCTGACGCCCGGTCGGCAGGACGAGGTCATCGAGGTCATCACGGCCGCCTGCGCCGGTCGGGTTCCGGTCCTCGTCGGGGCGATCGAGACCACCACCGACCGGGCGATCGAGCGGGCCCGCGCCGCCGAGGCGCTCGGTGCCGACGCCGTCGTCGTCACCGCCCCTTTCTACACGCGCACGCACCACACCGAGGTCGACCGTCACTTCCGGGACGTCGCCGCCGCGCTCGACGTGCCGCTCCTCGCGTACGACGTGCCGGTCTGCGTCCACAGCAAACTCGACCCGGAACTGCTGCTGCCACTCGCCGCGGACGGTGTGCTGGCCGGGGTGAAGGACTCCAGCGGCGACGACGCCTCGTTCCGCCGCCTGACCATCGGCGCCCGCGAGCTGCCGGAGTTCTCCGTGCTCACCGGGCACGAACTGGTCGTGGACGCCATGATGCTCGCCGGGGCCGACGGCTCCGTCCCCGGGCTCGGCAATGTGGACCCGCACGGATACGTACGTCTCCACGAGGCGGCGGTACGGGGCGACTGGACCACCGCCGCTGCGGAGCAGGACCGCCTTGTCGCGCTCTTCGACATCGTCCGCGCGGCCCGTCCCGGCACGGTCTCCGCCACCGCCGCGGGCCTCGGCGCGTTCAAGACGGCTCTCATGCTGCGCGGAATCATCGCCACGCAGGTGATGAGCCCGCCGATGCGCCGGCTGGACGCGGCCGAGACCGCCACGATCGCTGCCTGCCTGGACCGCGCGGGGCTCTCCCGGGCCTGACGCGATCCGAAGAACGCACAAGGGTGCGTGGGTACAGCCCCGGCTGTACCCACGCACCTGTCTTATTCAGCCCGTTACTCAGGGCCTCTTGTGTGGATCACGCCGGGCTCACGTGCCCCGGTCGAAAGACCCCGGCGGTCGTGTCGCTCAGTTCTGCCTGGCGCGGGCGCGGGTACGGCGCATCAGCAGGGCTCCACCGAGCACCATCGCGGCGCTCGCCCCGCCGGCCAGGCCCAGGTTGGTGTCGGCACCCGTGTGCGCCAGCTGCGCGGTGGTGACCGCGCCCCCGGAGGTGGCCGTGGGGTCATTGCCGGTCCGCACTTCATCGGTGACGGGCGTGACCGGAGGCGTCACCACGGGGGGAGTGATCGGAGGCGTGACCACCGGGGGCGTGACCGGAGGCGTGACCACCGGGGGAGTCACCGGAGGCGTGACGACGGGGGGCGTGACCGGGGGAGTCACCGGAGGCGTGACCACCGGGGGCGTGACCACCGGGGGCGTGACCACCGGGGGCTCCACGGGAGGCTCGACCACCGGCGGCTCGGTGCCCGGCCCGCTCACGTTCCCGCACTTGTTGCCGAAGGCAGGGTTCAGCAGCCCGACGACATCGACGGAGTTGCCGCACGCATTGACCGGTACATCCACGGGAACCTGGACGAGGTTGCCGGACAGCACACCGGGAGAGTCGGTCGCGACGCCCTCGGCGCTCGCCCCCTGGCTCTGGCCGCCGCTCCCCTGACCGGACTGGTTCTCGCACTCGTTGCCGAACGCGGGGTTGAGCAGCCCGATCACATTCACCGTGTTGCCGCAGAGATTGACCGGAACGTGCACCGGCACCTGCACGGCGTTGCCCGAGCCGACGCCTGGCGAACCGACGGCGGCGCCATCGGCGGAGGCGTCCGCGAACGCGTATCCGCCGGCCGTGGTCAGGATGCCTGACGCCGCGGCCATCACCAGCACGCTCTTACTCAAGGCTTTTCGCATTGACTGCCCTTTCTTAGGACACCTCGTGCGAGCGCATCGCTCGCGGTTCATTCACAGGGCGGTGGGGCTTCTGCCGGGGACGGCACCCCGGAGGGCTCCGAAGCCATATGCCCGGTGTCACCCATAACGAGGCGAAGGTGTCGAAGAAACGCGTAATTCGTGGAAGTCTTGTGATCACTCGGACGGATTACGCACGTGTGTCCACTCCGACGCGGGTGCCGTATTTCGACATGTCGAGCGGGCTGTTGATGCTCGCATCAATTTCTCCGCGCGCACATGCTCGCGCGGCAACCGTGAAGCCCATTCGTACTGTTGTCCGCGCGCTCTCGGCATTCGAGTGAAAGGAGAGAACCAAACGCCCGGCCATGAGTTGGGCAGGGGGCTCCGGTATGGGGCATCCAGTACGAGAAGGGTTAATCGTGATCAAGAAGGTTCTGGCTACGGGTGCTGTGGCCGCCTCCATCCTCGGGCTGGGCGCGACGCAGGCCATGGCGATCGGCGACGACGGCGGCACGACCTCGGTCAACGGCAACGGAGCCTCGCAGTCCTTCGGCAACGCCGAGACCCACGGTGACGGCAGTCCGCAGTTCGGCCTGGTCCAGGGCAGCCTGAACAAGCCCTGCGTCGGCCTGCCGGCCAAGGTCAACGCCGGCTCGCTCGTCGGCCTGGTCCCGGTAGCGGTCCAGGACGCCAACGTGCTGTCCTCGCCGCAGAACCAGCAGTGCACCGAGAACTCCACCCAGGCCAAGGGTGACGAGCCGCTCTCGCACATCCTGAGCGGCATCCCGGTGCTCTCCGGCAACGGTGCCGGCAACAGCTGATCCAGCCGCAGTGACAGGCCCGGGTCGTCGGCGTTCCTCCTCCGCGCGGCCCGGGCCCGCTGCTGTCGTTCCCTGTTGTCGACGCATCGGATTCTCCGATGATCCCGTCCATGACGACGAGCGATCGGCACTGCGTCATTCGGGCGATTTTCCGGGAATTTTCTTCTCGAAGAGTTTCGCCTACGGTCTTAAATCGTTACGAATTGCAGCGGCGGAGTTACGAGTGATCAGGACCGCGCTCGTGCGGCACGAAAGACGTGGCCGTTCCGGACTCCGTCAAAGAAAGGGATCAAAGTGAAGTACACCAAGGTTGCCGCCATCGCCGCCGGAACCCTGATGGCGATGGGTGCCGCCGCGCCCGCGTTCGCCGACTCCGGTGCCGAGGGCGGCGCCGCCTACTCCCCGGGCGTCCTGTCCGGAAACAGCGTCCAGGTCCCGATCCACATTCCGGTGAACGTCTGCGGCAACACGGTCGACGTCATCGGCCTGCTCAACCCCGCTTTCGGCAACACCTGCGCCAACAGCTGACCTCTGGTCGGCCGCGCCGAACGCTCCACCGGAAGGCCCCGGAACGCATCCGATGCGATCCGGGGCCTTCCCCGTTTCCGGTAATCGTTTCAAGTGGGCACCGAGAAAATGCGATCCCGTCCAGTTGCCGTGTCGCAACCGCGTCGTTACGCAAGATGAAAGCGGCAGAAGTCACAGCTAAAGAAGGCTGGTGCGGCGTGGGTGCACGACCGAAACGGATGCCGCTGCAGAAGGGAACCTGAAAGTGAAGTACGCGAAGTCCGCTGCGTTCGTTGCCGGTTCCGTGGTCGCTCTCGGAACGGCTGCTCCCGCCTTCGCCGTTACCGCCGCCACGGCCCCCGGCTTCAGCCTCAACGGCGGCATCAACCAGGTGGTCGAGAGCACGCCGCAGGCTGTCGACCCGGTCGTCGACACGGTCGGCGGCGCCGCCGACGCGATGCAGAAGAACGGCACCGTCACCAAGCTGGCCGGCCAGGCCACCGGTGCGGCCAAGGGCGCGGCTCCACTGATGGGCGGCCTGCCGCTCGGCGGTTGATCCGTCGCGTCCCAGCGGTTCCCGGCTCATCCGAGGCATTCGCATTCCTCCGGCGCCGGACATTCGGCGAACCATCTGTCGGCAGAAGAATCGTTCGAGTGAATCGGCACAACCATTCCCGTCGCCGCGAGTTGATCAGTGCGCTCCGGACAGACGAGCAAAAGAAGAACCAGAAGGGCTATTTCGTGATCAAGAAGATTATGGCCTCGGCAGCCGTCGCTGTTTCGATCGTCGGTGTCTCCGCCGCGATCGCCCCGCAGGCCATGGCCGTCGGCAACGACGGTGGTACGACGTCGTTCAACGGCAACGACACCGTCCAGTCGTACGGCAACTCCGCCACCCACGGTGACTGGAGCCCGCAGTTCGCGCTCATCCAGGGCTCGCTCAACAAGCCCTGCGTCGCCCTGCCGGCCAAGGCCAACGTCGGTTCGGTCCTCGGTGTCGTTCCGGTCTCGGTCCAGGACATCAACGTCCTGGCCTCGCCGCAGAACCAGCAGTGCACGGAGAACTCCACCCAGGCCAAGGGCGACGAGGCCCTGTCGCACGTCCTGAGCGGCATTCCGATCCTGTCCGGCAACGGCACCGGCAACAGCTAGGACCGTAAGGTTCCGGTCGCTCGACGCCGATTGCTCGACCTGGCAAAGGACGGCGCGGCGCGCGACTTCGAGCCCGTCTGCCCGCAGCGAGTGATACATGCGTGGGGTCGGCACATCTACGAGGCAGCCGTTGTTCGGCGGCCCGGATGCGCCGGCCCCATGTCGTGCGTCCGGGGTGCCGTCGGCCCCTCGAAGGGGCGGGCGGACTGGGCCGGTTGCCGTAGTGACGGCGGGCGTCACCCGTCGCACCGGGTAGGGGCCATGCATGGACCAGTACGACAGCCAGCGGCCCCGCGACCGGCAACGGCACGCACAGGACGTCACACCCATCTACGACCGGCTGCTCGCCGAATGGCAGGCGGCCCACGGCGGCCCGGAGCAGGGCCCGTCCGCACGGTCGGACCTCCCCTGTGCGGGGAGCCGTGTTCCCGCCGCCCGTACCTCCGACGAAACCGTCGACGGGTGAGAGGGGGCGTCGAACTCACGCAGGACCGTACCCATTTGGGTGGTACTGCGGAACCCACGCTTCGGTGGCGGGTTGATCAGCGCGTTCCACAACGGGACGCCCCGAAAGGTGAAGCGTGATGAAGAAGATGACGGCCGGCGCAGCAGTGGCCGTGTCACTGGTCGGTCTGTCCGCCGCCGCGGCCCCCGCGGCCATGGCGGTCGGTAATGACGAGGGCACCACGTCGGTCAACGGCAACGGCGCCGTGGACTCGTTCGGCAACAGTGTGACCCGGGGCGACGGCAGCCCGCAGGTCCAGCTCGTCCAGGGCACGCTGAACAAGGCCTGCGTCGGTGTTCCGCTCAAGGCCAACGCCGGTTCGCTCGTCGGTCTGCTCGTGCCGGTCGCGGTGCAGGACCTCAACGTCCTGCACTCGCCGCAGAACCAGCAGTGCGCCGACAACTCCACCCAGGCCAAGGGCGACGAGGCGCTGTCGCACCTCGTCAGCGGCATCCCGGTGCTCTCGGGCAACGGAATCGGCAACAACTGACATCCGGTCGAATGCGGCTGATCGTGGGCGGCCGGCCTCCGTGATCGCCCGTGCTCCGGTGTACGGCACGGCCGAGCGGGGTCCGGGGCACAGCGCCCAGGGCCCGCACATGACGATGCCCACCACTCCACGGGGGGTGGTGGGCATCGTCATGTGCGGCGGCGGCTCAGCCCAGGCCGCGTACCGGAAGAACGCAGTGCGCGGAGGTCATGATGACCTCTTCGTCGGCCGCGAACGACCGCAGCAGTTCCTCACTGACCGGTTGGCCCGGCGTGCCCTGTGCCCACGGACGGGTGGCGAACATCGCGTTCACCTCGCCCCGTTCCTCGGCAGCGGCCAGCCACTCGGGCGGCGCGGGGTACTGGGCGGTGAAGTGGGGCAGCGTCAGGACCGCCTGGCCGGCCTGGACGAGCAGCTTCACCGGAAGGCCAGGGGTCTCGGCCGCGTACACCGGTCCGGCGCCGACCGGCAGTCCGCTGCGGTCCAGGGCGACGCGCATGGCCGCCTCACCGGCGGCCGGGCCGTCCGTCCCGTCGCCCAGCGAGTAGACGAGAAGGAAGGCGACATCGGGGCCGCCATCGGGGTGTCCGCCGCTCCACCCGATCAGTGTGATCGTGCCCAACTGGGCTTGTGTGAACGTGCCGGTGGCGGTCTGGGGTGAGGTCATGCCAGGCACCCTAACGGCCTGCGATCGGTCATTGTGCACGCGTATCACCTGATCGAGGGAGGTCTGGTGATATCTCGGAGAAATACGGTCGAGGCACTCCTCCCTTCCGAGTCCGAGGGCGCCGTGAATCAAATGTGTTGACGTCATCCGAGGGCCGGAGGCTATGGTGTGACGCGTTCCGGACGGCGGACAGGAGCCGTCGGCCGGTGTCGACCCGTGCTTGAACCAGGAGGTGAGGACATTGATGACTGTCGTTGCGATGGGCGCTGCCCACAACCAGAAGAGCATCGTTCCCACCCCTGTGGTCGCCGGCTGACCTTCACACAACTTTCCGCGCCCGAGCGCGCGTTGCCGGGGCCACCCTTCGAAGGGTTTCCCTTGTCTTTCCCGACCTCCTGGTCCTCTCCGTCCCTCTCCTCCTCTCTTCAGGGCCTCTCCGCGTCGCATCCGCTGTCCCCGTACGGCTGGGACGACGACTGGGCCGCCGCATTCGCTCCGTACGCCGAACAGGGGCTGCTGCCCGGACGCGTGGTGCGGGTGGACCGCGGTCAGTGCGATGTCGTCACCCCGCACGGCACGCTCCGGGCCGACACCGCGTTCGTCGTTCCGCGTGATCCGATGCGGATCGTGTGCACGGGCGACTGGGTCGCCGTCGATCCCGACGGTGATCCGCAGTTCGTACGGACGCTGCTGCCGCGGCGTACGGCCTTCGTCCGCTCGACCTCGTCGCAGCGCTCCGAGGGGCAGGTGCTCGCCACCAATGTCGACCACATCGCCATCTGCGTCTCACTCGCCGTGGAACTGGACCTGGGGCGGGTGGAGCGCTTCCTCGCTCTCGCCATGTCCAGTGCCGGCGGCGACGCGCTGCTGCGGGACGGGACGCCCGCCACCGACGGCGCCGCCCAGCCGATCGTGGTGCTGACCAAAGCCGATCTGGTGCCGGACACCGCCACGCTGTCGTACCTCGTCCAGGACGTCGAGGCCATCGCCCCCGGGGTGCAGGTGCTGCCCGTCAGCTCCGCCACGGGGGAGGGGGTCGATGTGTTCGCCGCCCTCGTCTCGGGCGGTACGAGTGTGCTGCTCGGGGTGTCCGGCGCGGGCAAGTCGACCCTCGCCAACACCCTGCTCGGCCGCGACGTGATGGAGGTGCAGGCCGCCCGTGACGTCGACGGCAAGGGCCGGCACACCACCACGACCCGCAATCTGCTGGTGCTGCCGTCCGGAGGCGTGCTGATCGACACCCCCGGTCTGCGCGGGGTCGGCCTCTGGGACGCGGAGACCGGCGTCGGCCAGGTCTTCTCCGAGATCGAGGAGCTGGCCGAGCGGTGCCGGTTCCACGACTGCGGCCACGTGTCGGAGCCCGGCTGCGCGGTGCTCGCCGCGATCGAGGACGGTTCGCTGACCGAGCGGCGCCTCGACAGCTTCCGCAAGCTGCTCCGCGAGAACCGGCGCATCGTCGCCAAGACCGATGCCCGGGTGCGGTCCGAAATGCTGCGGGACTGGAAGCGCAAGGGGGCCGAGGGCCGGGCGGCCATGGAGGCGAAGCGGGGCCGGATCCGGTAGGGCGCAGTCGTGCGGTCGATGTCCGGAAACCGCCAGTGAGCCCTGCGGAGGTGCCGCACACTGGACGGTGTGATGGACGAACGGACCAGGTACGAGGCGGTGAGCAGCCGCGACGCCCGTTTCGACGGGGAGTTCTTCTTCGCCGTCGAAACGACCGGCATCTACTGCCGGCCGAGCTGCCCCGCCGTCACCCCCAAGCGGAAGAACGTCCGCTTCTACCCGACCGCGGCCGCCGCCCAGGGCAACGGCTTCCGGGCGTGCAGGCGCTGCCGACCGGACGCCGTGCCCGGCTCGGCCGACTGGAACGTCCGGGCCGATGTCGTCGGCCGCGCCATGCGGATGATCGGCGACGGCGTGGTCGACCGGGAGGGGGTGCCCGGTCTCGCCCACCGGCTCGGTTACAGCTCACGCCAGGTGCAGCGGCAGCTCAACGCGGAGCTGGGCGCCGGACCCGTCGCGCTCGCCCGCGCTCAGCGGGCCCACACCGCGCGGGTGCTGCTCCAGACGACCGGGCTGCCCGTGACCGAGATCGCCTTCGCGTCCGGCTTCGCCAGTGTGCGCCAGTTCAACGACACGATCCGGCAGATCTACGCCCGTACGCCGAGCGCACTGCGGACCGAGGCCGGGACGGGGCTGGGGGCCGGGGTACGGGAGGCGCGTACCACCGGGATCCCGCTGCGGCTCGCCCACCGGGGGCCGTACGCCGCCCGCGAGGCCTTCGATCTCCTGGCCGGTGAGGCGCTCGCCCGGATCGAGGAGGTCAGCGGGGAGCCCGGGGCCCGCACCTACCGGCGCACCCTGCGGCTGCCGTACGGCACCGGCATCGTGGCCGTGGACGAGCGGTCCGCCGGTTCCTGGCTGGACGCCCGGATCCACCTCACGGACCTGCGCGACCTGACGACGGCCGTGCAGCGGCTGCGGCGACTCTTCGACCTGGACGCCGACCCCTACGCCGTCGACGAGCGGCTCGTCGCCGATCCGGCGCTCGCACCGGGCGTCGCCGCCCGCCCCGGGCTGCGCTCGCCGGGAGCCGCGGACCCCGAGGAGTTCGCGGTACGGACGCTGGTGGGCAGGGCCGGGGCGGAGCGGCTGGTCGAGGTGTACGGGAAGGTCCTCGACGTCCCCTGCGGCGGGCTCACGCATGTGTTCCCCGAGCCGGGGGCGCTGGCCGGCGCGGTGGACGAGCCGGTGCTGCGGGCACTGGCGGCCGCGCTCGCCGACGGGGAGGTACGGCTCGACGCCGGCGCGGACCGCGAGGAGGCCGAGCAGGCGCTGCTGCGACTGGGGATCGGCCCGGTCGACGCGGCGCTCATCAGGATGCGGGCGCTCGGTGACCCCGACGTGGATCCGGACGGGAGGCCGGAGTCGGAGCGGTGGCGGCCCTGGCGCTCGTACGCCGTACGCCACCTGAGCCTCTGAGATCTGCCCGCGAAACCCCGCCGTACGCCCGAAGGGCATGACATACGGCGGGGACGGGTCGTTTCCGTGCGCGTGAGGCTGGGAGCCCGGGGAAGCGCCGGGCTCCCGGGCCGGGGCTCAGGCCGGCAGGCCCCAGCGCGGCGCGGGCTCGTTCGCCGTGACCGGGCGGATGGTCAGGTCCGGGCGGTCGCCCCGGGCCGTGAGCAGCGCGGAGTCGCCCTTGCGTAGGTGGATGCGTACCGCTCCGTCGGCCGGCTCCTCGTGACGCAGCGGGCGTCCGTGCCGGTCCCGGATCTCGATCGGGCCCTCGATGCCATGACGCACGACGCAGGGCGCGCCCGCCTCGCTGGTCAGCCGCACCCAGCGGGTCCGGCCCTCCTCGCGTACCGCACTGAGCAGGAACGCGCCCTGGGTACGGAAGTCATGGACGGTCATGTTCCGCCAGGCGGCGGGCAGGGCCGGGAAGACCCTGATCGTGCCGCCCCATGACTGGCAGACCATGTCGTGCAGCGACTGGGCCGCCGAGAGCGGGGTCTCGATGACCGGGCCGGACTCCTTGTACATGGTGTTCGCCTGGATGAAGCGGCTCATCAGCTGACCGAGATACTTCAGCGCGTCCTCGCCCTTGCCGAGCAGTGCGGACATCGACGCGGCCCCGGTGAAGGTGTAGCCCTGCAGGGCGCCTTCGAAGCCCACCCAGTGGGCGAGGGACTTCTCGATCAGCGCGCGTTCGTCGGGCGTCGCGCCCGTCAGCTCGTACAGCGGGTACACCGCGAGCATGTGCGAGTAGTGGCGGTGCGACTTGGCGAACGGAACCCCCGCGCCGATCATGAAACCGTTGGCGTCGACGGGATACGGCGCGAGCCTGGCCAGCACCTCCTGCCAGCGGGCTGTCAGCGGGTCGTGGACGCCCAGTCGCTCCGCCGAGTCGAGCAGGGTGCGGCAGCCCCAGCGCAGCAGCATCAGGTCGTAGTTGCAGTCGGGGGCGTTGACTCCGTACTCGGGGGAGAACGTCGCCGGGAGATGCAGTCTGCCGTCCGGGCCGGGCGTCAGGAAGTGCAGGTAGTAGTTGACGGCCTTGCGCAGCAGCGGGAAGAGCGTGTCGCGCAGGATCGACTCGTCCATGGTGTGGCGGTAGGAGAGCCACACGTTGTGCAGCGCCCAGGTCAGATTGCCGACCTCGGGGGTGGGCGGGTCCTGGCCGGGAATGCCGACGCCGTAGCCGCCGTCGCTGACCGACGCGCCGTTGACCAGCTGGGGGTCGGTGGTCCGGGGGATGCCGGCCGAGTCGGCCCGGTAGGGGGCGGCGACCTCTCGGGAGAGCTGGTCCCGGAACTCGCTGAGGGCGCGGGTGACGGCGTCCAGCTCCAGGTGGTTGGAGCCGTGGATCAGCCAGTACTCCAGCTGGACGTTGAGGTTCCACCAGGTGTTCGGCCAGGGCGTGGGCTCCAGCCAGGGGCCGGAGGTGGCCATCACGGGCGCGTCCCTGCGGGCCGCCGACGCCGTCTTGTACAGCTGGATCCAGTAGAAGCGTTGCAGCCGGGCATCGGGCAGGGACAGGAAGCTCTTCCGGTAGAACCGGTCCCACCAGGTGCGATGGGGCGTGGCCAGCTGATCGTACGGGAGCGCCGCGGCGGTCTTGACGGTACGCAGCGCCCGGTCTCGGGCCGTCGCCCTCGGGTGGGAGTGCGTGACCGTGACGTAGAGGGTGCGGCTCGTGCCCCGGGTGCGTTCCCGCCACGCGGTGACGTGCTGGCCGCCCGCGAGCAGCGGCTGGACGGCCGCGGTGATCGCGCCGTGCTGCTCGGTCGCCGCGGGCGGGTTGCCGGTGTAACCGTCCGGGAGGGGCTTGAAAGCGGCACGCGGGCTGATCGCGTCGGCCGGGTGGAACACCCAGCGGAAGTCCCGCTCGCCCGCGCTCGGGGATACCTCCACGGCGAGCAGATCGCTGGTGGAGTGGACGAAGGCCCGGAGCTTCAGGGTGCCCGCGGTCGTGGTGATCGTGCCTTCGAGTTCGGCGGTGCGCAGCCGCATCCACCACTCGACGCCCGTGATGGTGCCGGCCGGTTCCAGCGTGAAGTGGCCGATCGGGAGGCGGGCGAGGCCGAAGAGGGAGCCGAACTCGGGGCGGTGGTCCTGGACCTCGGAGTGCTGGACGTTGAAGCGGATGGCCGTGGTCGTGGCGCCGGGCTCGGCGTAGATGCCGGAGCCGAGACGGCCGTTGCCCAGGTACGGGCCCTCGTACCAGGTCTTCGGCAGCTTCTGCCAGAGCAGGTCGGCGTCGTCCAGGACCGTGCGCCAGGCGTCGTCGGGGGAGTGCACGGTGGCAGGGGCCGGGGCGGTGCCGGCCGGGGTGGCCCGGGCGGCTGCCTGGGCGGGGACGGCTGCCGCGCCGCCCACCACGAGCGCGCCGCCGATCGCGGTGCCGGTGGCGAGAACACTTCTTCGGGAGGGGGAGGGGGCTTCGTTCCGGGACGGGCGGGAAGGGTCCGGTGCTGTGGGCAAGGCGTCTCCTGGCGACTCGTACGCAGGCGCATCAATTCATCCGAGCTATTCCTTTCAGGGAAAGTAGGCACGAGGCATCCATGCGTCAATAGCACGTGAGAGATCCGATGTGTTTCCTTCTATCTGGACAGCATCCACCTGGATGTCCATGAGGGGCGGGGAGGGTCAGCCCCAGATCACCGCGCCCAGCCAGGCCCCCGTCACCAGCAGGCACGCGAAGAGCTCGACGAGCACGGACCAGCCGGTCGTCCGCATCACCGAGCGGACCGACGCCCATCCCGCCCCGTGGCTGCCGAGCCGCAGCCGCTCCGTCCCGTAGATCACCCCCACGTATCCGGCGATCCCGCCCACCACCGGCACCACGAAGAAGCCCACGATCGCGCCTATCCCGCCGAGCATCAGCGTCTTGCGCGGCGCCCCCGACTCATGCGGGCGGCGCGGCGGCAGCAAGGGCTTCAGTGCCTGGTTCAGCAGCAGCAGGGCGGTGGCGCCGATCAGCACGCCCCAGGCCACCGGAGTCACATCGGTCAGCGCCCACCACAGCACGGCGGCCCAGACGATCGCCTGCCCCGGCACCCCCGGCACCAGCACGCCGACCAGGCCCAGAAACATGACGAGGCCGACGGCGAGGAGTTGCCACACACCCATCTCACCAGCCTGCCGGAGTCCGGCCGGTCCCGCCCGTCAGCGCGTGCTCCGGGCGGGAAACGTCGACGCAGCTCAGAGCCGTACCAGCGCGACAGGAGCACCGCGCCGGGGCATCCGGCGGGACCTCGGCTCAGGCGCGCGGCGTCCGGGACACCCAGCCCCGTTCGTACGCGTGCCAGCCCAGCTGCAGCCGGGTCGACACCCCGGTCAGCTCCATCAGACCCTTCACCCGCCGCTGTACGGTCCGCAGCCCCAGGTCCAGTTGCTTCGCCACGCTCGCGTCCGTCAGCCCGGCCAGCAGCAGCGACAGAATCTCCAGATCCGTCGGATCGGGCCCGTTGGACTCCTCCTCCAGCCGTCCGCCCTCGCCGAGCCTGAGCGGCATGGCCTCGCGCCACACCGCCTCGAAGAGCCCCATCAGCGACTCCAGCAACCCGGAGGCGTGCACCACCAGGGCCGCGGGCTCGGCGCCCCGCCCGGTCAGCGGCACCATCGCCAGGGCGGCGTCGGCGATCACCAGCTTGGTCGGAACCCGGTCGACGACCCGGCACTGCTCGTCGCGGCTCAGCGCGGCCGACAGCTCCAGGATCCCGGACGGGAGCGAGAGGACTTCGCGCTCGACCACCACCCGGAACGACACCCCGCGCGTGGCGGCCTGCTCCTCGGACTCGTTCTCCATCCCGCTCACCGCGATCGGCTTCCCGGTGACCAGGGCGCACACCTCGCTCGTCGCGCCCAGCTGCAACTGGTGGAAGCGGTGCGCCACCGCGCTCGCGCCCGTGACCACCTCGACCAGATCGTGCACCGCCGGCTCGGTGGCCTCGGCCCGGTACTCCTCGGCGAGCAGCGCCGCCGCCAGCTCCGCCTGCTCCAGCTCGTGACGCTGCTGGGTGAGCAGCGCCCCCAGCGCCACCCCCGGCGGCGCCGCCACCCAACGGCCCGTGCGGGACGAGGACTGGGCGGCCAGCCCGTGCTGTTCCAGTCGGCGCAGAGCCCGTTCGGTGTCCGCTTCGGGAAGGGCCAGCCGGTGCGCGAGATCGGAGACCTCCGCGGCTCCCACCGCGACGAGCGCGCGGTACGCCGACTCCTGTATCTCGTCGAGACCTATGGCTCCCAACATCCCGAACTCCTCCCGGACGCGCTGATTCCGCACCGTGTCGCCGTTGTCGGGCGCCCGGTCGTGGCGGAAAGCGGCCACGGCGTAAACCCGCCGTGTACATCATCCCTTTACCGCCCGTCGCTCTGCCAATGTGGCGCCACCGCAATACCAACAACCTCCGGAAGATTGCGGTTTGCGCACCTTGGTTCCGGATTCACTTGGGGAGAGCGATGCGTCCGATATCGCGTACGGCACTGGGAGCGGCCACCGCCGCCGTCCTGGCCGTCACCGCGATCGCACCGTCCGCGGCAGCGCCGCAGGACGACACGACCGCGAAGAGACCACTGACCGGCAGCGCGGCCGCCGGCGCCAGGGAGGGCAAGCCGGTCACCGTCACCCTCGTCACCGGCGACAAGGTCCTGGTGAGCAAGGACAGTTCGGGAGCCGCTTCGGTCACCGCACTGCCGCGCGAGGACGGCACCGTCCCCCTCGTACAGACCAGGCAGGCCGGCAAGGATCTCTACGTCTACCCCGACACGGCCGTAGACGCGCTGGCCGCCGGCACGGTCGACGAGGAACTCTTCAACGTCACCGGGCTCATCCGGCAGGGCTACGACGACGCGAGCACGAAGTCGCTGCCGCTGATCGCCGTCTACGGCAAGGACCTGGCCCGCTCCGCGCCCGCCACCCCGCGCGGCGCCAAGCGTCAACTCGCACTCGACGCCATCGACGGCGTCGCGCTCAAGGCGGACAAGGCGCAGGCCGCCGACTTCTGGTCGGACGTCACCAACACCCGTTCACGCTCCGCCTCCGGACTGAAGAAGCTCTGGCTCGACCGCAAGGTCCAGGCCACCCTCGACCGGTCCACCAAGCAGATCGGCGCCGACCTCGCCTGGGCCGCCGGATACGACGGCAAGGGCACCAAGGTCGCCGTCCTCGACACCGGCGTCGACGCCGAACACCCTGACCTCAAGGGCCGGATCGCCGCCTCGGAGAACTTCACCGACTCCGACACCACCGACGACCGGCAGGGCCACGGCACCCACACCATCTCCACCGTGGGCGGCTCCGGCGCGGCCAGTGACGGCAAGAAGAAGGGCGTCGCCCCCGGCGCCGACCTGCTCGCGGGCAAGGTCCTCAACGACAGTGGCTCCGGCGCCGAGTCCTGGATCATCGCGGGCATGCAGTGGGCCGTCGACCAGAAGGCCGACGTCGTCTCCATGAGTCTCGGCAGCCAGACTCCGACCGACTGCACCGACCCGATGAGCGTGGCCGCCGAAGAACTCGCCCGGAGCAAGGACACCTTGTTCGTGATCGCGGCCGGAAACTCCGGCCCGGCGCTGAACACCGTCTCCTCGCCCGGCTGCGCACCCGGCGTGCTGACCGTCGGCGCCGTCGACCGCGACGACACCACGGCCCAGTTCTCCAGCCGCGGACCCGCGATCGGAGCCCACACCCTCAAGCCGGAGATCGCCGCCCCCGGCGTCGCCATCTCGGCCGCCGCGGCGGGCGGCCGCGGGGTCTACGCCTACCGGACGATGTCCGGCACGTCGATGGCCACCCCGCATGTCGCGGGCGCCGCCGCCATCGTGAAGCAGCGTCACCCCGACTGGACGGCCCAGCAGATCAAGGCGGCCCTCGTGTCGTCCGCGAAGAGCGACATCCCCGGCGACGTACGCGAGACCGGTGGTGGCCGCCTCGATGTGAAGGCCGCCATCGACACCACCGTCGTCGGCGCCCCCGCCGTCCAGGGCGGTACGTTCAACTGGCCGCAGGACAAGAGCGACCGCACCACGGTCGAGGTCCCGTACACCAACTCCGGTGCCAAGCCGGTGAAGTTGTCGCTGAAGGTCCAGGGCGTCACCGGCAACGACGGCTCGGCCGTCCGCTCCCCGGTCGCGAAGCTCGACGCGAGCACCGTCACCGTTCCGGCCGGAGCCACCGTCGAGGTCCCGCTGGAGATCGACCCGACCGCGAAGCTGAAGGCCGCCCAGTACGGTGACGTCACCGGGCGTGTACTGGCCACCGGCGCCGACGGCGTCAAGGTATCCACCCCGTTCTCGCTGTACGTCGGCGCCGAGACGGTCACCCTGCGCGTCAAGCTGATCGACCGCACCGGCAAGCCCGCCGCGGGTTCCTCCTCGCTGGACGTCATCGGCACCGACACCGCCGGCGGCGAGCGCCGCTTCAACGACGGCGCCACCGATCAGGTCTACCAGGTGCGCCCCGGCGCGTACTTCGTCTCCAGCTTCGTCATCTCGCCGGACACCGAGGACGCCACCGGCAGGATGGCCGAGTCCGTCGGCTACCTCGCCAGGCCGCAGCTGAACGTCACCAAGGACACCACCCTGGTGCTCGACGCCCGCAAGGCCCATCGCCTGCAGGTGAAGACGGAGGACCGCGCGTCCGAGAACCGCTCCACGACGCTCTCCTTCGGCCGCAGCTGGGACGGCGTCTGGCTGCACTCCGGCTCCGTCACCGGCGGACCCGTCGTCAAGAACTACCTGGCCGACGTGCAGGGCAGGGCGAGCGACGGCGACTTCGAGTTCGCCAGCTTCTGGCGCGCGTACGCCCCCCAGATCGAGAAGCTGTCGGTCGTCGGCGGCACCGAACTGCACCCGGTGGTGGCCGGCACCGGCTCCGTCGGTCTCGACGGCACGGGTGAGGCCGCACTCGTCGACGCGGGTACCGGCACCCCCGACGAGCTGAAGGCCGCCGATGTCCAGGGCAAGATCGCCCTGGTCGCGGTCGCCGACGACGGCTCCCTGCTGACCCCGGCACGGAACGCCAAGGCCGCGGGCGCAAAGGCGATCATCGCCCACCGTCCGTCCGCGGGCCCGTGGCAGCCGTCCGTCGGCTACGGCTCCGCGCCGGTGCCCACGCTCGGCATCGAGGCGGGCGAGGCCGACGCCCTGAAGGCCGCCCTGGCCCGGGGCACGGTGAAGCTGAGCTGGAAGGCCACCGCCGCCAGCCCGTTCGTCTACAACCTCGCCTTCCCCGAGACCGGCCCGGTCACCTCGGACCGCACCTACAAGGTCCGTGACAGCAAGCTCGGCAAGTCCACCGCCCAATACGAGGCGATGGGCGTCGCGGCCGACTACATCGACACGATGATCTTCACCCGGCCCTACGGCGGAAGCTACTCCGGCGGCTTCGACACCGTCGCCGTCCCCGGCAAGCGCACCGAGTACTACTCGGCCGGCGACACCGCCTGGCAGCGGTACCTCTCCTCCAGCTTCCCCTGGGGCGAGTACATGGTCGACCAGCCCCGTACATACACGGCAGGCTCCACGCGTACGGAGAACTGGTACCGGGGCATCCCGGCCCCGACCGCTCCGCGTGACGCCCAGGGCAAGGCCGTGCTCGCCGGCGAACGGCAGGACAACCTGATCGGTGTCGCCCCCGGCTTCTGGAGCGACACCGAGCACGAGGGCCTCCAGGGCTCCTTCGGAGACATCGGCAACATGCGGCTGACCAGCGGCGGTGAAGTGTTGGGCGATTCCGGCTGGCCGTCCGGGGTGTTCACCGTCCCGGCCGGGGACGCCGCGTACGAACTCACCATGACTACCGCGAAGTTCGGCCAGCCCGCTGCCGTGTGGAAGCGGTCCACCCAGACCGAGACCACCTGGAAGTTCCGCTCGAAGCGGGACGAGAACGTCTACTCCCAGGGCATTCCCCTGCTCTTCCCGGGCTACGACCTGGAGACCGACGGGCTCAAGACCCTTGCGGCGAAGGACGGTCAGACGATCGGCCTGAGTGTCACCGGGCACGCCGGCTACACGCCCGGCAAGCTGGTGGCGGCCAAGGTCTCGTACTCGTACGACGGCGGCGGGACCTGGACCGAGGCCACCACCGCTGAGCGGAACGGCCACTGGACCGCGACCGTGAACCACGCGGGCGCGGCCGGCAAGCCGGTCACCCTGAAGACCGAACTGACGGACGCCAACGGCAACTCCGTCGTCCAGACCGTGAACGACGCCTACGCCGTGCGTTGATCACGTCCTGACCGGTCCGCCGGGCGTCCTTCCCGTGGGGGGTGGGGCCGCCCGGCGGACCTTTCGCATGGCCGGATTTTCCGGATGCCCCGTTTTCGTACGGGCCGTGCGGTGGACAATAAGGGCATGAGTCAGCAGGGGGAGACGCCCGCCGCCCATGAGGACGACTGGTGGCGCAGGTTGTACGACGAGACCGCCCGGGATGCAGGGGCGAGCGACGCGGGCGACAGCCTCGACGACCGCTTCGACTCGGCGTCGGACGCGGTGGGTCCGGGCGGGCACGGGGGGAACGGCGCGGCGGCCGGGAAGCCGGAGGCGCCCCCGGCCGCACTGCCGCAGCCGCGTGCGTCCGCCGCCCCGCCCGCTCTCGTCGATCCTCCGGGCCCGACCGACGCCGATCGGTCACCGGCGCCGGATCTGCCCCTGCTTCCGGAGCGGCAGTCGCCGTCGGAGCCGCCGTCGTCGTCGGAGCCGCCGGTGCCCCCGGAGCGGGACGCGTCCCGCGAGCCGGCACCGTCCTCGGACCTGCCGCCGTCCTCGGACACACCACCCGGGACGTCCGCCTCCGAGCGGGCTTCCGCTGCCGAGGGGGCTTCCGCGACGGTGCCGTCTCCGCCCAGGCGGCCGGTCGTCGAGAGCCCCGTCACTCCCCGAACCACTGACGTTCCTCAAGGCTCCGTCGTCCCTCAAGGCCCGGTCGCCCCTCAAACCTCCGTCGTCCCTCAGGTCCGCATCGCTCCCACCGTCACCGCACCGCCACAGGTGCGGGCACCTTTGCCGCCTCGCGGGCCCGAGTCCGAGCCCGACCGCGAACCGGCGCCCGCCCCACGCCCCGTGGTCGGCCATGTGGGTGACCGGCCGCCGACCTACGACGCCGAGCCCACCGCGCTGCCGGCCACCGTCCCCCAGGAACTGGACGGTCTCGTCGCCGACACCGTGCTCGACGGCGCCCGGTACGGGACGTACACCCTGCGCGCCGCCTCCGTGCGCGGGGACTCCGCGCGGTTCCGGGGCGACCTCCGCCGCGACGCACTGCTCACCGTGCGCTTCGGCACGGACAGGAACGCGCTTGTCCTGGTCGCCGTCGCCACCGGGGCCCGCGCCACCGGGCGGGCGCACCGGGCGGCGGCCGATGCCTGCCGCTGGATCGGCGGCGCGGTGGGCCGTAGCCATTCGAGGCTCTCCGAGGACATAAGGGCGGGCCGCCGCGATGACCTCAAGTCCGGCCTGCACCGTCTCACCGACCGCGGTTACGGGAAGCTGCGCGCCCGCGCCGCCGAGCTCGGGCTCGAACCGCGCGAGTACACGGCGGACCTGCGCTGCCTCCTGCTCTCGGCCGATCCCGACTGTCGTACCAGGATCTTCTTCGGAGTCGGCCCCGGCGGGCTCTTCCGGCTGCGTGACGGCGTCTGGCAGGACCTCGAACCGGAGGTTCCGAACACCGGTGGTGCCGGAGGCGTCGTCGGCGAAGCCACGGCCGGATTCGGATCCCCGCCCTCCGTGAGCGGCCCTCGGAGCGGTTCTGAGAGCCGTCCCGAGAGCGGCCCCCGGGGCGTCCCCGGCCGTGACTCCGGTGGTGACTCCGGCGGTGACGGCTTCACCATGGATCCGGGGATCACCGCACCCCCGTCCTCGTACGACGGGAGCCCGCTCCCGTCGCCCGTGGAGCCGTTCCGGTTCCGGGCCTCGGTGGCCCGGCCGGGCGACACTCTGTTGCTGTGCAGCACCGGGCTCGCCGAGCCGCTGCGCGGCGAGCCCGCACTGGCCCGGGAGCTCGCTGAACGCTGGAGCGACGACCGGGTACCCGGGCTCGCGACCTTCCTCACGGACACCCAGCTCAGGGTGAAGGGGTACTCCGACGACCGTACGAGCGTCGGCGTCTGGGAGGCGTAACCGCCCGCGTCATGGGTTGATGGATGCGGAGTCCGGAAGCCGAAGCGCGGAAAGGGTATGCACCCATGGCCAAGCAGAACGTGTCGGAGCAGTTCGTCGACATCCTCGTCCGGGCGGGCGTCAAGCGTATGTACGGCGTCGTCGGCGACAGCCTCAACCCGGTCGTCGACGCCATCCGTCGCAACTCGGCCATCGACTGGATCCAGGTCAGGCACGAGGAGACCGCCGCGTTCGCCGCCGGGGCCGAGGCCCAGATCACCGGCTCCCTGGCGGCCTGCGCCGGATCCTGCGGCCCCGGAAATCTGCACCTCATCAACGGCCTCTACGACGCCCACCGCTCCATGGCACCGGTGCTCGCCCTCGCCTCGCACATCCCTTCGAGCGAGATCGGTCTCGGCTACTTCCAGGAGACCCACCCGGAGCTGCTCTTCCGGGAGTGCAGTCACTACAACGAGATGATCTCCAACCCGCAGCAGATGCCCCGGCTGCTCCAGACCGCCATTCAGCACGCGATCGGACGAGGCGGGGTCAGCGTCGTCACCATGCCGGGTGACATCGCATCGCAGCCGGCCCCGGAGAAGTCGATCGAGCACGCTCTGGTCACCTCGCGGCCGACGGTACGGCCCGGCGACGAAGAGATCGAGAAGCTCTGCCGGATGGTCGACGAGGCGAAACGTGTGACATTGTTCTGCGGCAGTGGCACGGCGGGCGCCCACGCCGAGGTGATGGAATTCGCCGAGCGGGTGAAGGCTCCGGTCGGGCACGCGCTGCGCGGCAAGGAGTGGATCCAGTACGACAACCCGTACGACGTCGGAATGAGCGGACTGCTCGGCTACGGCGCCGCCTACGAGGCGACGAACGAGTGCGATCTCCTCATCCTGCTCGGCACCGACTTCCCTTACAACGCCTTCCTTCCCACCGATGTGAAGATCGTCCAGGTCGATGTGCGCCCCGAGCACCTCGGCCGCCGTTCCAAGCTGGATCTGGCGGTCTGGGGCGATGTCCGCGAAACCCTGCGCTGTCTGACCCCGCGGGTACAGGCCAAGAGCGACCGCAAATTCCTCGACCGGATGCTGAAGAAACACGCCGACGCGCTGGAGGGCGTCGTCAAGGCGTACACCCGCAAGGTCGAGAAGCACATCCCGATCCATCCGGAGTACGTCGCCTCGGTGCTGGACGATCTGGCCGACGACGACGCCGTGTTCACCGTCGACACCGGCATGTGCAACGTGTGGGCCGCGCGCTATCTCTCACCCAACGGCAAGCGCCGCGTCATCGGTTCGTTCAGTCATGGCTCGATGGCCAACGCCCTGCCGCAGGCCATCGGCGCCCAGTTCATCGACCGGAACCGGCAGGTGGTGTCGATGTCCGGCGACGGTGGATTCACCATGCTGATGGGGGACTTCCTCACCCTGGTGCAGTACGACCTCCCGGTGAAGGTCGTGCTGTTCAACAACTCCTCGCTGAGCATGGTCGAGTTGGAGATGCTGGTCGCCGGCCTGCCCTCGTTCGGTACGACCAACAAGAACCCGGACTTCGCGGCGATCGCCCGAGCCGCCGGGGCGTACGGCGTACGGGTGGAGAAGCCCAAGCAGCTCGAAGGCGCCCTCAAGGACGCCTTCAAGCACAGGGGGCCGGCACTCGTCGATGTCGTCACCGACCCCAACGCGCTCTCCATCCCGCCGAAGATCAGCGCGGAGATGGTGACCGGCTTCGCGCTCTCCGCAAGCAAGATCGTGCTGGACGGGGGAGTGGGCCGGATGGTCCAGATGGCCCGCTCCAACCTGCGGAACGTGCCCCGCCTCTGAGTGAACCCGCGGGCCGGGAGGGGGCGGGACGGTCCGGGATCTCACACCTCATGCAGGGGTCAGCCGCACCGTCAGGATCTGGAACGGCCGCAGCGACAGTACGAGACCGTGCTCGTCGGTGACCGCCTCGTGCAGCGGCCGCTCCAGCAGGTCGGTGATCCGGGCCCGTGCGACGGGGAATCCGACCCGCATCGTCGTGTCGGCGCGCCCGCCCGCCGACTCGTACAGTCGCACGACGACGTCGCCGCTGCGGTCCTCGGCGAGCTTCACCGACTCCACCGTGACCGCCGGATGCCCGGTGCTGATCAATGACGGCAGGGCCGGTGCCACCGCCGCTCGCAGGGGCAGATTGAGCGCCAGCCCCTCCTGTACCGCATCCGTGACCTCGCTGCCCGGGGCCAGCGCGTATCCGAACCGGTGCCTGCCGAGGTCGGTCTCCGGGTCCGGACTGTGCGGGGCGCGGAGCAGCGTCAGCCGCACGGTCGTGCCGAGGCCCGAAGCGTGCGGGGTCCGGGTCACCTCGTGCCCGTATGTCGAGTTGTTGAGCAGGGCGATGCCGTACCCGGGCTCGGCGACCCGGAGCCAGCGATGGGCGCAGATCTCGAAACGGGCCGCGTCCCAGCTGGTGTTGTCGTGTGTGGGCCGGTGGATGTGCCCGAACTGGATCTCGGCCGTGGACCGTTCGGCGTGCACATCGAGTGGGAACGACGCCTTGAGGACCTTCTCCGACTCCTGCCAGTCCACCTCCGTGTCGATGTCGATCCGCCGGCTGCCCGCGGTCAGCCGGATCTCCTGCACGAGGTGCGACGCCCCGAACGACCGCACCACGCGGACGGCGGCCCGCAGCGGCCCCTCCTCGACCAGTTCGACGGAGTCGGCCCCGGTGAGATCGGTGCGAGTGCGGCGGTAATGCCGGTCGATGTCCCAGGCGTCCCAGTGATTGGGGTGATCCGGGTGCAGTTGGAGGAGGTTGGCCCGATGGCCGGGTGCGAGTACGTCCCGCCCCGCGCCGAGATCGCGCACGGCGGCGATCAGCCCGTCGCCGTCGACGACGACACGGAGCAGTCCGTTGTCGAGCACGAAGCCCCCGCCCGTCGGCCTGTCCGTCGCCCCATCCGCCGGCCCGTCCGTAGCCCCATCCACCGGCCTGTTCGCCGGATTCTGCGCCGTCTCGGTCGTCGGCTCGTTCTCGGACCCGGTTTTCGCGGGCTCGTCCGCCCGCTCCGTCGCAGGCCCGCCCGTGTGCCGGGTCGCGGTGACTGTGTGTTCAGGGACCGCCGAGCCGTCCAGCAGGCCCGCGCCCAGGCCGGGGGCCTGCACCAGCACCGCTGTGCGTCCGTCGCCCAGTGGCTGCGTATGCGCGCCCGAGGGGAGCACCGCACTCGCCTCCGCGTCCAGCTCCATCACCTGACTTCGGTGATACGGAGAGGAGTTGAGCGCTACCAGGCCCCTTGCCCCGCCCAGTGCCGCCACCGCGTCCGCCACCACATCGGCGAGTTCCCTTCGCACCATTTCATAGGTCTCACGCGCCTCGCGGTGCACCCAGGCGATCGACGAGCCGGGCAGGATGTCATGGAACTGATGGAGCAGTACCGTCTTCCACAGCCGGTCCAGCGTCTCGTACGGATAGGCGTGGCCCGCAGAACGCAGCGTCGCCGCTGTGGCCCACAACTCGGCCTCGCGCAGGAGGTGTTCACTGCGGCGATTGCCCTGTTTGGTCTTGGCCTGGCTGGTGTACGTGGCCCGGTGCAGCTCCAGATACAGCTCGCCCGACCAGACCGGCGCGTGCGCTCCGTACTCGGCCTCGGCCGCCGCGAAGAATGCCGACGGGCGCTCGATCCCGACCCGGGGCGAACCCTCCAGATCCCTGAGCCTGCGCGCCTTCTCCAGCATCTCGCGCGTGGGACCGCCCCCGCCGTCGCCCCAGCCGAACGGCACGAGGGAGCGGGTTGCGAGGCCCTTTTCCCTGAAGTTCTTTTCGGCGTGGGCGAGTTCGTGGCCGTGGAGCTGTGCGTTGTAGGTGTCCACGGGCGGGAAGTGGGTGAAGACCCTGGTCCCGTCGATGCCCTCCCACCAGAAGGTGTGATGTGGCATTTTATTGCTCTGGTTCCAGGACAGCTTCTGCGTCAGGAACCACTTCACCCCCGCCAGTCGTGCCAGCTGGGGGAACGCGCCGGTATAGCCGAACGAGTCCGGCAGCCAGATCCCCTCGGTATCCACCCCCAGCTCCTGTTCGAAGAACCGCTTGCCGTGCACGAGCTGCCGGGCCAGTGCCTCGCCGCCCGGCATGTTCGCGTCGGATTCCACCCACATCGATCCCACGGGCACCCACTGACCGTCCGCCACGGCCTGCTTGATGCGCTCCCAGATGTGCGGCTGATGGTCCTTCACCCATGCGTACTGCTGGGCCTGCGACGCGGCGAAGACGAGCTCCGGATAGTCCTGGGCCAACGCGGTGACATTGGCGAAGGTGCGCGATGCCTTGCGTACCGTCTCGCGCAGCGGCCACAGCCAGGCCGAGTCGATGTGCGCATGACCGATGGCCGAGATCCGGTGCGCGCTCGCCGCCGCCGGACGGGACAGCGTCTCGGCCAGTTCCGCACGGCCGGCCGCTGCCGTGCCCGTCACGTCGTGCAGATCCAGCGCATCAAGCATGCGTTCGAGGGCCCGCAGGATCTCGTGCCGACGGGAACGGTCCACGGGAAGTTCCCGCATCAGCTCGGTGAGCACCTCGATGTCCAGCACGAGATGCCAGACCTCCTCGTCCAGCACGGCGAGGTCCGCGGAGGCGAACCGGTACAGGGGTCGGTCACCCGCCGTCGTCACGTCCCCCAGCGGCGTCGGCACGAAGCCGTGCTCCAGCACCGACGGGTTGGCCGCGGCCTCCAGCAGCAGCGAGACCGGTTCACCGCCCACTGCCGGGGAGGTGACCGTCAGATGCCGATTGCGCGGATGGACGCCCTTGAGCGGGACACCCGCCGCGTCGTAGAGCATGCCCTCGGCCTGGAATCCGGGCCCCTGGCCGGAGAAGCCCGGGTCGACGACCACCTCGACCCGCTGCCCCGCCCATTCCCGGGGCACGGTTCCCTCCAGCCGGAACCAGCTGGTGGACCACGGCTTTCCCCACTCCGTGCCCGTGCTGAACGCTTCGAACGATCCCGCCAGTGCCTGATCCACCCGTACGGGCTCGCCGGGGATGTGCCGAACGGAGAGCGCGAGCTGCGTCCGGGCCGGGTACTGGGCGGGGCGGATGAACTGGTGCAGGGCCCGTTCGAGCCGGTCCTCCACCTGCGGGCGGTCGTCGTGCATCACGGCTCCTCGGGGTCGGCGCCTTGGGGTGTCCATGGCTCCACTTCCCCGGCGGCCGAGCCGGCACCCCTGCGAGGAGCGCGACGGGGTGACGGCTGATCAACTGCTGCCGCACACACCCTTGGCGCCTCACAAGCAATGTGACATATTACTGCCGTGTTCATGAGACAGCCCCTGGATGTCGTCATCGTCGGGGCCGGAGTGGTCGGTGCTGCTTGCGCCTACTACGCCTCCCGGTCCGGACTGTCCGTAGCCGTCGTCGACCGCGGTCCGGTCGCCGGAGGCACCACCGGAGCCGGGGAGGGCAACCTCCTGGTCTCCGACAAAGTGCCGGGTCCCGAACTCGAACTTGCCCTGCTCTCCGCCGCGTTGTGGGGACAACTCGCAGAGGACCTGCCGCCGCACATCGAGTACGAACTCAAGGGCGGCCTGGTCGTGGCGGCCTCCGAGGAGTCCCTGACCACCCTGTCCGCGACGGCCGCCGGCCAACGGGAGGCGGGGGTCGAGGCGTACCACGTCACATCCGATCGGCTCCGCGATGTCGAACCCCACCTCACACCGCAACTTGCCGGAGGCTGCCACTACCCGCAGGACGCACAGGTCCAACCCGCTCTGGCGACAGCCGAGTTGTTGCGGGCGGCCAGCCGGTCCGGGGCGCGCGCGTGCCCGGGGCAGGAGGTCGTCGGGATACTCAGGGGCCGGGACGGGGCGGTACGGGGGGTGCGCACCGCACAGAGCGAACTGATCGCCCCCGTCGTCGTCAACGCGGCGGGCACCTGGGGCGGTGAGCTCGCCGCACTGGCCGGGGTGGACCTGCCGGTCCTGCCGCGCAGGGGGTTCGTGCTCGTCACCGAGCCGTTGCCCCGGCTGATCCGGCACAAGGTCTATGCGGCGGAGTACGTGGCCGATGTGTCGAGCGGCTCCGCTGCGCTGCAGACCTCGCCCGTGGTGGAGGGGACGCCCTCGGGGCCGGTCCTGATCGGCGCCAGCCGCGAGCGGGTCGGCTTCGACCGGACGCTGTCCGTGCCGGTGGTGGCCCGGCTGGCCGCGCAAGCCGCCGCCCTGTTCCCGGTACTCGCGGACGTTCGGGTGTTGCGCGCCTACCACGGGTTCCGCCCCTATCTGCCCGATCACCTGCCCGCGATCGGCCCGGATCCCAGGGTGCCCGGCCTCTTCCACGCCTGCGGCCACGAAGGAGCCGGGATCGGGCTGGCCCCCGCGACCGGTCGGCTGATCGCCGACGCGATCCACGGGCGGCAGCCCGTACTCGATCTTGGTCCGTTCGCGCCCGACCGGTTCGACACCGCACGCAAGGTCACATGACGACGGAGCGGGTGCGAGCGCTCCGGGAGGGGAGCCCCGTGTCCTGCGCGAGCACCCGTGTGGCGCGAGGAAAGGTCCCCGGTGCACGGGGAAGCCCGTTGTGTGCCGCAGGAATCCCCGTGTGCCGAAGGAGAACCGGAATTCTCGTGTGCCCAAGGAAAAGAGGCGTTGTGCCCCAGGAGAGGACCCTGTGAGACGCACCCGAGCGCGTACCCCGGCCGAACTCGTCGGGGCCGAGCCCGAACCGGAATTCCAGCTGACCTTCGACGGGCGCCCGATCCGGGGACTGCCGGGTCAGAGCATCGCGGCCGCACTGTGGTCGGCGGGCATCCTGGCCTGGCGTACCACCCGGGTCCACGGTCGGCCGAGGGGCGCCTTCTGCGGCATCGGCGCCTGCTACGACTGTCTGGCCACCGTCAACGGCAGACCCAACCAGCGCGCATGCCTGCTTCCCGCCCGCCCCGGCGACGCCATCACCACGCAGGAGGGCGACGGCCATGCCTCGATCGACGGATGAACGCCGGCCACGGGACGCGGACCGAGCCGAACTCGCCGTGGTGGGCGCGGGACCGGCCGGCCTGGCCGCGGCCGTCACGGCGGCCGACCACGGCATGGACGTGGTTCTGCTGGACGCGGCCGTCATGCCCGGCGGTCAGTACTACCGCAGTCCGGCGGACGGGCTCGGCGCCACTCGACCCGAAGCCCTGCACCACGGCTGGTCCGTCTTCGCCGGACTCTCCGCGCGGCTCGCGGCGCACAGCGAATCGGGCGCGATCAGGCATCTTGCCGGCCACCAGGTGTGGTCGGTCGAACGAGCGCGTGACGGCGACTGGATCCTGCACGCGGTCACCGGAGCCGAGGGGGAGCGCCGCAATGCCGTCCGGGGACGTCGACTGCTGCTCGCGACGGGCGCCCATGAACGCCAACTCCCCTTACCCCGCTGGACACTTCCGGGGGTCGTCAGTGCGGCCGGCGCCCAGGCCATGCTCAAATCCGGCCTGGCGCTGCCGGGCCGCCGGATCGTGGTCGCGGGGAGCGGGCCGCTCCTGCAGGCCGTCGCGCTGTCGCTGACGCGTGCCGGTGCGAGTGTTCCTGCACTGATCGAGGCGTCCGGTTACGGGGCCTACGCACGCGCTCCGCGCGTACTGGCCGCCAATCCAGGCAAGGCGGCGGAAGGGGTCCGGTACGGCGCGGCGCTGGCCCGTGCCGGAGTCCGAGTCCTGACGCACCGGGCGGTCACCGAAGTGCACGGCGACACACGGGTGGAGGCGGTGACCGTCAGCCGGGTGGACCGCCGCTGGCGTCCCGTGCCGGGAACCGGACACGAGATCCCCTGCGACGTGCTCGCCGTGGGACACGGGCTCGTTCCTCAGCTGGAACTCGCCGTGGCGGCAGGGTGTGGTACGCGCGTCTGTGCCGACGGTACGCATGCGGTCGCTCTCGACGAACAGCTCAGGACCACCGTGCCGGGGGTCTGGGCGGCCGGCGAGACCGGCGGCGTCGGCGGCGTGGAACTCGCCCTGTGCGAAGGGGAGCTGGCGGCGCTGTCGGTCGTTCGGGAAGTACGGGGTGGGGTGCGGAGGGAAGCGGCGCGCAGGGCGATCGCTCTGCGCCGGTCCCGGAGTCGTCTGCGGGCCTTCGCCGCGTTGATGGGTGCCGTGCACCGGCCGGGGGAGGGGTGGAGCGAGTGGCTGGCCGACGACACGGAAGTCTGCCGTTGCGAAGAGGTCACGGCGGGCCGGATCCGTACCGCGTGCGAGGAGCTCGGGGCCGGTGACGCCAGGACCGTCAAGCTGTTCACCCGTGCCGGGATGGGGTGGTGTCAGGGCCGGACCTGCGGATTCGCCGTCCGAGAACTCGCCGGTGCGCACGGCACGGGACCCGGCGCCGGAGCAGGGCCGGATGGCCCCGACCGGCGCCCGCTGGCCTGCCCCGTGAAGCTGTCCGCACTCGCCGACCTGGCGGACCCCGGATAGGCCCGCAGCCACCCCGATTCCCCCGGCGCCGCCGACACGCCCCTGCCGCTCCTCGGCACCGCGCGCCGCCGACCGATGCCCACTCATCCATCACACCGTGACATGTCACACCTTTCAAGGAGCCACGATGCAGACGAACGCCCACCCGCGCACCCGACCCTGGCACGGCGTCATGGTCGCCACCCCGCTCACCCTGCGCGACGACTGCACGATCGACTACGACGCCTATGCCGAGCACGTCCAACAGCTCATCGCGGCGGGTTGCGACGGGGTGGTGCCCAACGGGTCACTGGGGGAGTACCAGACCCTGACCGACGGCGAGCGCGAGCAGGTGGTCCGGGTAGCCGTCGAAGCGGCAGGCGACGGCAGCCGCGTCATGCCGGGCGTCTCCGCGTACGGCAGCGCGGAGTCACGGCGCTGGACGGAACAGGCCGCGGAGGCGGGCGCCGGTTCCGTGCTGCTCCTGCCGCCCAACGGCTACCGCTGCGAGGACGCGGCGGTCCGCGCCCACTACACGGAGGTCGCCCGAGTCGGGGTTCCGGTCGTGGCGTACAACAACCCCTACGACACCAAGGTGGATCTGACCCCCGGCCTGCTCGCCGCGCTCCACCAGGACGGCAGCATCGTGGCGGTCAAGGAGTTCAGCGGTGACGTCCGGCGGGCCTACGAGATCGCCGAACAGGCGCCCGGTCTCGATCTGCTCGTGGGTGCCGACGACGTCCTGCTGGAACTGGCACTCGCCGGGGCCGTCGGCTGGATCGCGGGCTGCCCGAACATGCTGCCGTCCTGCTGCGTCGAGCTGTACCGAGCCGCTGTGACGGGTGACATGGCAACCGCGCTGCCGCTGTACCGGGAACTGCACTCCCTGCTGCGGTGGGATTCGAAGCCGGAATTCGTCCAGGCCATCAAGGCATCCATGGATGTCGCCGGACGACATGGTGGGCGCACCCGTCCGCCGCGTCTTCCCCTGCCCGACGACGACGCGGCCGCCGTACGTGCCGCGACGGAGAAGGCGCTGGCCGCAGGCCTCGGCTGACCGCCTGACCGCCGCTCCGTACGCGTACGTGGGGCCTGCGCTCGACCCGGCCCCGTTCCGTATGCCTACGTCGGGCCGCGGCTCGACCCGGCCCCGTTCTCTCCGATCTCCGCGTACTCCGCGTACTTCTTGTTCATCGTGACGAACCAGGGGGAGCCTTGCAGACACGTCACATTTTCCATGCGGTCGACTCACACACCGAGGGCATGCCCACCCGCGTCATCACCGGTGGCATCGGCACCATTCCCGGCGCCACGATGGCCGAACGACGCAGGTACTTCCAGGAGCACCGGGACGCCGTGCGCACCCTGCTCATGTACGAACCGCGCGGTCACGCAGCCATGAGCGGCGCGATCCTTCAGCCGCCCACCCGGCCCGACGCGGACTTCGGCGTCCTGTATATAGAGGTCTCCGGTTTTCTGCCGATGTGTGGGCACGGAACCATAGGGGTCGCGACCGTTCTGGTGGAGACCGGCATGGTCGAGGTCACCGAACCCGTCACGACCGTGCGGCTGGACACCCCGGCCGGACTCGTCAGCGTCGACGTGCACGTGCGGGACGGCGCGGCGACGGCTGTCACCCTGACCAACGTCCCCGCGTTCAGCGTCGGTCTCGACCGGACGGTGGACGTACCCGGCCACGGAACGGTGCGGTACGACCTCGCCTACGGCGGCAACTTCTACGCGATGGTGCAACTCTCCGACCTCGGGTTGCCTTTCGACCGGGCGCGCAAGGACGACATCCTGTCGGCCGGACTCGCCCTGATGGACGCGGTCAACGCCGCTGAACGGCCCGTCCACCCGGAGGACCCCGGGATTCACGGCCTCAAGCACGTGCAGTTCATCGCACCCGGTTCCGGCGCACGCCACTCCCGGCATGCGATGGCGATCCACCCCGGCTGGTTCGACCGGTCGCCCTGCGGAACGGGAACATCGGCACGCATGGCACAGCTGCACGCGCGCGGCGAACTTCCCCTGGACCGCGACTTCGTGAACGAGTCGTTCATCGGAACCTCGTTCACCGGGCGTCTGGTCGAGCAGACCACCGTGGGCGGTCTGCCGGCCGTCGTCCCGACTGTCACGGGCCGCGCCTGGATCACCGGTACCGCACAATTCTTCCTGAACCCGTCCGATCCGTTCCCTGAGGGATTCCTGCTGTGAAACTGCCCCTGCTCGGCGCCGACGACATCGAGGCCCTGGGACCGACCGGAGCCGTGAACGCCCTGGAGGCGGCGCTGAGCGGGGGACTCGATCCGGAGACGTCCCCGGCCCGGCACCATGTCACCGTGCCAGGCGGTGAACTGCTGATCATGCCTGCCGCCACCCAGCAGATGACCGGGGTGAAGATCGCCGGAGTCGCTCCCGGCAACCCGGCACGCGACCTGCCCCGGATCACCGGAAGCTATCTGCTGCTCGACGGTCCCACCCTGATGCCGATCGCCCTGCTCGACGGGGCCGCGCTCACCACGTTGCGCACACCGGCCGTCTCCGCGCTCGCGATCCGGCACCTCACTGGGCCCGTGCTGCGTCACGCGGTGCTTTTCGGAACCGGACCCCAGGCGTACGGACACCTTGCCGCTTTGCTCGCCGAACGGCAGGTCGAACGGGTCTCCGTGATCGGCCGTACCCCGCAACGGGTCGCCGCACTGGTCGAGCATGCCCGCCGACTCGGCGTGGACGCCCGCGCGGGCGAGGCGCAGGGGGCTCAGGAGGTGACCACGGCCGATCTGGTGCTCTGCTGCACCACGTCCGCAACCCCGCTGTTCGACGGCACCCTCGTGCCGGACGGGGCGACGGTCGTCGCGGTCGGCTCGCACACCCCGGATGCCAGGGAGGTCGACACCGCTCTGGTGTCACGCTCCGCCGTGATCGTCGAATCGAGGGCCGCAGCCCTGTCGGAGGCGGGGGACCTGCTGATCCCGATGGCGGAAGGAGCCTTCAGCGCCGAAGACATCGCCGCCGACCTCGCCGAGCTGGTGACCGGGGGCGGCCTCGGCGGACGACCGGCCGGGTTCGCGGGCCCCCGGTTCTTCAAGAGCGTCGGCATGGGCTGGGAAGACCTCGCGGTCGCCGCTGCGGTGCACAGAAGGATGGCGTCCTGACCGAGTTGTCCACAGGCGGGGAACGACGGGCCCGAGCGGAAACGTGACATTGTATTCTGAGTGCCCGTACGGCGCTGGAGGAACACATATGGCCCGCCTGACGACGCTCAACGCCATCTCGGCGCAAGAGCACTTGCGCGACAGAGTGGCGAACGCCCTCAGGGCGGCCCTGATCGCCGGGGACCTCCGTCCGGGCATGATCTACTCCGCTCCCGCGCTCGCCGCCGAGTTCGGAGTGTCCGCCACCCCGGTGCGCGAAGCCATGCTCGACCTGGCACGTGAGGGCCTGGTCGAAGCCGTCCGTAACAAGGGCTTTCGGATCACCGAGTTGACCGAACAGGACCTGGACGATTTCACCGAACTCCGCGCCATGATCGAGCCACCCACCGTCGGCCGCATCGCCAGGATGGGCAAGACCAGGGAGCTGAAGGCGCTACGGCCGCTTGCCCTGGCGATCGTCGACGCGGCCGCCGACCACGACATCATCGGCTACCTGGAGGCGGACCGTCGCTTCCATCTCGAACTGCTCGGATTGGCCGGTAACCGCAGGCTGGTGGAGGAAGTCAGCAGCCTGCGCAAGCGATCGCGCCTCTTCGGGCTGAACCGGCTTGCCGCGACGGGGCAGTTGACCGTATCGGCCGAGGAGCACGTCCAACTGCTCGACCTCATGATCGCCGGCGACGCCCGGCGAGCCGAGACCTGCATGCTGACCCATATGTCACATGTCAGATCGCTCTGGGCCGAGGAGGAGGAAGGCGATACGGGCGCGGGCGGTATCCGGATCACTAGGGTGTCGCTGCCGGTCGCCGACGCCTGAACCGCTGGTCCGGCTCCGGGCCCCGGGTCTCGCCGCCCTCCATCGGCCGCCCCATGGCAGGGGCGGCCGATGATAGGGAGGCGTCCGGCTCAACCGTCGAGCAGGGCGCCCATCCACTCCTCGATTCCGTCGGCGGTGCGCGGGAGCGCGGACGACATGAGCCGGGCGCCATCGGCCGTCATCACGAGGTCGTCCTCGATCCGCACCCCGATTCCGCGAAGCGACGGGGGCAGGGTCTCGTCGTCGGGCTGGAGATAGAGCCCGGGCTCCACGGTCAGTACCTGGCCGGCTTCCAGGCGTCCGTCCAGATAGCTGCCGGCCCGTGCCTGGGCGCAGTCATGAAGGTCCATGCCGAGCATGTGGCCGCTGCTGCAGAGCGTGTACCGGCGGTAGAGGCCGTTGTCGGCGTCGAGTGCCTCGTCGGCGGACATCGGCAGCACGCCCCACTCGTGCAGCCCTTCGGCGATGACCCGCATGGCGGCCAGGTGGAAGTCACGGAATCGTGCCCCGGGGCGCAGGGCCGCGATGCCGGCTTCCTGAGCGGCCAGCACCAGTTCGTAGACGCTGCGCTGCACGGGGGAGAAGCGGCCGGACAGCGGCAGGGTACGGGTGATGTCGGCCGTGTAGAGCGAATCGGTCTCCACTCCGGCGTCCAGGAGAAGCAACCGGTCGCGGTGCAGCGGCCCGTCATTGCGGATCCAGTGCAGGACGCAGGCGTGCGCTCCGGCCGCGGCGATCGTGGAGTAGCCCGGACCGTTCCCCTCCAGCCGGGCCCGCAGATCGAAGACGCCCTCGATCCAGCGTTCCCCTCTCGGGTGTCGCAGCGCCTGTGGAAGGCTCCGCACCACATCCTCGAAGCCGGTCAATGTCGCATCGACGGCATGCTGCAACTGGCCGATCTCCCATGGATCCTTGACGAGGCGGAGCTCGCTGAGTACCGCCTCCAGTCCAGCCGGAGCCGTCCGTCCCGCCGGGAACGAGCCGCGAGAACGCAGGAGTTCGTCGATGGACCGGTCCACCCCGCCCAGCACCCTTACCGGTGGCTGCGGGCCGGTCAGCAGCTTCTCCCAGGCATCGAGGTGCCCGCAGCGGATGCCGGTCATCCGGGTGGCCTCCGCCAGGTCGGGTCTGCGTCCGACCCAGAACTCCCCGTACCTGCGGTCACGGTAGAACTCCTGCCCGGTGCGCGGTGACCTCGGCCGCAGATACAGCACCGCTTCGTGGCGCTCGTCGCCGTCGGGTTCCAGGACGAGGACATGGCCGGCCTGGTCATCGCCGGTGAGACCGGTGAGCCAGGCGTAGCCGGTGTGCGGACGGAAGCGGTGGTCGGTGTCGTTGGAGCGGACCGCGAGCGTGCCCGCCGGGACGACCAGGCGTTCGCCGGGGAAGCGGGCGGCGAGCCGGGCGCGGCGGGCAGGTGTGACGTCGTACGAGGGGACGCGGATGTCGGCGGGCAGCGGGGTGTCCGCCCACGCCGTACTCATGAAGGCGTCCAGCGCGGGCGACACCGGCAGGTCGTGGCTGCCGGCGTGGGGCGCGGAGAGCGAATGGGACACGGGCATTGCTCCTCAGGGCTCTGTCGGGACTCGGGCACGGGAACGGGCTCGGGCTCATGCTCGGGACGTCGGTCCCGGTCCGGACAGCAGGTGCGCGCTCAGTGGTCCGGCGGGGGCGGCCGTCGTGCACGCGGGCCGGGGCTGAACCCGATTGCTGTGGCGGTGAGTTGTCGCGGAGATGAATCTGCGCAAGAGGGCTTCCGAAGGACATGTGACATGTGCCATTGTACAGCGCGCAGAGGGGATGAGGTCGTGTCCATGCCATAGCGCGCACCAGGACTCGACCCGGACCCGCCCCCGCGCATTCCCCCACAGCCGCGCGATGTTGCGCGGTCACCACTCCGCTGGGAGGCGGCAAGTGAAGAACCTGAGGGTTCGACAGAAGATAACTGGATTGTCCACTGCGGTTCTGGCTGCGTGCCTGAGCGTGGGCCTGCTCACGGCACCGAGCCAAGCCGTCGAGCAACGCCCCGTCGCATCGGCCGCGACCTCCCACTCCTCGGACGCCGCTCAGAAACGGGCGGAACCCCAGACCGAGGACCCCGGCGGCCCCACCGCCGAGGCGCTGACGGCACCCGCCGACGATGCCGCTCACGTCGAACGCAAGTCGCTCAAGGCCGCCGACCGGCCGCCGCTGTCCGCGTCCAAGGACGCGCTCAAGCGGGACTACGACGACCCGGCCACCGCGCTTCCGAGCCACCTGGCACCTTCGATGAAGGCCGAGAAGCAGGCCCGCGCCAAGAAGTCAAGCAAGGCCGCGGCCGAGTGCAACGTCACCGACTTCACCAACAACACCGGAGGCGCCCTGGTCGAGAAGGTCAAGGCGGCGACCACCGACTGCGTCAACACGCTGTTCCGTCTCCAGGGCCAGGACGGCTACCACGCCTTCCGCGAGGACCAGATGGTCACCATCGCCGACGCCATGCGCGACGCGTCGGCCTCCTACCCCGGTGACGGCACCACCGGCGTGCCTCAGCTGATCCTCTTCCTCCGGGCCGGCTACTACGTGCAGTACTACGACCCCGACACCGTCGGAGAGTACGGGCCGCGCCTGCGCACGGCCATCCAGGGTGCGCTCGACGGCTTCTTCGGCTCCTCGCACGCCTTCGACGTCACCGACGCCAACGGCGAGAGCCTGTCCGAGGCGATCATCCTGGTCGACAGCGCCGGGGAGAACGCCCGCTACCTGAACATCGTCAAGCGGATGCTGGCCGACTACGACGAGTCGTACAACAGCTCCTGGTACATGCTCAACGCCGTGAACAGCGTGTACACGATCATGTTCCGCGGTCACCAGGTGCCCGAGTTCATCAGCGCCATCGAGGCCGATTCCAGCGTGCTGAACTCCCTGCACGACTTCGCCGCGAACCACCTCGACCTGCTGGGCACCAAGCAGTCGTTCCTGGCCTCCAACGCGGGACTCGAGCTCGGCCGCTTCCTCAAGGAGGACTCGCTGCGCGCCAAGGCGAGCCCGCTCGCGGCCGACCTGATGAGCAAGAGCTCCATCGACGGCCCCACCGCCCCGCTCTGGGTCAATCTGGCCAAGATGGTCGACGCCTACGACAAGGACAACTGCGCGGAATACGGCGCCTGCAATCTCGCGGAGCGTCTCGAGAAGGCCGTCCTGCCGGTGAAGCACACCTGTAGCGACAGCATCACCATCCGGGCGCAGGACATGGCCGCGGAGGAGCTCGAGGCCAGCTGCACCAGCCTGCGCAACCAGGACGCCTACTTCCACGAGGTGGCCCGGGACAACGGTGCGGTCGCCGACGACAACAACAAGACCATCGAGGTCGTGGTCTTCGACTCCAGCGCCGACTATCAGACCTACGCCGGAGTGATCTTCGGCATCGACACCAACAACGGCGGCATGTACCTGGAGGGCGACCCCAAGGCCGAGGGCAACCAGCCCCGGTTCATCGCCTACGAGGCCGAGTGGGCCCGCCCCGACTTCCAGATCTGGAACCTCAACCACGAGTACACGCACTACCTCGACGGCCGCTTCAACATGTACGGCGACTTCGAGGCCGGAATGACCACGCCGACCGTCTGGTGGGTCGAGGGCTTCGCGGAGTTCGTCTCCTACTCGTACCGCAAGCTCGCCTACGAGGCCGCCATCGCCCAGGCCGCGAACCACACCTACACCCTGCGCACCCTGTTCGACACCACCTACGACAACGCCGACCAGACCCGCGTGTACAACTGGGGCTACCTGGCCGTCCGTTACATGCTCGAATCCCACCGCTCGGACGTCGACACCCTGCTCGGTCTCTACCGCAAGGGTGACTGGGACGGCGCCCGCACCCTGCTCACGTCGACCATCGGCAGCCGTTACGACACCGACTGGAACACCTGGCTGACCGCCTGCGCGGCCGGCGCCTGCGGCAGCGGGTCCACCAACCCGCCCGGTGAGATCACTGAGTGCAAGGACGCCGACACCAGGCTGCTGGGCCGGAACTGCATGCGCAGCGAGCTGAAGGCCGTCAAGGGCGACTACGCCTACCTGGCCGTAGTCATCCCGGCCGGCATCACCCAGCTGAAGATCACCGCGTCCGGCGGCACGGGTGACGCCGACCTCTACTACAGCTCGGTGGACTGGGCGACCACCCAGGTCAACTCCGACAAGTCCGTCGGGGCGGGCAACGAGCACACCCTGACCGTCAACAACCCGGCGCCGGGCTACCACTTCATCAGCCTCTACGGCAACGAGAAGTTCGACGGCGTCAAGGTCACCACCGAGTTCTGATCCCCACGACCCCCACGGTACCGGCCGGCCGAGTGATGTTCCCGCTCGGCCGGCCGGTACCGTCCCGGGGCGCGTCCGCCGGCCCCGGCCCGGGGCTCACGACAGCCGCAGCGTGCCGGGTGCCGTTTCGTCCGTCAGGATCTCCACGAGCAGGTCGAACAGCGTCGGCCCCCGTCCGGCCAGGGCATCGTCCAGTCGCTTCTGGACCGAGGGCCTGTTGGTGGGGTGCACGCTGCTCAGGCTGTCTCGCAGATAGCGCGCTGTCTCCTCGTGTGCCAGGGCCTGTGCGGAGAGGGCGTGGTCCCGCCATTCGAAGACGAAGTCGCCGTCGTCCGGAGTGCCCATCCCGCCACCGAGGCAGTCGGCGAGGGCGTCGAAGTTGCGGCCGAAGTAACCACCGGGGCCGTTCACCGCCTCGCCGATCACTTTCCAGAACTGCTCCAGGCCGGTGACCCGGGAGCCGTCGATCACATAGGTCACGGTCATGGGTGGAGGGTACAAGCCCGGCTGCTTCGGCCGGTCCGTGATCCGCGCCGCAGGTGGGGGGCTACGGCGCGGATCGGTCCGGAGGGTTGAGCCTTCAGCAGCTCTGGTTGATCAGGTCGAATGTGGCGTAGTGGTCACTGGTGTAGTAGTCCTCCCGCACCATTTCGCCCGTGACGATCCGACGGGCGCCGCGGGTCGGGGAGCCGGGGGTGATGACCGTGTACTCGTGGTAATAGCCGGTGCTCCGACTGGGCAGGACACCTTCACGGTTCTGGAAGACGGCACCGTCCTGCGAGTACGGGAAGGGCCCGCCGACGTCGATCAGGTCGAGGGTGTCGTGGGCCTGGGCCGGCAGCGCCGAGTAACAGATGCTGCCGACCGAGGTGGTGGCGGCCGTGGCCGGGGAGGCGACCGGGCCGCCGACGAGGAGAACGGACAGAAGGGCGGCAGAGCCACCGAGCGTGGTGATCCGTGGGGGGATTCGCATAGCCACCATGATGACGCGCGTAGACATGGTCGCGTCAACGCCAACCGTTGTGAATTTTTTGGGAGTTAACCGGAGAGGAGGAAATGTGACGCCGATGTGTCCGACTGCTCGCGGGGCACTCGGGTGCGGCGTTCATTTATTGATGAGTCGACAAGCGTGGCGGCCGGTCTGTGGGGCATGCATCCCCGTGGAGGTGTTCCGCGCAGCCGTTCGGCGAGAAGGATCGAGAGGGGGCGGGAAGGCGCGAGCGGAACACGGGAAGCCGCGAGACGACAACAGGACGCGACGACAGGACACGGCAACAGGACACGACAAGGGCTCGGGGACACGAGACGGCGAGCAGGGGGATTCACTGTGCGTGCGGGGGAAACGATGGAGCGTCGGGGCAAGGCCGATTCCGTGATGGGCGGGTCGGCGCGCGAGCCGGGGGAGCAGGGGTGGCAGCCGGTCCGGCTGCATCGCAGACTGGCCCACACCGATCTGGCGGGCGTGAGCGAAGTGCGCGGCGCGTTGCGGGAGTTCCTGCGCTACCGATGGCGGTCGGAGTCGGCCGAGGTGGCGGAACTGCTGCTGAGCGAGCTGGTGACCAATGCCCTGATCCACACGCGTCATGGCGCGGTCGTCACGGTGAGCGTGACGCCCGCCAGGCTACGGGTGGAGGTGCGTGACTTCGTATCCGGTCTGTCCTCGTCGTATGTACCTAACGCCGACGACGGTACGCACGGCCGAGGACTGGTCCTGGTGCGAGGTCTCGCGGATGCCTGGGGGGTGGGCGCACAGGCGCTGGGCAAGGTCGTCTGGTTCGAACTGGACGACGAAAGGCTGGACGACGAAAGGCCCTGAGAGCCCGGGAGGACCGGGCCGTCAGGGCCTTGTGCGACGGACGGGTCAGCCGAACTGCTGCTCCAGATCCTTCAGTTTCCGCTCCAGCGAGTCGAGCCGGGGCAGTGCCTGGGTGTCGTCCTCGGCGGTGAGGTCGACGGTGATCGGATCATTCGGGTTGCGGTCCGAGGTGCTGGAGCTCGGACCGGTCACGGCCTGCAGGGATGGCCGGGCGCGCAGCGGCAGTTGTCCCGGCTCGGATATGGCGGGCTCCACGACGGACTGCGTGGGGCCCGCCGCGGGGGCGATGGCCTGGACGTCCACCTGGGTCCCACCCCGGCCGACCCGGCGCCAGGCCCGGTTCTGCCGGTTCAGTGCCTTGATGTGGGCCCGGTCCAGCTTCACCTGGTCCTTCCTGCGAAGACGGTTCTGCTCCTTCTCCCGCCGGTCCTCACGTACCTCTTCGACCGCTTCGTCCAGAGTGCGTACGCCCTCCAGCAGCATCAGCGACCAGGCGCCGAAGGTCTCCCGGGGGGCACGCAGCCACCGTACGATCCGGATCTGCGGCAGTGGACGGGGCACCAGGCCCTGCTCGCGCAGCGCGGCCCGGCGGGTCTGCTTCAGTGCCCGGTCGAAGAGCACGGCGGCCGAGAGCGACATTCCAGCGAAGAACTGCGGTGCGCCGGCGTGGTCGATGCCGCGAGGCGCGTGCACCCAGTTGAACCAGGCTGCCGCACCGGCGAACAGCCACACCAGGAGTCGTGAACCGAGCGCCGCGTCACCGTGACTGGCCTCGCGCACCGCGAGCACGGAACAGAACATGGCGGCCCCGTCCAGGCCGAACGGAACAAGGTATTCCCAGCCACCGGTGAGGCCGAGGTTCTGCTCGCCGAAACCGACGAGCCCGTGGAAGGAGAGTGCGGCGGCGACCGCCGCGCAGCAGAACAGCAGGACGTACGAGGCGGTGGCGTACAGCGCCTCCTTGCGTCTGCGACGCTCCTCGCTGCGTTCCCAGCTGTCGTCGGCAGCGGAGTTGTCAGCAGCGCGCTTGCCGCGTGCGACCACCGCCACCGCCGCCAGGACCCCCACGAGCAGCACGGCGCCCGGAAGCAGCCAATTCAGCGATATGTCGGTCAGTCTCATGCGCGGTCCCTTGCGTCGCGTAGGGCATTTCGGGCGCCATGATTGCCGAAACCCCGTCAGGCTCAGGGGGTTTCGGGGCAAGAGAACGCCATTGGGTTGGCAGGGCATACGGATAGCCGGGATCTGATCGAATATCCGTACACGGCCAGTGATCTGCGTTCGAATACTACTACCCGTACGAGCGGGGGTGGATCAGTGAGCGGGCGTCAGTTTCCTTACCCGGTCCGCATCACAGGTGCGGGGGCAGGTGACGCAGGTGTCCTCGGGGCGCAGCGTGTAGAAGAGGCAACAGCTCGTCCGGTCGCGGGTGGGCAGCGATGCGCCGTTCGGACCGCTCAGTTCACGGAAGCCCGCCGAGCCGACGTACGGCTTGGTGGTGCCGGGCAGGAGCTTCTCCAGCTCGGCCATCGCCTGTCGCTCCTCCCCGAGCAGATGGGCGATGTACCACAGGCCCTCGACGACCTCGTCCGTCGCCATCCCCCACAGCGCCCTCCTGCCGCGCCGCATCCGCGGACCGAAGCCGTCCAGTACCGGACCGATGTGCTCGGCCACCGACGCCAGCACCTCGGCCCGCAGCGCCGCCTCGTCGGGAACGACCCGGGCGCCCGGCAGCCCGGCCGCCGGATCGTCGGGAAGGCAGGCGAACTCCCTCAGGCGCACCGTGAGATGGCCCAGCGCCCGCTGGAACGCCACACCCTCGACGGGGATGCGGGGAACCCGCCGGTGCAGGAACCACGGCACCGTCACCAGCAGACAGGCGGGCCAGGCGTACCGGTGCAGTCCGAAGCCGGCGACCACGTCGGGGCGGGGCTGCTGCCCGTAGTCCCGCAGCACCTGCGCGTGGTCCCGGGCGAGAAAGGCGTCCAGCGCGGCGCCGCCCGCCGCGAGCTCGTCCGCACCCACCCAGCCGGCCCCGCGGGGAGCGGCCTCGTCGTCCGTCAGCACCTCTGCGCGCAGGCCGGGGAACACCTCGGTCAGGCGCGCGTACGCACCCGTCACGGCGGACGCGGTGGTGCCGGGAAGAAGGGCGGGGAGTGTCATGCAGGGACCACCGAATCGCGATCGTTTGCAGGTAAGCCTTACCTTACCCGAACGGATCGATGTTTGAACTGCGGCCTGCTCCGCCTATCGTGCACAAGGGGCATGGCGCACGCGAGCCGCGCCCACGACAGGCCGAGGAGGTCCGAGTGGAGCAGGGCAGAGCGCGTGAGCAGGCACGGCCGTCGTGCACGTCCGCCGCGCCCGCGACCACCCCTTCGTCCGTACAGGTGCCCGATGTGCGGGTGCCCGAGCAGGCACGCGGCGAACACACGCACGGCGAGCCGTCCGCCCCGCGGCCGGTGGTGCAGCGGCACTCCGTACGCGGCCAGGTCTTGGACGCCCTGCGCGCCGCGCTGGTGGATGGTCAGCTGGTCCCGGGACAGGTCTACTCCGCCCCGGCTCTGGGCGCCCGCTTCGGGGTCTCCGCGACGCCGGTGCGCGAGGCGATGCAGCAGCTGGCCATCGAGGGCGCCGTCGAGGTCGTACCGAACCGCGGTTTCCGCGTCTCCCAGCGGGGCCCGCGCGAGCTGGCCGAGCTGGCGGAGGTGCGGGCCCTGATCGAGGTACCCGTCATGCTGCGGCTGGCCCGCACCGTGCCGCCGGCCCGCTGGTGCGCCCTGCGCCCGCTGGCCGACGCCACCGTGGCGGCCGCCGCCGTGGGCGACCGGGCGAGCTACGCCGAGTCCGACCGGGCCTTCCACGGCGCCGTCCTCGCGCTGTGCGGCAACGAGCAGTTGGTGATGGTCGCCGACGATCTGCACCGCCGCTCCCAGTGGCCGCTGGGGAACAACCCCGCCGCCCGTCGCGCCGACCTGCTCGCCGACGCCGCCGAGCACACCGCACTGCTCGACGCGCTCATCGCCCAGGACCTGGCCGTCGTGCAGTCGCTCGTACGCGAACACTTCACCGGCGCCGAGAGCTGAACCGGACGGTGCCGCGGGATCCGCCGGCGCCACCCCCGGAACGGGTTACGCTACGCCTCTGATCACATGATCATTCTTGGGGGCGAAAATGGCGGGAAGCCGGGCGTCGAGACCGGTGTCCGGGCTGCTGATGGCGGCGGTGGCGCTGGGCGCGGCCGGCTGTTCGCAGGAGGCCGGCCCCGGTGCGTCCGTCCCGGCGGGCGAGAGCCCGGCGGCCACGACTGCACAGCCGTCCGTGACGCCGTCGCGGATGCCCACGGCCAGCCCCGCGGCGACACCGACGCGCGTGCCTGCCGTGAAGTCGTCCGGGCCGGCCCCGGACGCCTCGCACACCGTCGTCGTCGTGGTGCCGCCGCACAAGGCCGCGCCGCCCAAATCCCCCGTCCCGCCTCCGCGACGGGACAGCGGCGGATCGCGGGACAAGCTTCCCGCCCTACCGCAGAACCCCAACCGGGGTCCCCATCCGCCGCCCGCCCCGGACCGTCCGTCGCCGACTCCGGAGTGGAGCGACGCGGGCTGGAAGCCCGGTGATCCGGTCGTGGACCTGACCTGACCTGGCCTGACGTGACGTACGGCGGTCAGTCCGGGACCGCTCCCGCCCCTCTCCCGGACGGTGCCACGGGGTTCAGTTCGCCTCGGCCGTCTCCGGGGGCGGCGGGTCCAGGTGCGGAGCCAGCCAGGTCGGTACGCCCCCGAGCAATCGGAAGAGCCGGCCCGCCTCGGCACGCAGCCGGGCCGCCGCCTCGGGCTCGGGTTCGGAGTCCGCGAGGGCGATGAGGGCCGGAGCCGTGCCGATCAGATAGCCCAGCTCCTCCCTTATCCGCAGGCACTCCGCGAAGCCGTGACGCGCCTCCGCCAGTTCGCCCTCGCGCAGGGCGAGCAGGGCGAGATGGCGCCAGGTCGAGGAGAGCAGCAGCGCGTCCCCCTGGGCGGTGGCACCGGCGTGGGCCCTGCGGTAGGCGGCCCGCGCGGCCTGCGGCGAGTCGGCGATGTTCTGCGCGATCAGACCCCGGCGGAAGTCCAGCAGCGGGCGGCCCGGCGCGGACGGGGCGAGCAGCGCGGCGGCGCGGCTCAGGGCGACACTGGCTTCGTCGGCCCGGTCCCGTACGCCCAGAAGTGTGGACGCGTACGCCAGATGGCCGCGTTCGCAGGCCGCCGCGCCGCGTTCGGCGTCGTCATGGGCCAGTGCCTCGGCGGTGCGCAGAGCGTCCTCGGCGTCGGTCCATCCCTGTCCGGCGTACAGGCACCGTTCGGTGAGCAGGGCGGTCCGCTGGAGTGCCGCCGCCGGATCGGTGGCGGCGTCGTGTTCGAGCAACGCGGCGGCGTCCGTCCAGCAGGCGCGTGACCGCAGCCGCCATACCGCTGTCTGGAGCGGCGGATCGTCATCGGCTGTCGTTCCGGAACCAGACATGGCGGTATGCGCCACATTGCCCTCCCCGAGCGCGCCATTGAGCTGTTGAGTCTGGCCGCATCTCAGCACGGAATGGCACGCCGGGCCAAGGGGTCGGGTCAATGTCAGGTGAAAGATTTCACAAACGAATGGTCCCGCCCGCCGGGGTGGTGGCGCCCGGACGTCAGCTCATACGCAGCGCGAGGAAGAAATCGAGCTTGTCCTCCAGGCGTGAGAGGTCACGCCCCGTCAACTGCTCGATTCGCCCGACCCGGTAGCGCAAAGTGTTGACGTGCAGATGGAGCCGGGCGGCGCAGCGCGTCCAGGAACCGTCGCAGTCCAGGAACGCCTCCAGCGTCGGAATCAGCTCCGCGCGGTGACGCCGGTCGTAGTCGCGCAGCGGGTCGAGCAGCCGTGCGGTGAACGCGCGGCGCACGTCGTCGGGGACGAACGGCAGCAGCAGCACGTGCGAGGCCAGCTCGTGGTGCCCGGCCGCGCAGACCCGGCCGGGGCGTGCCGCCGCGACGCGGCGTGCGTGCCGGGCCTCCTCCAGGGCGCCGCGCAGTCCTTCGGGTGAATGCACGGCCGCGCTGACACCCAGTGTCAGCCGCCCGTCGTCGGCGAGGCCCGCGGAGAGCGGTTCGCGGACGGCGGCGAGCAGCACGCCGGCGTGCAGCGCGGGGTCGGCCTCGGCGACCGCCCCGGACGGCGCCGCGTCGGGCTCACCGCCCGGCGCGGGCACGGTGACGGCGGGCAGGGGTACGAGTGCCACGGCCTCGTCGCCCGTGTGGGCGACCGCGATCCGGTCCGCGAAGTCGGGTCCGGTGACCGCGGGGTCGACCAGGATCTCCTCCAGCAACGCCTGGGCCACCGGGCCGCCCGCGACGGCGGGGCCGGAGACGGCCTGGCCGCCCGTGGCGGTGGAGCCCTCCGCGTCACCCCATTCGACGCGCGCCACCACGACCTGCCAGTGCGGCGCCGCCCCGAGCCCGGGGAGCAGCACCGGAGCGGCAACCCGCAGCCTGGCGGCGATCTCGGCCGGCGGGGCGCCCGTCTGGACCAGCTCCAGGACTTCCTGGGCCAGCCTGCGGCGTACCGTCCGGGCCGCGTCGCGCCGGTCCCGTTCGACCGCGATCAGCTGGGTGACGCCCTGGAGCAGGTCCAGCCGGGCGGGTGGCCAGTCGCTCGCGTCCGCCTCGACCGCGAGCAGCCAGTCGGAGAGCACCGACGCGCGCACATCCCGGGAGGTCGGCACCGCGCCCCGCCCGGTGTTCCGGATCGGGAAGAGTGAATACGTGATGCCGTCGACCGTGGTGCGGTGCGGGGCCCGGCGGCCGCTGCGGGTGGCGGCCAGATGGTGACCGGCGAGCGCCGCGCCGACCGGCCCGGCCAGCGGCGCGTTCCCGGCGCCCGCGATCTGCCGCCCGGTGGGGGAGAGCACCCAGGCGTGCAGGTCGAGATCGGAGCCGAGCAGATCCAGCACCACCTCGGGGCCGCCGCCCGCCGGGCCCGAGGTCATGAGCCTGCGGTGACGGTCCACGACCGCGGCGAGATCGCCCGCACGCTCGCCCGACACCTGGCGCACCACATGCTCGGTGATCGTTGCGAACGCGACGGTCTCGTGGACGGCGAAGAGCGGCAGCCGGTGCCGCTCACAGGCCTCCACCAGATCGCCGGGGATATCGCCGAGCTCCGCCTCGCCGGCCGCCAGCCCGGCGACCCCGGCGCCCGCCAGGATGCGTACGAACGGCTCCGAATCCGTCGCGTCCCGGCGCCAGGCCAGCCCCGTCAGGACCAGCTCGCCGCCCGACAGGTAGCGGCTGGGATCCCGCAGGTCAGTGGTCATCACGCCACGGACGGACCGGTCCAGCTCGTCCTCGCCACCGAGCAGCCGCAGGCCCAGCGCGTCGGTCTCCAGCAGTGCGCGCAGCCGCATCTCGTCGCCGCCGATCTCTTTCGTTGGAGCGGGTGAAAACTGGGTATTGCGGTGAGGTTACTGATCCCCGCCATTCGTTCGAATCTACAAGACGGAGAGAGCGGCCAGCCAACTCCTTCATGGTTTCGGTGACTGCACCGGGTGGAGCACGGCTTGTGTACTTGGCCCCACACCGCGTTAACAACACATGAACGACCAGTCGAGGGCCGGCCGTCCCCAGCCCCAGCGATCGACCGATTGAGAAGAAGAGAGCCACTCATGGACTTCCTTCGCCCCGCCAGCTGGGAGGAGGCGCTCGCCGCCAAGGCCGAGCACCCCACGGCTGTGCCCATTGCGGGTGGCACCGATGTGATGGTCGAGATCAACTTCGACCACCGGCGGCCCGAGTACCTTCTGGACCTGAACCGCATCGGAGAGCTGTCCGAATGGGAGGTGGGCCAGGAGAGCGTACGGCTCGGCGCCTCCGTACCGTACAGCCAGATCATGGAGCACCTGCGCGCCGAGCTGCCCGGACTGGCGCTCGCCGCGCACACCGTCGCCTCGCCCCAGATCCGCAACCGCGGCGGCGTCGGCGGCAACCTGGGAACCGCGTCGCCCGCCGGTGACGCCCATCCGGCGCTGCTCGCCGCGGGCGCCGAGGTCGAGGCCGAATCCGTACGCGGGACGAGGATGATCCCGATCGACGCCTTCTACACCGGCGTCAAGCGCAACGCCCTCGCCCCGGACGAGCTGATCCGGGCCGTGCACATCAAGAAGGCCGACGGGCCGCAGCAGTACTCCAAGGTCGGCACCCGCAACGCGATGGTCATCGCCGTCTGCGCCTTCGGCCTGGCCCTGCACCCCGAGACCCGCACGGTGCGCACCGGCATCGGCTCGGCCGCCCCCACGCCCGTACGGGCGAAGGAGGCCGAGGAATTCCTGAACGCCGCGCTCGAAGAGGGCGGTTTCTGGGACAGCCGCACGATCATCACCCCGTCCATCGCCTCGCAGTTCGCCGCGCTCGCCGCCGGTGCCTGCAACCCGATCGACGATGTGCGCGGCACCGCGAGCTATCGCCGGCACGCGGTAGGGATCATGGCCCGCCGCACCCTCGGCTGGACCTGGGAGTCGTACCGCGGCAACGGCCGCAGCACCGAAGGAGCTGCCTGATCATGCGCGTCAATTTCACGGTCAACGGCCGCAGGCACGAGGCGGACGACGTCTGGGAGGGCGAGTCCCTCCTCTACGTGCTGCGTGAGCGGATGGGCCTGCCCGGCTCGAAGAACGCCTGCGAGCAGGGCGAGTGCGGATCGTGCACGGTCCGTCTGGACGGTGTCCCGGTCTGCTCCTGTCTGGTCGCCGCGGGGCAGGTGGAGGGCCGCGAGGTCGTCACCGTAGAGGGCCTCGCCGACTTCGCAGCCCACCGTTCCCAGGAACACCCCGGCAGTGGCTGCGCCTCCGGCGCCTGTGGCACCGCACTCGACAAGGCACGGCGGTGGGAGGCCAAGCCGGCCGGCGAGGAGAGCCGGGACACCGGTGAACTCTCGCCGATCCAGCAGGCGTTCATCGACGCCGGAGCCGTCCAGTGCGGCTTCTGCACCCCCGGCCTGCTGGTCGCCGCCGACGAGCTGCTCGAACGCAACCCGGAGCCGTCCGACGCGGACATCCGCGAGGCGCTCTCCGGCAACCTCTGCCGCTGCACCGGCTACGAGAAGATCCTCGACGCGGTCCGCCTCGCGGCCGCCCGCGCGGAAGAAGCGGTCTGACGATGGGCGTTACCGGCAACCCCACCAGCATCAACCAGGGCACTCGCACCAAGGGCGGCATCGGCGAGTCCACGCTGCGCCCCGACGGCATCCTCAAGGTCACCGGAGAGTTCGCGTACTCCTCCGACATGTGGCACGAGGACATGCTCTGGGGCCACACGCTGCGCTCCACGGTCGCGCACGCCGAGATCGTCTCCATCGACACCTCGGAAGCGCTCGCCATGTCCGGCGTCTACGCCGTGCTCACCTACGACGACCTGCCGACCTCGGTGAAGAACTACGGGCTGGAGATCCAGGACACCCCGGTCCTCGCCCACGGCAGGGTCCGCCACCACGGCGAGCCGGTGGCGCTCGTCGCCGCCGACCACCCGGAGACGGCCCGCCGCGCCGCCGCGAAGATCAGAATCGACTATCGCGAGCTGCCGGTCGTCACCGACGAGGCCTCCGCGACCGCGCCCGACGCGCCCCTCATCCACGAGGGCCGCGACGACCACCACATCGGGCACGTACCGCACCCCAACATCGTCCACCGCCAGCCGATCGTCCGCGGCGACGCGGAGGCGGCCAAGGCCCGCGCCGATGTCGTGGTCAGCGGTGAGTACGTCTTCGGCATGCAGGACCAGGCCTTCCTCGGCCCCGAGTCGGGCCTGGCCGTACCCGCCGAGGACGGTGGCGTCGACCTGTACGTCGCCACCCAGTGGCTGCACTCCGACCTCCGCCAGATCGCCCCCGTCCTCGGCCTGCCCGAGGACAAGGTTCGCATGACGCTCTCCGGCGTCGGCGGCGCCTTCGGCGGCCGCGAGGACCTGTCGATGCAGATCCACGCCTGCCTGCTGGCGCTGCGCACCGGCAAGCCGGTGAAGATCGTCTACAACCGTTTCGAGTCCTTCTTCGGGCACGTCCACCGCCACCCCGCCAAGCTCTGGTACGAGCACGGCGCCACCCGTGACGGCAAGCTCACCCACATGAAGTGCCGCATCGTGCTGGACGGCGGCGCCTACGCCTCGGCCTCCCCGGCCGTCGTCGGCAACGCCTCCTCGCTCGCCGTCGGCCCGTACGTCATCGACGACGTCGACATCGAGGCGATCGCGCTCTACACCAACAACCCGCCGTGCGGCGCGATGCGCGGCTTCGGCGCGGTCCAGGCGTGCTTCGCCTACGAGGCGCAGATGGACAAGGTCGCCGCCGAACTCGGCATGGACCCGGTCGAGTTCCGGCAGCTCAACGCCATGGAGCAGGGCACCCTGCTGCCGACCGGCCAGCAGGTCGACTCGCCCGCACCGGTCGCCGAACTGCTGCGCCGGGTCAAGGCCAGGCCGCTGCCGCCCGAGCGTCAGTGGGAGAGTGCCGGCGAGCACGCCGACGTCCGCGCACTGCCCGGCGGACTGTCCAACACCACCCACGGCGAAGGCGTCGTGCGAGGCGTCGGCTATGCGGTCGGCCTGAAGAACGTCGGCTTCTCCGAGGGCTTCGACGACTACTCCACCGCCCGGGTGCGCATGGAGGTCATCGGCGGCGAACCGGTTGCGACCGTGCACACCGCCATGGCGGAGGTCGGGCAGGGCGGCGTCACCGTGCACGCCCAGATCGCCCGTACCGAACTCGGCGTCGCCCAGGTCACCATCCACCCGGCCGACACCCGGGTCGGATCGGCCGGATCGACCTCCGCCTCCCGGCAGACGTACGTCACCGGCGGCGCCGTGAAGAACTCCTGCGAGGCTGTCCGCGAGAAGGTCCTGGAGATCGGCCGCCGCAAGTTCGGTACGTACCACCCCGCCTGGGCCACCGCCGAACTCCTCCTGGAGGGCGGCAAGGTCGTCACCGACGGCGGCGAGGTACTCGCCGACCTCGTCGATGTGCTGGAGGACGAGTCGGTCGACATCGAGCTGGAGTGGCGCCACCGGCCCACCGAGGCCTTCGACCTGCGGACCGGCCAGGGCAACGGCCACGTCCAGTACTCCTTCGCCGCGCACCGCGCGGTCGTCGAGGTCGACACCGAGCTCGGCCTGGTCAAGGTCATCGAACTGGCCTGCGCCCAGGACGTCGGCAAGGCGCTCAACCCGCTGTCGGTCCTCGGCCAGATCCAGGGCGGCACCCTCCAGGGCATGGGCGTCGCTGTCATGGAGGAGATCATCGTCGACCCGAAGACCGCGAAGGTACGCAACCCGTCCTTCACGGACTACCTGCTGCCCACCATCCTCGACACCCCGACCATCCCGGTCGATGTGCTCGAACTCGCCGACGAACACGCCCCGTACGGGCTCCGCGGCATCGGCGAGGCCCCCACCCTGTCGTCCACCCCGGCCGTCCTCGCGGCGATCCGGAACGCGACGGGCCTGGAGCTCAACAGGACACCGGTACGACCCGAGCATCTCACGGGCACCTGAGTCACAGCTCCACCTGAACTCTCCGGGCGGTGCGTGCCTCCCAGGAACGTCACACTTCCGTCGCCCGCATCGCCCGGAGAACCCCAGTGCCGCACCGCTCGCGGCCGTTGTTCCACCGAGCAGTACCGCAGTACCAGCACATTCCACTCTGCATGAACAGTTCGTCTCGGGCCGTCCCCCGGGTCGTGCCGCCAACGCAGTGATCCCAAATCCCGCATTTCGATTCTCCATCGCGGGTGCCCCTGTGAACCTTGGGAGTCAGGCATCATGACCCAGCAGTCAGTGGAGTCCGAGACCACCGCGGAGGAAGCGGGCCACGGCTCGCGCGTCCCCGCCGGAAGATCTTGGCTCGACCGGTACTTTCACATATCCGAACGAGGATCCACCGTCGCGCGCGAAGTGCGCGGTGGCGTCACGACCTTCATGGCCATGGCGTACATCCTTCTGCTCAACCCGCTGATCCTGTCCGGCAAGGACGTCGCGGGCGACACACTCGGCCAGAAGGGCCTGATCACCGCCACCGCGTTCGCCGCCGCGCTCACCACGCTCCTGATGGGCTTCGTGGGCAAGGTGCCACTGGCCCTCGCCGCGGGCCTGTCGGTCTCCGGTGTGATCTCCTCGCAGGTCGCCCCGGCGATGACATGGCCGCAGGCCATGGGCATGTGTGTGATGTACGGCGTAGTGATCATGCTCCTGGTCGTCACGGGCCTCCGTGAGATGATCATGAACGCGATCCCGCTCGCACTCAAGCACGGCATCACGATGGGCATCGGTCTCTTCATCGCCCTGATCGGCCTCTACAAGTCCGGCTTCGTGCACACCGGCAAGGCCACGCCGCTCGCCCTGGGCCCCACCGGTGAACTCGCCGGCTGGCCGGTCCTGCTCTTCGCGGGCACCCTGCTCCTCATCTTCATGCTGCAGGCGCGCAACACCCCCGGCGCGATCCTGATCGGCATCATCGGCGGCACGATCGTCGCGATGATCCTGAACGCGCTCGACGTGATCGACCCCAAGCAGTGGGCCAACGGCGCCCCCGCACTGCACGGCAGCGCGGTCTCGACGCCCGACTTCTCGCTCTTCGGACATGTCGAGTTCGGCGGCTGGGGTTCGGTCGGCGCGATGACGGTCGGCATGATCGTCTTCACGCTCGTCCTCGCCGGGTTCTTCGACGCGATGGCCACCATCATCGGCGTCGGCACCGAGGCGAAGCTCGCCGACGACAAGGGCCGCATGCCGGGCCTGTCCAAGGCCCTGTTCATCGACGGCGCCGGCGGAGCCATCGGCGGCATCGCGGGCGGCTCCGGCCAGACCGTGTTCGTCGAGTCGGCCACCGGCGTCGGCGAGGGCGCCCGTACCGGCCTCGCCTCGTCCGTCACCGGGCTGTTCTTCGCGGCCTGCCTGTTCTTCACGCCGGTCACCGCGATCGTCCCGCAGGAGGTCGCGTCCGCCGCGCTCGTCGTCATCGGAGCGATGATGATGATGAACGCCCGGCACGTCGACTGGGCGGACCGCGCCACCGCGATCCCGGTCTTCCTGACCGTGGTCCTGATGCCCTTCACCTACACCATCACCACCGGTGTCGCCGCGGGCGTCATCTCCTGGGTCGCCATCAAGATCGCCCAGGGCAAGGCCCGGGAGATCGGGGCCTTCATGTGGGGCCTGACGGTGATCTTCGTCGTGTACTTCGCGCTGCATCCGATCGAGGCATGGCTGGGCGTCCACTGACGCACCCCACCAGCCCTTCACACAACCGCTGAGGAGACCGACAGATGCTGGACATCGCCGTAGAGCTCAACCGGTGGGTCGAGCAGGGACGAGACTTCGCCGTGGCCACCGTCGTGGCGGTCGGCGGGAGCGCGCCCCGGCAGCCTGGAGCCGCCCTCGCCGTCGACCGCGACGGCACGGCGATCGGATCGGTATCCGGCGGGTGTGTGGAGGGCGCGGTGTACGAGCTGTGCGAGCAGGCCCTCGACGACGGCAACACCGTCCGGGAGCAGTTCGGCTACAGCGACGAGGACGCCTTCGCGGTCGGTCTGACCTGCGGCGGCATCATCGACATCCTGGTGACGCCGGTCCGTGCGGACGACCCCGCACGGGCCGTGTTCGCCGCCGCCCTCGCCACCGCCGCACGGGGGGAGGCGGCGGCGGTGGCCAGGATCACCGAGGGGCCCGCGGAACTCCTCGGCCGCCCTCTCCTCGTCCGCCCCGACGGGTCGTACGAGGGAGGGCTCGGCGGGCATCCGGAGCTGGACCGCACCGCGGCGGCCGATGCCCACGCGATGCTGGACGCGGGCCGCACCGGTTCCGTCACCATCGGCGCCGACGGTTCGCGCTGCGGAGAACCGCTCACCCTGCTCGTCGAATCGAGCGTCCCACCGCCCCGGATGATCGTCTTCGGGGCCATCGACTTCGCCTCGGCGTTGGTCCGGGCGGGAAAGTTCCTCGGGTACCACGTCACATTGTGCGACGCCCGCCCCGTCTTCGCCACGAAGGCCCGCTTCCCCGAGGCCGACGAACTGGTCGTCGACTGGCCGCACCGCTATCTCGCGGCCACCGACGTCGACGCGCGCACTGTCCTGTGCGTCCTCACCCATGACGTCAAGTTCGATGTCCCGCTGCTGGAACTGGCGTTGAGACTGCCGGTGGCGTACGTCGGCGCGATGGGCTCGCGCCGTACCCACCTGGAGCGCAACGACCGGCTGCGCGACATCGGCGTCACAGAGCTGGAACTGGCCAGGCTGCGCTCGCCGATCGGCCTCGACCTCGGCGCCCGTACTCCCGAGGAGACCGCGCTGTCGATCGCCGCCGAAATCGTCGCCGACCGGCGCGGCGGCAGCGGCGTGCCGCTCAAGGGGGCGCACACCCCGATCCACCACGAAGGCGGCCGACCGCCCCACGGAGTGATCACGTCCGTGGCCTGAACCGTGCCACGAACCACGAATGATCGTGGGCGGGTTGCCGCCACGGCGGCTTCACGCCAGGTGTGAACTCATCCGTAGCCGTGCTTTTGCCGGTAGATCAGCTGCATGACATTCACACCCTCCTCCGTTTCCGGCCGGGCGAGACCCGCTCGTGCGGGCCGTCGGGCTCTGCTGATAGCGACTTCGGTCGCTCTGGTGAGCGGCGCGCTGCTTCCCGCAGCGGGTTCCGCCTCCGCCTCGGTCCCCGCCCCCGCGGACCGGCCCGGGTCCCTCGGCCGCCAGGCCGCCGCACCCCGCGAGGACCCCGTCAAGGAGTACGACATCACCCTGCTCACGGGCGATGTCGTGCACTACACGGACGGCGTCGGCAAGCAGGACACCGTCACCGTGGACCGCCCCGACGGAGCGGTCGGCGGCGTGCACGTCCAGCAGGCCGGTGACGATCTCTACGTCCTGCCCGACGAGGCCGGCTCCCTCCTCGCGGCGGGGAAGCTGGACCGCCGGCTGTTCAACGTCTCCGCCCTCGCCAAGATGGGGTACGACGACAAGAGGTCGGGCGGCATCCCACTGATCGCCACCTATCCGGCGAGCCGGGGCCGTGCGCTGCCCGCCACCCCTCGTGGCGCCAAGCGGATCCGTACCCTGGCCAGCGTCCACGGTGCCGCGCTGAAGGCGCAGAAGGACACCGTCCGGGCCTTCTGGAACGACATCGCCCGCACCTCCACGGCCCGTTCGCTGGACAACGGCATCGACAGGCTCTGGCTCGACGGCCGGGTGGAGGCCGCGCTCAAGGACTCCGTCCCGCAGGTCAACGCCCCCCAGGCATGGGCCGAGGGCTATGACGGCAAGGGCTCCAAGGTCGCCGTCCTGGACACCGGTATCGACGCCACCCACCCGGATGTCAAGGACCGCATCCTCGAAACCAAGAGCTTCGTGCCGGGCGAGGAGGTCGTCGACAAGAACGGCCACGGCACGCATGTCGCCTCCACGATCGCGGGCTCGGGCGCCGCGTCGGCGGGGGTCAACAAGGGCGTGGCGCCGGGCGCCGGGCTGATCATCGGCAAGGTGCTCAGCGACGCCGGATCCGGCGAGGACTCCGGCATCATCGAGGCGATGGAGTGGGCGAAGGCCGAAGGCGCCGACGTCGTTTCCATGAGCCTCGGTTCCAGCATCCCGGACGACGGCTCCGACCCGATGTCCCAGGCCGTCGACGCACTCTCCGGCGACGGCGGGCCGCTCTTCGTGATCGCCGCGGGCAACTCCTACGGCGCGGGCACCATCGGCTCGCCCGGCTCGGCGCAGAAGGCCCTGACCGTCGCCGCCGTCGACAAGAAGGACAAGCGCGCGGACTTCTCCTCGATGGGCCCGCTCGTCAGGTCCTACGGTCTGAAGCCCGACCTGTCCGCACCGGGTGTGGACATCAACGCCGCGGCCTCGCAGTCGGTCCCGGGCATGAACGGGATGTACCAGTCGATGTCCGGTACGTCGATGGCGACCCCGCATGTCGCGGGCGCCGCAGCCATTCTGAAGCAGCGTCACCCCGACTGGTCCGGTGAGCGGATCAAGGACGCGCTGATGAGCTCGTCGAAGAGGCTCGACGCCTACACCCCCTACGAGCAGGGAACCGGCCGGCTCGACGTGAAGGCGGCGGTCGACACGACGATCGAGGCCACCGGCTCCGTCGAGGTCGCCTCTTACCAGTGGCCGCACTCCGCGTCCGACCCGGTCGCCCGGCGGACCATCACCTACCGCAACACCGGGGCGAAGGACGTCACGCTCGACCTGGCCACGGACACGGACGCCGAGGCCTACACCCTGTCGACGAAGCGGCTGACCGTCCCGGCCGGTTCCACCGCAGAGGCCGTGCTCTCGCTGGACCCGTCGAAGGTCGCGAACGACACCCGGTTCTCCGGTCAGGTCATCGCCGCGGACGAGGCGGGCACCACCGTCGCGCACACCGGTTTCGCCCTGTACAAGGAGCAGGAGCTGTACGACCTGACGCTCCGGCTCCGTGACCGCGCGGGCAAGCCGATGGACGGGCTGGTCGTCCTCGCCGAGCTCGGCGACCCGAACCTGGGCCTCGTCCAGGTGTCCGGAGAGACCACGCTGCGGCTGCCGCCGGGCAACTACACCGCGTGGACGTCCGCCGACATCGCCGGTGACCGCGCCGACTCGAAGGCCGTGGCGTTCCTCGCGGCCCCGGAGACCATCCTCGACAAGGCGACCACGGTCACCCTCGATGCCTCCAAGGCCCGCAAGGTGAGCGTGCGGACGCCCAAGGAGACCGAGACCCGGCAGCTGCGATATGACATGGCACGTACCGCACCGGACGGCACCGTCCAGCGCGACGCGTACCAGATCCCGCTGACGTACGACCAGCTGTGGGCGAGCCCCACCAAGAAGGTCACCCAGGGCAGTTTCTCCTTCCTGACCCGCTGGCGGCAGGGCGAGAAGCTCATCGACCTCACGGCCGACGGCCGGGATGTGCCGGTCGCCGTGCAGGGCGGCTCGCCCGTCGCCGAGAACAGCGGGAAGAAGCTGACCGGTACCTTCGCGGGCAACGGCGCCGCGGCCGACTACAAGGGCCTGGACGTCAAGGGCAAGGCCGTTGTGATCCGCCGCAGCGACGCGGTCGCTCCCGCCGACCGGCTCGCCAACGCCGTGGCCGCGGGCGCCGAGGCGCTCTTCGTCGTCAATGACGGCGACGGCGTCCTGATGGAGAGCTACACCCCGTACGGAACCACCGGCGCCATCCCGGTCGCCTCGGTCCAGCGCCTGGCGGGCGAGGACCTGATAAAGGCCGCGCGGAGCGGCAAGAAGCTGACGGTCGAGCAGCACAGGTTCGCCCGCTACATGTACGACCTGGTCGACCGGCACGACGGCGTCGTCCCGGACCGCTCGCTGGAGTTCGCCCCGTCCGCCCGTCAGCTGGCGAAGGTGGAGAACACCTTCTACGGCCACAAGGGTGTCCTCGGTGGCGGATACCGCTACGACATCCCGGACTACGGCCCGGGTATCGGCTTCGAGGAGTACGAGAAGTTCCCCGGTACCCGCGAGGAGTGGGTCACCCCGCTTCCGGGCGCCTCCTTCTGGTACGAGAACCACTCGGTCTTCAACGCGGACGAGACGGGCTTCGCGCAGGAGATGCGCAGCGGCGACCTGGACTACACGGCGGGCCGCACCTACCCGGCCGAGTGGTTCGCGCCGGTCACCCGCCCGCGTCTGGGCACCGGCTACTGGGGTCCGTTCCGGTCCGTCCACAACGACATCCAGTTCAACTTCACACCGTGGACGGACTCGGGCGCGGGCCACTCGGGCGCCATGCCGGAGGACGAGTACGACACCACCTCCACCGCCTTCTACCAGGGCGACACCCTGATCAAGAAGGTCGCGGGCCGGGCCGGCTTCGCCTGGGACGTCTCGCCCGAGAAGCTGCCGTACCGCTTCGTGCTCGACTCCGCCCGGGACGGCGACGTGTGGAAGACGTCCACCCGCACGCACACCGAGTGGAACTTCGTCTCGGGTGCCATGGACGAGAACGGTCCGTACCAGGCCGACATCCCGCTGCTCCAGCTGGACTACAAGGTCGCCACCGACCTCGCCGGTGACGTCGAGGCCGGCAAGTGGACCGAGATCGGTCTCTCCTCCGGTGCGCAGGAGTGGCTGGACGGTGCGGTGAAGGCCACCAGGGCCTCGCTGTCGGTCAGCTACGACGACGGGGAGACCTGGAGCGCGGCGCAGTTGCGGAAGGACTCGGCCGGTTCCTGGACCGCCCGGTTCAAGACGCCGAAGAAGGGCAGCTCGTTCGTCTCGCTCAAGGCGCACGCCGAGGCGGCCGACGGGCTCGGCGTCGACCAGGAGATCATCCGGGCATTCGGCCTGAAGTGATCTGCTGAGGTTCGCTCTTGAGGCGGCCGCACTCCCCTGACCGGGGTGCGTGGCCGCCTCTTTTTATGCTCCCTTCATGACCAAAATTTGTCTGCTTTGCCCGTATATGGCGGGCGATAAGGATAGAAAGGGACTTATCGCGGTGCGGTGCAAGTTGCCACGGCGGCATCGAGAGGCTTATAAGAGGAGCGTGGCTAAAGCGATTCCGGGAATTCCGGGGACTGCCGCCACGGAGGTTTTCCATGTTTCTTACTCCGTCCGACACGGAGAAATTGCTGCTGAGCGTAGCCGGAATGGTCGCTCGTGACCGACGGGAACGCGGGGTACGGCTCAACTATCCCGAGGCCGTCGCGCTGCTTGCCTGCTGGGCCGTGGAACGCGCCCGCGAGGGTGCCCGTGTCAGTGACCTGATGGCTGCCGGGCGGACGGTCCTCACCCGCGCCGACGTGCTGGAAGGCGTCCCCGAGATGCTTCATGACGTGCAGGTGGAGGCGACCTTCCCGGACGGGCGCAAGCTCGTCACGATCACCTCGCCGATCCCGTGATCCCCGGTGAGGTCCGGACCGCATCCGGCGTGCTGAAAATCAATGACACCCGTACTCAATTGAATGTGACCGTGGTGAATGATGGCGATCGCCCCATTCAGATCGGATCGCATCTGCATTTCTCCGACGCGAATCCCGCGCTTTCTTTCGACCGGACCCTGACCGAGGGATTCCGGCTCGATATTCCCTCCGGTACGTCCCTGCGCTTCGAGCCCGGAGTCGGTATCGAGGTCGCCCTCGTCGAACTGGGAGGCCGTCGGAAGGTGCCCGGCATCGTCGTGCCCGGCACCCGGACCGGACGAACGGACGACATGTGACATGGCACAACTGACCCGCGCCGCCTACGCGTCGCTCTACGGCCCCACCACCGGCGACCGCGTCCGCCTCGCCGACACCGATCTCTGGATCGAGGTCGAGGAGGACCGCTGCTTCGGCGGTGACGAATCCGTGTTCGGCGGCGGCAAGTCCATCCGTGAATCCATGGGCCAGGCCACCACCTCGCGCGCCGACGGCGCCCTCGACCTCGTCATCACCAATGTCGTCGTCCTCGACCACTGGGGCATCGTCAAGACCGATGTCGGCGTCCGGGCCGGAAGGATCGTCGCCCTCGGCCGCTCCGGCAACCCCGACATCGGCGACGGTGTCCACCCCGACCTGGTGATCGGCCCCGGCACCGATGTGGTCTCCGGCGAGGGACGCATTCTCACCGCCGGAGCCATCGACACCCACGTCCACTTCCTGATGCCGGAGACCCTGCACGAGGCCCTCGCCACCGGCACCACCACCGTCATCGGCGGCGGCACCGGCGCCACCGAGGGATCCAAGGCCACCACGGTCACCCCCGGCGCCTGGAACCTCGCGATGATGCACCGGTCCCTGGACGGCGTCCCACTCAACATCATGCTGTTCGGTAAGGGTTCAACCGTCGGCGAGGACGCCCTGCGCGAGGCGGCGCTCGGCGGCGCCGGCGGCTACAAGGTCCATGAGGACTGGGGCGCCACCCCCGCCGCCATCGACGCCGCGCTGAAGGCGGCCGACGCGTACGGTCTCCAGGTCGCCCTGCACGCCGACAGCCTCAACGAGGTCGGCTACGTCGAGGGAACCCTCGACGCCATCGCCGGACGAGGCATCCACGTCTTCCACGCGGAAGGCGCGGGCGGCGGTCACGCGCCCGACATCATCACCGTCGCCTCCCACCCCAACATCCTTCCGGCGTCCACCAATCCGACGCTCCCGCACACCGTCAACACCGTGGCCGAACACCTCGACATGCTGATGGTCTGCCACCACCTCAACCCGCGCGTCCCCGAGGACCTCGCCTTCGCGGAGTCCCGCATCCGCGCCACCACGATCGCCGCCGAAGACGTCCTGCACGACATCGGCGCCCTGTCGATCACCTCCTCCGACGCCCAGGCCATGGGCCGCATCGGCGAGGTCGTCTGCCGCACCTGGCAGGTCGCCCACACCATGAAGCAGCGCTTCGGCGACCGCGGCGGCGAACTGCCCGCCGACAACGAACGCGCCCGCCGCTACGTCGCCAAGTACACCATCTGCCCCGCCGTCGCCCATGGCATCGACCACGTCGTCGGCTCCGTGGAACCCGGCAAGCTCGCCGACCTGGTGCTGTGGGACCCCGCCTTCTTCGGCATCCGCCCCGCCGCCGTGATCAAGGGAGGCATGGTGGTGTACGCGCCCCTCGGCGACGCCAACGCCGCGATCCCCACCACCCAGCCCGTCCTGCTGCGCCCCACCGCCGCGGCCGCCGCGGCCCCGCATCTCTCGGTGAGCTTCGTCGCCCCGGCGGCCCTGGAGGACGGACTCGCCGAACGGCTCGGCCTCGTACGGGAGCTGGTCGCCGTCCGGCCCACCCGCCATCTCACCAAGGCGGATCTGCCGAACAACACGGCGCTCCCGGACATCGACGTCGACCCGGAGACCTTCGCCATCCGTATCGACGGCGAGCTCGTCGAGCCCACCCCCGCCACCGAACTGCCGCTGGCCCAGCGGTACTCCATGTTCTGATGGCGGGCCTCGCACCCCTCCTGCTCGGCGACGGCCGGCTCCCGGTCGGCGCGTACACCTACAGCGCCGGACTCGAACCGGCCGTCGCGGCGGGCCTCACCCGCGACCGTGTCCCCGCACTGCTGCGGGCCCGGCTGCACACCGCGGCCGTCACCGAGGCAGCGGCCGCGGTGCTCGCCCTGCGGGCAGCCCGGCAGGATCCGGTGGACTACGGCCCCGTACAACAGGCCCTCGCCGCCCGCACCCCGGCCGCACCCCTGCGCGAGGCATCGGCGACGCTCGGCCGCGGCGTGCACCGCCTGGTGCGACGGCTGGCCCCGGACCATCCCGCGGTCACCGCGCTGTCCGCCGTCCGCCCGCGCCCGCTGCGACCCGTCACGCTCGGCGCGCTCGGGGCCGTCATGAAGGTGTCGGAGGAGGAACTGGCGTACGGCGTCGTCTACGACGAACTGCAGACCATCGCCGCCGCCGCGCTCAAACTGCTGCCCGGCGACCCTCTCGACACCGTCGCCTGGATCCTTGCCGCGGAACCGGACGCCACCGCCGCGGTGACCGAGGCCCTCGCCGTACGGACCCCGGCCGAACTGCCCGCCCGTACGCCCCCGCTCACCGAACAGTGGGCACTCGAACACGCACCACGAGAACGGAGACTCTTCCTTGCCTGACCAGCAGCGAGACACACGCCCCGCCCTGGGCCCCCACCAGCACCACCACCGGCCGCGCGCCCTGCGCCTCGGCGTCGCGGGCCCGGTCGGGACCGGCAAGAGCTCGATCCTCGCCACCCTCTGTCGCGAACTGGCCGGTGAGCTCGCCATGGCCGTGGTCACCAACGACATCTACACCGACGAGGACGCCCACTTCCTGCGCTCGGCCGGAGTCCTGCCCACCGAGCGCATCCGCGCCGTCGAGACCGGCGCCTGCCCGCACACCGCGATCCGCGACGACGTCAGCGCCAACCTCGACGCCGTCGAGGACCTGGAAGAGGCGTACGGACCGCTCGACCTGGTGCTCATCGAGAGCGGCGGCGACAACCTCACCGCCACCTTCAGCCCGGCCCTCGCCGACGCCCAGCTCTTCTGCATCGACGTCGCGGGCGGCGGCGACGTCGCCCGCAAGGGCGGACCGGGCATCACCGGCGCCGACCTCCTGATCATCAACAAGACCGACCTGGCTCCGTATGTCGAGGTGGACGTGGACGCGATGGTCGCGGACGCCGGCAACGCCCGTGACGGCCTGCCGGTCCTCGCCCTCTCGAAGAACGACCCGGCATCGATCGCCCGCCTCGCCGACTGGGTGCGGTCGGTGCTCGTACGCCACCGCAACGGCACCCACATCCCCACCGACCCCGGCCCGATGGCACCCCACACCCACGGCCACGACGCGTCGTGACCGGGCGGACGGTCGCCACCGACGAGCCGGCCGACCCCACGGTCGTCTCCGTGGAGCGCGACAGCACGGGCCGCCATGTCGCCCGCGAACTGCGCCCCGGCGCCTTCCTCGCCCCCCGCCTCCTGCTCCCGTCCCCCGACCGGCTGCGGATCGCCTTGGTCGGCACCCGGGCCGGACTGCTCGCGGGCGACGATCTGCTGCTGCACATCATGGTCGGCCCCGGGGCCCGCCTGGAGCTGGTCGAGCCGTCCGGACTGGTCGCGTACGACCACCGCGGCGGCAGATCGCGGTGGCGAGCCCGGGTCGAGATCGCGGAAGATGGCCAACTGCTGTGGGAAGCACGGCCGTTCGTGATCTCGGCGGGTGCCGGGGTCGAGCGCGCGATGGACGTCGCGCTGGCGGCCGGGGCGCGGATGCTGTGGCGCGACACCCTGGTCCTAGGGCGCTCCGGCGAGCGGGGAGGCAGCGTACGCGCGACGACCCGTGCCACGTACGACGGCCAGGACCTGCTGGTCGAGGACCTGGACCTGACGGACCCGGAGCTGCGCGAACTCCCCGGCATCCTGGGCCCGAACCGCGTCATCGGCTCGGTGACCGCGCTCGGCGCCGGGCCGGCGGGCCCGCCCCACCCGTACCGCATGGAACTGGCGGGCCCGGGAGCGCAGGTGCGGCTCCTGGACACGGTGGCGCCTGCGATCGAGGCGGAGCTGGCCGAGGTCTGGGAGGGCTGGCTCGCGACCCGAGGCGCCCCTCGGGAGAGCTGACTGACAGTCAGCCATGTTCGGGGCGGCGGGTATTCCCCCTTCGGGGACGGGGGTCTGCCCCATGGTCGCGCCGTCGCGCGCCTGGATAGCCTGCGCTGGTCTCCGGCCCCGAGCGGGCCGGAGACCAGGCTGATTCGGATCCAGGGGGAGATTCATGCGCCACCGGCTGAGGGTTTTCACGGCGACAACGATGGTGGGGAGCGGTCTGATCGGGCTCGGCGCCTGCGGCCTGATCGACCGGAACACCTTCGAGGACGACGCCCATGTGTCGCAGCGGATCACCTCCGTCCGGCTGGATCTCGGCTCGGGCCGGGTGAATCTGCGGGGCGTGGCGAAAGCCGCCGAGGTGTCCCTGCACCGCTCGGTCCGTTACTGGGGGGACAAGCCCGAAGGCGCGTCGCACCGGGTCGAGAACGGCGTCCTGGTGCTGAGTGGCTGCGGGCGCCGGTGCTCGGTCTCCTACACCGTCGAGGTACCCGAGGGGCTCCCGGTCTCCGGCGGGACCTCGTCGGGCTCCGTCGCCCTGGCCCGGGTCGGTCCGGTGAACGTGACCACGCACTCCGGACGGATCGAGCTGGACGGAGTGACCGGCCCGGCCGATGTGCACACATCCAACGGCCGGATCGAGGGCCGCGGCCTGGCCGGTCCGGTCCGGGCCAGGACCTCCAACGGCCGGATCGAACTGACCCCGGTGAACCCGCAGGACGTCCGGGCCAGGACATCCAACGGGGCCATCGTCGTCACCGCGCCGACGGGCCGGTACGTGGTCACCGCCAGCACGCACCATGGTCACAAGGACATCGGCATCGCCAACGACCCGGCGGGCGAACACAGGATCGACCTGGCCACGGCCAACGGTTCGATCACGGTCAGGAACGGCTGATCCGGCGGCGGTTGAACACGCCGCGGGCCACCACGGACGCACACAACAGCGCGGGGACCGCCGCGACCGCGAAACAGACGGCCGGCGGCAGGCGGTCCACCAGCAGACCCACCGCCGCGGTGCCCACCGAGGACCCCGCGTTGACCGCGGTGTTGACCCACGCACCCGCCTGAGTGCGACTGCCCTCGCCCACGGACTCGTCCGCGACGAGATACGCCGTGGTCAGGGCCGGTGCGACGAACGCGCCGGCGGCCGCGACGACTGCGACCAGCACGTACACATCGGGCGACAGCCCGGCCACGGCCATCGTCAGCCCGAGGCCGACGGCCGGTACCGGCAGCCGTACCCGGTTCGACGCACGCCAGGAGACGGCACCGTAGGCGAGCCCGCCGACCGCGCTCCCGGCGGAGAGCGCGGCCAGCACCCACGCCACCGCCGCGCCCTGGCGGTGCTGCTCGGTGAACGCCACCACCAGCAGATCCAGGGCCCCCAGACACAGCCCCACGGCGGCCGCCACCATCGCGGCGTGCCGCAGCCCGACGATGCCGAGCAGCCGTTGCTTGCGGGGCGTCTCCCGCGACCCGGCGGGCTCCTCCGTCGACGGTGTCGCGCCGATACCGCGCACCGCGGGCGAGGACACCAGCGCCAGCGCGCCCACCAGCACGAGCGCTGCACTGATCGCGACACCCGCAGCGGGAACGGAGAACCTCATCACCAGGCCGACCATCAACGGCCCGGTGACGAAGAGCAGTTCCTCCGCGACGCCGTCCAGGCTGTACGCGCGCTGCAAGAGTTCCCGTTCCGGTACGAGGTCGCTCCACAGGGTCCGCATCACCGGTCCCAGCGGCGGTGTGCAGCCGCCCGCCGTCACGGCGAGCACCCCCAGCAGGAGCGAGGAGGCCCCCGGCCGCCAGGTGGCGTAGGCCAGGGCGGCGAGCAGTGCCGCGTAGACACCGGCCATCGGCGGCAGGGCCCGGCGCGGCCCGTACCGGTCGATCAGCGCGGCACGGGCGGGGGACAGGAAGACGCTGGTCGCCCCGAACAGGGCCATGACCGCGCCCGCGACGGAGTAGGAGCCGGTGGTGTCGTTCACCGCCAGCATCAGGGAGAGGGAGACCATCCCGTACGAGAGCCGCCCCAGCAGTGCGGAACCGAAGGTACGGGAGGCATGACGGGTACGCAGGACGGCGGCGTACGAAGGCGCGCGCGAGGGCGCGGGCGCGGGAGAAAGCATGGGGACATTCCTCGGGAGGGCAGCGCGGTGCACGGTGCTGCGGGCATATGGGGACACCGAAGGGCCGCACCCGGTGGAACGAGGTGCGGTCAGTGCGGAGTCCTACACACGGGAGAGGAACATGCCGGTCAACGTACCAGGGCGAGTTGGGCGCCGGCGAGGGGTTTCTGGGGGAGGGTTGCCGGATTCCGCCGATGGCGGTCGGCCGCGCCCCGGCGGTGAGGTCCTCGCCGAAGAGAACGGCCCGGCCGTCACCCGTTCCTGGCACGGTACCGAGGCATCGAAAGCGGCGAGGCGGCTCCGGAGCGGCGCTCCGCGCCCCGGCGCGAGCGATCCACCCAGCGCCGCTCGGCAGGGCCGACCGTCCGGAATGCGGGTCTGATGGAATCATGGCATGACAAAGCCGCCGCACCGAGTCCTGCAGGCACTGGATCGCTTCCACGCCGCCCGCACCTGGGACCACAACGCGCACTACCACCGGTGGATTCTGCGGCAGTTGCCCAGAGGCTGCGACAGGGCCCTCGACGTCGGCTCAGGCAGCGGAGAACTGGCCCGGCTCCTGGCGAAGCGCGCGAAGGCGGTGCACGGAATCGACTCGGACCCGGGCATCGTGGCACGGGCGCGTGAACTGACCGCCCCGGACGCCCCGGTCGCCTTCATTGTCGCGGACGCGCCGGGCGGGATACCACCCGGCCCGTACGACATCATCACCTGCGTCGCCACGGTCCACCATCTGCCGTTCACCGAGGCGCTCACCCGCTTCCGCGGGCATCTGGCACCCGGCGGAACCCTGGTGGTGGTCGGCCTCTCCCGGGAGTCGACCCCCGGTGACCACCTGCTGGCTCTCGCTTCCCTGCCGCTGAACGCGGCCATGGCCCTGATCAAGAACAAGGGGCGCAAGGTGTCCCGCCCCGACTCGATGACCGCCGTGACCCGGCCGGCGGAGATGACCTTCGCCGACATCGTTCGCGAGGCGCGTCAGGTGTTGCCCGGTGCCCGGCTGAGGCGCAGGCTGTTCTGGCGCTACACGCTCGTATGGCGCGAAGGCTCCGGCGAGCGCTGAGCGCGACGACAGCCGTAAGCCGGGCCGCATCGTGACGAGGAGAGGGATCGGACTGCGATGAGGAAGATCGTCCTGATGATGTCGGTGTCCCTCGACGGCTTCATCGAGGGACCGGACCGTGAGATCGACTGGCACCTGGTCGACGACGAATTGCACCGCCACTTCAATCAGCAGCTCAAGGTCATGGGCGGCTTCCTGGACGGCCGGGTGACCTATGAGCTCATGGCGGAGTTCTGGCCGACCGCCGACGCCGATCCCGCACATGCGGGACCCGTCGCGGAGTTCGCCGGCATCTGGCGGGACATGCCCAAGATCGTGTTCTCCCGGACCCTGGAGCGGGCCGACTGGAACACCACCATCATGCGGAACGTCGACGTGGACGAGATCCTGGCCCTCAAGGCGCAGCCCGGCGGAGACCTGGTCGTCGGCGGTGCCGGTCTCGCCGCGTCGTTCATGCGGCACGACCTGATCGACGAGTACCGTCTCTACGTCCATCCCGTCCTCATCGGACGGGGCAAGCCTCTCTTCGCGGCAGCGGATGCCCGGACCCACCTCCGCCTGGCCGAGAGCCGGACCTTCGGCAACGGGGTCGTGCTCCTGCGCTACGAGCGCCCCGCGGCTGCTCCACCGGAATGAACTCCACGGTTCCCGGTGGCGTCCTCGTAGCTCCGCCACGTCTTGAGGGGAGTTCTCGCCGTATAACTGCCGCACCGTCGGGAGAGCTGACGAACCGAAGAACCGAAGAAGCGGCGAAAGGACTGGCGATGACACTCGGTGTCGAGGACCGCATGGCCATCACAGAACTGATCGGCCTGCACGGGCACCTGGTCGATGACGGTGAACTCGACCGACTGGAAGAGCTGTTCACCGACGATGTCGTCTACGACGCCACCGATCTGGGGCACGGGGCCCTGTACGGCCCGGCGGCCGTCCGGGACGCGGCGCGGGCGATGGGGGAGCACGGCCCCGTGGGTCACCACGTCACCAACATCGTCCTCACCGAGGTGAGTGACGATCAGGTGCGCGCCCGGTCCAAGGGGATCGGGATCAGGGCGGACGGCATCTGCGGAAGCGTGACGTACGCGGACCTGATCGTGCGCGGTGCGAAGGGGTGGCGCATCAGCCGTCGCAAGGTCGCCGTACGCCGTACGCCGTCCGACGGGGACCAGCGGCCCGCGTGACATGTCACATGTGCCCGGCACCGGGCACATGTGACATGAGCCCGAACAGCGCGGGCCGACGCAGACGCCGACGGCGCCCCTCCCCTGATCGGAAGGGGCGCCGTCGGCCGGAGGGTGCGCCGTCGACCGGGTCCGGTGGCGGCGCGTCGGGCCGCGTCAGGCGTTCAGCATCCCCGACGTGTCGATGACCTGACGGATCGCCCGGCCGGAGGCCAGTTCCTCCATCGCCGCGTTGATGCCGGTCAGCGGCAGCGTGCCCGTGTGCATCCGCTCCACCGGCATCAGACCGGCCCGCCACAGGTCCAGGAACCTGGGAATGTCACGGCGCGGGACGGCGTCACCCATGTACGAGCCCAGCAGGGACTTTCCTTCGCCCGCGAATGCCAGGGCCGGGACCTCCAGTACCCGGTCGGGGGCGGGCAGGCCCACCGAGACGACCTTGCCGCCCCGGGCCACGGCCGTCAGGCACTCGGCCATGACCTTGGGGCTGCCAACCGCCTCCACCGCCAACTCGGCGCCACCGGAGGTGAGTTCGCGGATCGCCTCGATCGCCTCGCCGGGGGCGTACGCATGCGTCGCACCCAGCCGGACGGCCAGCTCGCGCTTCTCCTGGACCGGGTCGACCGCGATGATCGGATACGCCCCCGCGGCACGGGCGCCCAGGACCGCGGACAGGCCCACGCCGCCCAGGCCGTAGACCACCGTCGACTGGCCGGGACGCAGGGCCGCCGTGTTGATGACGGCACCCGCGCCCGTCAGGACCGCGCAGCCGAACATCGACGCCACCGTGAACGGCATGTCCTTGGGGATCACCACCACCGACTCCTGGGCCAGCACCGCGTGTTCGGAGAACGCGGAGACGCCCAGCTGGTGGTGGACCGGGGCGCCGGAGGCGTCGGTCAGCAGCGAAGGGCCGTGCAGCAGCGCACCGGATCCGTTCGCCGCCGCCGCCTGAGCGCACAGGGCCGGCCGGCCCGCGGCGCAGTCGGCGCAGAAGCCGCAGCTCGGCACGAAGACCAGGGCCACATGGTCACCGGGGGAGACCCGGCCGACGCCCGGCCCGGTCTCCTGGACGACACCCACCGCCTCGTGGCCCAGGGCCATCGGCAGCGGGCGTACCCGGTCGCCGTTGACCACCGACAGGTCCGAGTGGCACAGCGAGGCGGCCGCGATACGGACCAGCACCTCGCCCTCGCGCGGGGCGCCCAGCTCCAGCTCCTCCACCTCGACCGGGCGGGTCTCGGAGTAGGGGCGGGCCGTCGATGTCCCACGCAGCACCACCGCTCGGGTCTTCATGCCCGCACCTGCGGACGCGGGGCGCAGCGCAGCACATCGCGGCTCTCCAGCAGCGGGACGACCTTGCCGAGCACGATCTCCTGGAAGTGCGGGGTGGCGCAGTGCGCGGTGAAGTCGGCCTCGGAGGAGTACTCCTCGTACAGCACGATCGCCCGCGGGTCCTCGGTGCCCTGGTGGACCCGGTAGGCGAGGTTGCCCGGCTCCTGGCGGGAGGCGGCGGCCATCGTGTCGAGCAGGGGGAGGACGGTGTTCTCCTCGCCCTCCTTGGTGCGGTAGCGGGCGACGACGACGTATGTCATGGGGGCTTACTCCTGGGGTGGTGCGGCGGGCCTCTTCAGGGCGGCGGGCGGGACCGGCGGCAGCTGGTCCCGGCGCAGATGCCAGAGGCGGGGGTCGGACGTGGCGGCGGCGGCCGATCCGAGGGCCAGCGCGAGCGCCACGTCCGCGGGGGTCTCCACGAAACCCGCGGCGACCGACGGGGACATCGCGCGCTGTGCCTGCGCGCTCATCCGGGCGATGATCGGGGCGGGCATGATCTCGACCAGGTCCGGCGCCCCGCGCGCGATCGCGTCCGTGGAGCGGCGCAGATTGGACCGGTCGGTGACGAACACCTTCATCATCGTCAGCAGGCCGAGCGGGCGGCCCTTCTCTATGAGGGAGAGCCGGGTGCTGACCACGCCGTGCGCGCCCATGTTCTTGATGAACTCCAGCGCGCCCCGGTCCTGAGCCAGACCGGGGCTGCTGTCCACGTTCACGAACACGGTCTTCCCCGCCCGGCCCAGCGCCGGCACGACCTGGGGCAGCTGCCCCACCGCGAGCGAGGCGACGATGCACACCTTCGCCGGTGCGGTCAGGAACTGCCGCAGCGGCTGCGTGCCGACGACCGACGCGACGACCGGCACCTCGGCGAAGGCCGAGGCGAGCCGGGGGTCGAGTACGGCACCGGACCGGGAAGGGGAAGGGGTCATGGCAAGGACCTGCCTGGGGAAGGAGGGTTCGCGGCTGCTGAGGTCAGTTCAGCGGGGACGTACCGAATCGGCTGGGAAGGCCCAGTTTGCCAGGGTTGAGAATGCCCGCCGGGTCCAGGGCGTTCTTCACCGCGACGAAGGTCGCGAAGCCCGCCCCGAGGGATTCCTCCAGGTAGGGGCCGCGCAGCAGACCGCAGCCGTGGTGGTGGCTGAGCGCCGCCGCGTGCTTGATGAGCACGGCGTTGGCCGCGTCCCACACCGCGCGGTACCAGTCGCGGCGCGACTCGGGGGCGACGTTCCCACGGAGCGAGAAGTAGACGCAGGCGCCGTCGGTGTACGCGTGGGACTGGTGGGCCGAGGCGGCCAGGGTGCCGTGCACCGACTGGATCGCGGCGACCACCTCGTCGTAGATCACCGGGAGATCGGTCCAGGACGCGGCCATCTCCAGGGTGTCGGCGACGAAGCCCGGACCGGGCTTGAAGCCGTCGGCGGACTTGCCGACCAGCATCCGCTCGTCCAGCCAGCGCTCGAAGACGGCCTCGCTGTCCAGCTCGGGGCCGTACGCCTCGCAGACCTCCTTCGCGACCTTGATCGAGGCGTCGACGAGGGCCGGGTCGCCTTCGTCGGCGATGAGGAGGAGGTTGGTCTCCGGGCGGCCGAAGTGGGTGCCCGACTCCAGGGCGTCGTACAGCCGAAGGACGGCCGGGGTGGCGCCGCGCTGCATGATCCTGCGGCAGGCTTCCAGGCCCTCGGCGAAGGTCTTGAAGCCGAACGCGACGGCGTTCGCGTATTCGGGCAGCGGGTGGACGCGCAGCCGCGCCGAGACGATCACACCGAGCGTGCCCTCGGAGCCGACGAACAGCTGGCGCAGGTCCGGACCGACCGCGGCTCGGGCGTAGTCGCCGTACGTGGCGCGCGTACCGTCCGCGTGCACGACGTCGACGCCGACGACCATGTCCTCGATCTTGCCGTAGCGCGTGGAGAGCTGACCGGCACCGCGGCAGGCGATCCAGCCGCCGACCGTGGACACGGCGAAGGCGGACGGCCAGTGGCCCGTGGTGACGCCGTACTCCTCCTGGAGCTGCTTCTCGAAGAGGTCACCGAACATGCCGGCCTGGACGTCCACGACGTTCGACTCGGCGTCGAAGCCGGTGATCCGGTTCAGCCCGCAGACGTCCAGGACAACGCCGCCGAAGACGGGGAGCGCCGCGCCCGTGACGTTGGAACGTCCCGCGGACGGGGTGACCGGGATGCCGGCCTCGTGGCAGATCCGCAGCACGGCCGCGACCTGGTCGGCGTCGGCCGCCTCGACGATCACGGCGTCCGGGGTCGCCGGACGGCCCTCGGTCTCGCCGATCATCGAGCCGGCCCACCAGTCGCGGGTCCGGGTGACGACCTCTTCGCGGGAGGTGTGCACGGCGTGCGCGGCCTCGCGCAGCGCCTCGATCACGGTCTCGGGGACCTCGACCGGGTTCACCTGGAGGGCGGCCTCGCCGTCCCCGATCGGGGTGTTCTGCGCCCACTTGGCGAAGCTGGGAGCGCCGATCGTGTAGTTGCCCCGGTTGAACGGGTGGGTGATGGTCTGACGGCTGATCATGCTGCTGCCCCTTCGAGGAGTACGGACTTTTCGTGACGGACGGCTGCGAGGTACTCGGCGACCGAGCGCTCGACCTCCGCCTCCGTGAGGTTCAGTTCCCGGCCGAGGATCGCGCCGACGGCCTCGGCGGCGTCGACGGACGCGTCCCGGGCGAACAGCCGGGCCCGCGTCCGGCGGGAGAGCACGTCGTCGACGGAGCGGGCCAGTTCGGCGCGGGCCGCGTAGACGACCTCGGCCCTGGTGTACGGGAGTCCCGCGACGACCGGTTCGGCCAGCGTCGGGTCGTCCTGGATGAGGTCGCCGACGAAGCGGGCCTCGGTGCCGAAGCGCTCGCCGAGGTGCGCGGCGATGCCACCGGACGCGGCGACGGCCTCGGCGTCGTAACCGGCGCCGCCGAGCAGCGGAAGGTCGGCGGTGCGGCTCTTCCCCTTGCAGCCGAGGACCGTCATCACCTTGTCGATGACGAGCTCGCCCATGTGCCGGCTGGTGGTGAGCTTGCCGCCGGTCACCGTCACCATGCCGGTGCGGCCGACGGTGATGTGGTGGTCGCGGCGCATGTCGAGCGTGGCGCCCTCCTTGCCGCCGACCAGCGGACGCAGGCCGCCGATGGAGCCGACCACGTCGTCCGGGGTGAGCTTCCCCTCGAAGGCGGTGTTGGCTCCCTCCAGCAGGAAGTCCATCTCCTCGCGGGTGCAGTGCACATCGTCGGGGGAGCCCTGGTAGTCCTCGTCGGTGGTGCCCAGCACGACGCTGTTGCCCCAGCGGGTGCAGGTCGCGCGGCGGGCCCGGCCGGGGATCGGCACGGTGACCGTGCAGTTGATCCGGACCTTGTCCCACGGCACCACGATGTGGACGCCCTTGGCGGGCCTGACCTGCGGCTTGTGACCGTCGTCCGCCTTCGCGTCGAGCTCGTCGGTCCACACCCCGGTCGCGTTGACGACGGCCCGCGCGCGGATGTCGAGGGTGTCGCCGTCCGCCGTGACCCGGGCGCCGGACACCTTGCCCGTCTGCATCAGCAGGCCCTCGGCCCTGGCACCGTTGAGCACCGTCGCGCCGAGCGCGGCGGCGGTCCGGACGATGGTGAGGACGAGCCGGGCGTCATCGGTGCGGGCGTCGAAGTACATCAGCCCGCCCTTGAGGTTCTCCGCGCGCAGCGTCGGCGCCTGCGCGAGGACCTCGGGCACGGTGAGCCGCTGATGGAGCTTGCCGATCCGCCAGCCGCCGACCAGGTCGTACGTCCACAGCAGGCCCTCGAAACCCTTGGCGAGGCGGGCGTCGAAGATGCCCTCCTTCTCCAGGATCGGGAAGAGGAACGGCAGCCGGTGCACCAGATGCGGGGCGTTCTTGCGGAAGCGGTGGCGCTCCAGGAGCGAGTGGCGGACCAGGTTGACGTTGCCCTGCTCGATGTAGCGCAGGCCGCCGTGCACCATCTTCGAGGACTTCGACGACGTGCCGGAGGCGAAGTCGTCCTTCTCGATCAGCGCCGCGCGCAGCCCGCGCGAGGCCGCGTCGAGCACGGCGTACGCCCCGGTGATGCCGCCGCCGATGACGAGCACGTCGTACGTGTCGTCGGCCAGCCGGCGCTTGAGGGCCGCCCGGTCGAGCAGCAGGGGCGTTCGGCGGGTCGCCGCGGCGCTGCGCCGCGGTTTGCGGGCGGGCATGGTGATCACAACATCAACTCCTGGTGTTTCGGTGCGGTGGCCGCGTGGTCGGGTACGGGCCACCGGTGCGACGGTCGGGGGGCCGTCAGTGGGGGGTGTGGGGATCGGGGTTGTTCAGGGGGAGCAGCGCGGGGTCGTCCAGGTGGGCGATCAGCACGTCGCGCCAGGCGGCGCGCTGTCCGGCGCGCTCGGCCGCCGTGATCGAGGGCTCGAAGATCCGGCCGTGCGGCTGGGCCTCGACCACCTCTTCGAGCGAGGACCACAACCCCTGGGCGACGCCCGCCAGATAGGCGGTGCCGCGCAGGCTGGCGGTCGCGGAGTCGGAGACCCGCTCCAGCGGCAGACCGGTCAGATCGGCCTGGATCCGCATGAGGGGGTCGCTGCCGGAGACCCCGCCGCCGACCCGGAGCCGGGTGTACGGCGTGCCCATGGTGTCGGCGACCCCGTCGATCAGGTCGCACACCGAGTGCGCGATGCCCTCCAGTACGGCGCGCGCGAGGTCGGCGCGGGTGGTGGCGAGGGTGAGCCCGGTGAGGGACGCGGTGGCCTCCGGGTGCCAGACCGGCGTACGGACCCCGGCGAGCGCCGGGACGAAACGCGGGGTGCGGCCCGGCCGGGTGGGGACCCGGCCCGCTTCCTCACCGAGCTCCTTCGGCGATGCGAACAGCCCCAGGTCGTCACAGAGCCAGCGCAGCGCCGAACCCGCCGTGGAGGTATAGGCCTCCAGGCTGTAGTGGCTGATGTCGCCCTGCCGCCGGCCGGGCTGGGCGAGCACCCCGGAGATGTCCGGCCGGGGCAGGGCGGGTGTGGTGCCGGTCGCCGCGTCGACGAAGGCGCCGGTTCCGTACACGCACATGCCCTGCCCGGCGGCGAGGCCGCCGAGCGCGACGAGTGCGGCGTGCTGGTCGCCCATGGAGGCGGCCAGCGGGACGGCGATGCCGAGGGCGGCCGGGTCGGTCGTACCGAATCCGGCGTCGTCGGAGCGGAGCTCCGGCAGCAGGTCGAGGGGGAAGCCGAGATGGCCGATCCACTCCTCGTCCCAGGCGTGCCGCTCCAGCAGATAGCCGCCGGTGGAAGCGGCGTTGGTCGGGGTGGTGGCGTGCACGCCGCCGCCGGTGAGACGCCAGATCAGCCAGGTGTCGACGGTGCCGAAGAGCAGCCGGCCGTCGCGGTGCGCGGCGGCCACCTCGGGGTGTCCGGCGATCTGCCGGGCGGCCCAGAGGAACGGGGCGCGGGCGCCGACCGGCCGGCCCTGGCGGGCCAACAGCGCGGCGTCCCACTCCGCCTCGTACGAGGTGAGTTCGTGCGCGTACCGCCGGTCCTGCCACACCACCGCGGGCAGCAGCGGCCGCCCGGTGACCCGGTCCCACAGCATCGCGGTGGCCCGCTGGGTGGAGAGCGCCACCGCGGTGATCTCGATGCCTTCCTCGCGAGCCCGGCCGACGGCCCGGCGCGCCACCTCGACGGTGGCGGTCCAGATCTCCATCGGGTCCTGCTCGACCGAGAGGTCGTCCGGATGGCTGACCTTGATCGACCGGTAGAACACCTCGTGCGCGGCGCCCGAGTCGAGAACGACTCCGGCCCTGGTGCCCGTGGTGCCCTCGTCGATGGCCAGCACGCCGCGCCGTGGGGCGGCGCCGGGGAACGTCTGCGTCATTGCAGCCCTTTCATCGCGAGCATCGCGAGCTGTGCGGAGGGATACGACAGGGGGAGGGGACCATCGTGTGGTGCGACAGGTCCGGCGGCGGGTCAGCGCGCGGTCGCGGAACGGTCGGATCGCGTCGCGGTGGCGTCACGGTCCTGCCCGACGGCCTCGTCGGGGGACGCGGCCTTCGTCGGGTCCCACTTGATCGCCAGACAGGTGATCAGTCCGAGCAGTGGTACGACGGAGAGCACCAGGAAGGTGTCGGCGAGTCCGAGCGAGTCCTTGATCTGCGGGAAGACATAAAGCCCGACGACACTGCCGAAGCTGCCGACCATCCCGGTGATCCCGGTGCCCAGCGCGCGGACGTCACTGCTGTACGAGAGCGCGGCGATGGACTTGCCGTTGGCGCCGGGGCCCGCCGAGTGGCAGAGGATGAACAGGACCGGCAGCAGGAACGCCACGGCCGTGGGCACCTTCTCGAAGGTCAGCCCCATCGCGAGCAGCGCGACGAAGACCCCGGCGAAACCGGCGGCGGAGCTGAGCCGCAGCCCGAGCCGGCGGCCGAAGTACGCGGACAGCAGGCCGCCCGCGATACCGAAGGCGTTGAAGACCATCGAGCCGATGGTGGCCTTCTCGAAGCTCTCGCCGAAGATCGTCAGGCTGATCAGCGGGAGGTACCAGCCGACCGCGAAGTACTGCATCGACTGTCCGAGCGAGATCGCCGAGGAGAGGATCGTGCGCGGCAGGTACTCGCCCTTGAAGAGCAGCCCGGCCTGGCGGAAGCCGATGGCGGGTGCCTCGGTGGCGGCGCGGGTCGCCTCGTCGGGCTTACCGGCGACGGCCTCGATCCGGTAGATCTTGTCCAGGTTGACGACGGCCTCGTCCAGCCGCCCCTTGCTGGCCAGCCAGGTGGGGCTCTCCCGGAGCATCAGCCACTGGCCCAGGAGCAGCGCGGCGGCCACGACCGCGGCGGAGCCGACGGACCAGCGCCAGATGTCCGCGCCGACGTCCAGATTGAAGAAGACCAGGGCGAGGGCGAGGTTGCTGGTGGTGGCGACGTACCAGACGGCCTGCCACAGGTTCAGCCGGCCGCCCAGCCTCGCGGGCGTGTACTCGGCGAGCAGCGCCATGGCGACCGCGAAGTCGATGCCGTACGCGACACCCACCAGGACCCGGCCGAGCCAGACGACGGTGAAGTCACCGGCGAAGGCGGCGAGCAGGGCGCCCGCGATGGCGAACACCTTCGCGATGAGCAGCGGGGGAACGCGGCCGATCCGGGTGGCGAGCCAGCCGCCGACCGGATTGAAGATGATCGCCAGGGCCGGAGCGGTGGCCGTGAGGATCGAGACCTGAGTGCTGGTCAGCTCCATCTGGGACGTCATCGGCCCCAGACCGGCGCTCAGCGCGGCATTCGAATAGGCGTCGAGAAACAGCCCGCCGAACACGAGAAACCAGATGATTTGCGCCCGGCCGGTGATCTTTCCCAGCCCATCGATGAGCGCAACGACGTCGGAGACGCCTTTGACGCTCGGACGTTGTGCCATGAATCCGCCTTCGAGGAAGACCCATCGGCGGCACGGGGAGCACAAAAAAACAGGCATGACGAAACCACCGACAGGTGGTCTATGTCTGTGCCTGTCAAAACACTGCGGAAAGCGCCGCAGCACGTGAACTGCAAAGAATGCGAACTACGCAGTGAGGTTAAGAACGAGTCAGGAGAAACGTCAAGGGTTTCCGGCCGGTTACCTAAACGTGATGCGGGGCTCGGCGCTACGGATGATGCCCCGGCGGGCCCGCCGACGCTCGCGAAGCTCGCGGCGAGGCCCCGGCGATGTGCCGGTGCGTGCTCCATCGCCGTCGGGGCGGCGCCGCCGCGGGATGGGCGGCACAGATGGTGCACGGCGGACCCCGCGGCCGGCACCCGGGAGAGCGTCCATGGCTCAGGGGAACGGCGGCACGCGAAAAGGCGGGGTGGTGCGCGATCCGCACCACCCCGCCGCGACGATGTCCGTCAGCGGCCCGCCTGCAGCGCCGCCCAGGTGGCCGGCCCCGCGATGCCGTCGGCCGTGAGTCCCCGGCTCGTCTGGTAGCCGCGCAGCGCCGTCGCCGTCGCCGGTCCGAAGCTCCCGTCGATGTCCACCGTCGAGCCGAGCGCCGCGGTCAGTGAGCGCTGGAGCCGTGTCACCGCCTCGCCCGAGTCGCCCTGCTGGAGTGTCGTCGCCGCGCCGGCCGACAGCAGCGCGGTCCAGGTCCTGGCTCCGACGACGCCGTCGGCGTCCAGCCCGTGGACCGCCTGATACGCGGTCACCGCGCTCTGCGTGGCGGGGCCGAAGCTGCCGTCCACCGAGCCCGCCGGGTGTCCCTGCTCGCCCAGCAGCTGCTGAACGGCCTTGACCTGGGCGCCCGTCGAGCCGCTGCGCTGGGTCGCGTACGCGGTGAAGCTCAGCCCGTCCCTGCTGCCGCCGCCGGTGTTCCCGCCGACCAGTTCCATGTAGCGCGTCCAGTCCCAGTAAGGCCCGGGGTCGGTGTGGTCGTTGCCCGGCGCTTCACTGTGCCCGATGATGTGCGCCCGGTCCTTCGGGATCCCGTACCGGTCGCACAGGTACGTGGTCAGGGCCGCCGACGAGCGGTACATCGTGTCCGTGAACCAGGACGGGTCGTCGATGAACCCCTCGTGCTCGATGCCGAGCGCCGAGGCGTTCGCGCTCCGCGCGTGGTACGCGGTGTCGCTGTCACGCACCATCTGCGTGATCTGACCGTCGGAGGAGCGCACCACGTAGTGCGCGCTGACCTCCGCCACCGGGTCCTGGAACCAGCTGATCGAGCCCGCGTACGAGCCCTGCGTGACATGGATGATCACCTTGTCGATCTTCGCCGAGCGGCCGACGGCGAAGTTGTTCGCGTTGGCCGGCACCCACAGCGCCGACGGATAGTCGGGGCTCTGGGTGCGCACCTCGGTGGCGGTGAGCGAACCCTTCTGGGGCGAGACGGGGCGGCCCGTCACCGAGATCCGCTCGCCGCCGGGGACGACGGCGTTCAGCCCGTCGGCCAGCAGGGTGTAGACGGTGTCCGCGTAGAGGGCCGCGGCCGGCCCCCGCGTGCCGCTGTACCGGGCGACGGCCGGGTACCAGGCGTTGATGTCGTCGCGCTCCCCGGCGTCGAGGCCCAACGTGTCCGCGTAGCCGCGCAGCACCGCGGCGCCGCCCAGGATGTTGGCCGCGGTGTCGCCGCGGAGGTCGGCCAGGGGCTCGCCGGTGAGAGCGGCGGCCCGCTCCAGCGTCCGGTTCAGGGGGTTGCTCACCAGATGCATCACCCCGTAGCCGTTCGCCTGGCTGGGGCGCCCGGAGTGGCCGTCGAGACGGGTCTCGCCGTATCCGACGGCGGCGAGCAGATCACGCGGTACGTCGAACTTCGCGGCCGCGCGTGCGAACGCCCGGTTCATGGGGTGGTCGTCGGACTGAGCGGCGAAGGCCGGGGTACCGGCCGCGGCCAGCGCCGTGACGGTGAGGGCCGCTAGGACGGATGCGCGGGCCCTCGTGTGGACGGCGGCTCGTCTGGGCATACCTGCTCCTGCTCTGTGGGGGAGAAGAACGGCCCCCGGGCCCGTGCGGGACGGGCCGAGGGGCCGAAGCCCGCACAGGGTATCTACGTGTCCAGGGCATGACAATCACCTGTCGGTGTGTCGAACTTCCTTTCACCCGGACGCGGTTGGACCGCAGGCCGGAAGGGCGGGCGGGGCGCCGCCCGACGACCGCTGCGGCGGACACCGGGCAGGGGTCGGGGAGTGTCCGGCGCCAGACGCGCACCACACCCCGATCCCGCTCGGCGACGAGCCGCAGCGCCACATCGGTGATCATGTCCTCCTGACCGCCGGTGTATCCCGCCTCGCCCACCCTCCGCGGGATCTCGTGCGCCGGGACGCCGTACCGCTCACCGGCCCGCTCCGCATGGCGCAGGGAGCTGGAGTACCCGCCCGCATTCCCCTGGGTGATGGCGGCCCGGTCGGTGTCGGCAGCCTCCGGATGAACGGCCGGGCGAACTCCTCGGCCGCGGCCGGCACCTGCTGGGTGTCCACCCCCGTGGGTACGCCCATCTGCTCCAGCACCGGCACCAGGATCTCGGTGGGCGAGTTGCCCGCCCCCGCGCCCGGCGCGCACAGGGTGCCCTCGATCTGCCGGGCTCCCGCCTCGTACGCGGCCAGGGAGTTGGCGACCCCGAGCGCCAGGTCCTGATGGGCATGGATGCCGACCCCGGCGTCGTCGCCCCCGGGCCCGCACCCGCTCGGCGGACGGGTCGTCGGCGGCGGCCCGCGAGAGCGTGCGCAGCCGGTCGTCGAGGTCCCCGGCCCGCTCGCGAACGGGCGGACCGAGGCGCCCGCCACCGACCTCCTGCTGATCGCGGCCGAACGCCGGGCCGCCGGCACCCGACGGCCCGGCTCCCGCCGAACCGCCGGGGGCCGGGCCGGTACGCCGTGCTACCAGCGGTCGCGGTGGATGACGTCCGCCACCGGACGGCGGCTGACCGGACCGAAGTTGCCCTTCGGCCACCCGACCGGAATGGCGGCGAAGGTGTGCATGTCCTCGGGAATGCCGAGGGCCGCCTTCCATTCCTGCTCCAGCATCAGGTGCCAGATGGTGATGTTCGCCGCGAGCCCCAGAGCGCGGGCGGCGAGCAGGATGTTCTGCACGCCCGGGTAGACGCAGGAGCCCTCGGCGAGAGCCTGGAAGCGTGTCTGGGTGTTCACCATGTGCTCGGTCCCGGCCGGACCGAGCGCCTGCGCGGAGGCCAGCAGCCCCTCCTCGTCCAGACGCGGCTCCGGGAACCGGTAGCACGGCACGATCAGCGCGGGCGTATCGGCGAAGTGGTCCCGCTGGTACTCGATCGCGGCGACCATCCGGCCGTACGCCGTGTCGTCCATGCCCTTGGGCGCGTACTTCCCGGTCGTCGCCAGATAGGCGTCCACGCACCGCTTCCACAGCGGCGCGAGGCGCGCCATCACCTCGCGGTCGGTCACGACCACGTACTCGTAGCACTGCATGTTGCCGCCACTGGGACCCCAGACGGCGGCCTGTACGAGCTGCTCCAGCGTCTCGTCGGGCACCGGTTCCGGCTTGAGGCGGCGCATGGCCCGCATGGTGGACATCGTCGCGAAGAGCGCGGGTTCAGTGGTTCCGGCCCCGGCTATCGGCATATCTGTCGTCATGATCGCGGAGTCTACGGGCGAGGCCCCGCGACGGGGAGCCGTGCCGGCCGGCCCTCGGACGGGGCTCGCCGGGCCTGCTCCCGCCGCCCGCGTCGGCACGGTGCGGACCGATGGATTCGTACACCTGCACGACCCCCCTCCGCACGGGGGAACGCGGACCGGAACCACCTTCGCGAAGGCGTATATATGGTTCCTCCGGACCGGCCGGCGTCCCCCGAATGGCACTCACCTCCTCACGCGGCAGGGCGTCACCGCGTACAAGCGCGCAGGAGTGCCGCATGAGCACGGCAGAAGAGATCAACACCTTGCTGGTGGCGAACTTCGGAACCGACCCCCTCGCCATCCGGCCCGAGGTGTCACTCCGTCAACTCAGGCTGGACTCACTGGCCCTGGAGGAACTGCGACTCCTCATCGAGGACCGGATGGGCGTCGATCTGGACGATGTCGAGCTGACCTCGCGGGACACCGTCGAAAGGCTCGTGGCCGCCGTGCACGGCAAGGCCGCCGCATGACGGCCCGCCCGTACCGCCTCGCGCCGTTCGCCGCCGCCGTCACCGGGATCGGCCTGGTCACCGCGGCGGGTACGGGGGCCGAGGCCACCTGGCGCACGGTCTCCGAGGCCGCCACCGCCCCCTCGGTGCTGCGGCGCACCGAACTCCAGGGCCTGCCCTGCGACTTCATGTACACCATCACCGGCCTCGACACGAGGGCCCTGCTCGGGGTGGCCGCCGCGCGGCTGATGGACCGCTTCTCGCAACTCGCCGTCCTCGCCGCGCGCGAGGCCGTCGCCGACGCCGGACTCGACCCCTCGGTCTGGGACAGCGGGCGGGTCGCCGTCGTCATCGGCTCCGCCCACGGCGGACTGCCCTTCTACGACGAACAGCACGCTGTCCTCGCCGGGCGCGGCGCGCGCCGTGTCTCCCCCAAGCTCGCCCCGCTCACCGTCGTCAACGGCGCGGCCAGCAGCGTCGCCACCGACCTCGGCGCCCACGGCCCGAGCCAGGCCGTCTCCACCGCCTGCTCCTCCGGCACCGTCGCCATCGGCACCGCCCACCAGATGCTCCGGACCGGAGCCTGCGACATCGCCGTCGCGGGCGGCGCCGAATCGACCTGCTCCCGGCTGCTGATCGCCAGCGCCTGCCAGCTGAAGGCCGTCTCCACCCGGCGTGACGACCCCGCGGCGGCCTGCCGCCCCTTCGACACCCACCGGGACGGCTTCGTCGTCGGCGAGGGCGCCGGACTCCTCGTACTGGAACGGCCGGAACACGCCCGAGCCCGGGGCGCCACCGTCCGCGCGCACCTCGCCGGATACGGGGCCTCCAGCGACGCCCACTCCGCAGTCGCCCCGGACCCCGAGGGACTGGGCATCGAGCGGGCGCTGCGCACCGCGCTCGCGGACGCCGGAGTCGGCGCCCCGGACATCGGCCATGTCAACGCCCATGGCACCTCGACCGTCTCCAACGACCTCATCGAGGCGACGATGCTGCGCCGGGTCCTCGGCGAGCACCCCCTGGTCACCTCGACGAAGGCGATGACCGGGCACACCCTCGGCGCCGCGGGCGGCATCGAGACCGTCCTGACCGTGCTGGCGCTCGAACACCAACTCGTGCCGCCCACCGTGAATCTCGACGCTCCCGACCCCGGGATCCCCCTCGAAGTGGTGCGCAAGGAGGCCCGGCGAGGAGTGTTCGACGCGGCCGTGAAGACCTCGCTCGGCTTCGGCGGCCACAACGCCGCACTCGTTCTCACCAGGGCCTGACCCGGAAGCGAGGACCACCATGGCCGAGGAGATCATCCGGACCCTGTCGGTGCACGGGCTGCGCTACGGCTACCGGGTCCTCCCGCAGCTCTCGCCCCGGACCGAGCCGGTCGTCGTTCTCGGCGGGGCGCTCCAGGGAATGTACGGCTGGCCCCAGATGGACGACCACCTGGGGCCGCTCGCCTCCGTGGTCACCGCCGACCTGCCCGGTATGGGCGGCGCGGACCCGCTCCCGCCCGGTGCGGGCGACGACGTGCTGTACGCCGCCGTCGCCGGAATCATCGAGGACCTGAACGTGCCGAAGGTCAATCTGTTCGGCTTCTCCTACGGCACCTCGATCGCCTTCGGCTGCGCGCAGCGGCACCCCGGCCGCATCGCCCGACTGGTCCTCGGTGGTGTGCCGGCCCATATCGGTGACGGCCAGCGGGCCCAGTGGGGCCGGGCCGTCGACCGGCTGGAGTCCGGCGACATGGAGGGGCTCGCCACCCTGGCCGCCGCGGCGCTGATGTGCCTGGACCCGGAACGCAAGGTCCACCGGCGGGAGTTGGCGCAACGCTACGTCCGGCGTTCGTTCCTGTACGCCCTCACCCATTCGCCGCACGCCGCGCGGTCGCTGCACCGGGCGCTGGGACACCGGCCGGACTTCTCCGGCGGACTGACCGGCGTACCGGCCCTCCTCTTCGCGGGGGAGCACGACACCGTGACCTCGCCCGAACGGCAGCGTGCCTTCGCCGCCACCATCGAGGGCAGCAGGTTCGTCACGATCGACGAGTCCGACCACTGGGTCGTCCTGGAGCGCCCGGACGATGTCGCGGACCTGGTCGCCCGCTTCTTCACCGACCGTCCGCTGGAGCCCGCGCCGGGCCTGGCCGCCCTGCCGCGTCAGTCGACGGGCGTGCGGCCGGTGCCGAGGGCCTGAGAGCCGGACCGGGCATCGGCGCGGGCGGTGGTCCGCCCCAAGGGCTGTCCCGTAATCCCGAGCGGGCGTGGGATGACGGGACAGCACTTGGAACGACGCGAGGGTGGGGCCGACCGGTGGCCGGTCGGCCCCACCCTCGTGGCCCGCGGCGTTCGCGCGGGCCCGGAGGTCAGTGCCCGTTGGGGCTCGGGGCGTTGACGTCCACCCGCACGACCTGCGGGTCGTGGTCGCTCGCCTGGTCGGCGAACTCCGCGTTGATGTGGACCACGTCGTAGTCGAAGCGACGGACGCCGGGGCTGGTCAGGATGTGGTCCAGCGTCTGCGAGTTGCCCTCGTACACATAGCTGTACTGCTCGCTCGCGGGCAGCGTGGTGATCAGCGGCTTGAGCACCTTGCCGTTGGTCAGCGCGTCCATCGTCGGGGAGAAGGCGAAGTCGTTGAGGTCGCCGAGCGTGATGATCCGGGCCGAATCGTCGGCGGCCAGCAGCGACTTGACGAAGGTGTTCACCTCCGTCGCCTGCTTCACGCGCTTCGTCTCGGAGCTGCGCTTCGGCGCCTGGTACCGGCCGTGCAGGGGCTGGTCGCCGCCCTTGGACGTGAAGTGGTTGCCGATGACGAAGACCGGCTTGCCGTGGAAGCGGAACTCTCCGACGAGCGGCTTGCGGCTGTCCGCCCACGCGTCGCTGGTCGGGGTGATCCGGCCGGGCGACGCCGAGAGCGTCACCCCCTTCTTCGTCCGCACGGCGGTCACGGCGGTGGTCGCGTCGCCGCCCGCGCGGTCCACGAAGTCGACCCTCTTGGGATTGAAGAGGAAGACGTTGCGGATGTTGCCGCCCGGTTCGCCGCCGTCCTTGTTGTTCTCGGGGGAGATGTACCGCCACGCGTACCGGGGACCGCCCGCGGCGACGATCGCGTCGGTGAAGCGCTTCAACGTCGCCTCGGCGCCGACCGTGCCGTCGTTCACCGCGCCGTTGTCGTCCTGGATCTCCTCCAGCGACACGATGTCCGGGGAGGAGAGGTTGGTCGCGATGCCCTCGGCGAGGGTGTCGAACTTGGCCTGCTCGTCCAGGGCGTCCAGGTTCTCCACGTTGTACGTGGCGACGGCGAGCTCGTTGCCCTTCTGCTTCCGGGTGACTTCCCGCCGGAGATGGTTGTCGGTGAGCGTGCCGAGTTCGGTGGCCTGGAGGTTGTAACCGCCGAACGACGCGTAGTCCATGACACCGGTGGTGGCGCCGGACAGCACATCGCCCACGTCGGCGACGGGGACCGGGGCGGCCGGGTCGAGGGACATCACCTTGATGCGGCCGGTGTTCTGGTCGTTGTAGGAGGAGTACAGCGTGCCGCCCCGCCGGGTCCGGTTCTCGTCCGGCTTGACGGTCACCCACACCTCGTCGTACGCGGTCGTCGCACCCGTCACCCGTGTGTCGGAGATGCGGACGCGGGTGCCTTCGAGCGACTCGTAGAGGTCGAGGGCGTACGCCGAGGGGGCGAGGGCCAGCGAATCGATCGAACCGCCGTCCGCCGAAGGGGCGTAGGCGTCCGGTACCGAGGCCGCGTCGAGCACGACCGGGGCCGGCAGCGCGTTGCCCGAGGACAGCACGGTCGTCTTCGGGGCGGTGATCTCGGTGATCGACTGGGTGGTCGACGAGGGGTAGTACTCGTCCACCTTGCCGCTGACCAGCACCGAGTCGCCCACGGCGACCTCCGGAGCGGTGGAGCCGGTGAACACGAACACGCCCTCGCTGGTACGGGGGTCCGCGTCCGGCGCGGGGTCCTGGATCCAGAAGCCGCGCGAACCGGTGGTACGTACGCCGGTGACGATGCCGGGCACCCCGGTCACCGACCGGCCCTTGAGCGGCGACACCCGGGTGGTGCCCTGGATGTCGTGGATCCGGACGGTGCCGGGCTCGGTCGGGCCGCCGGGGTCCACCGGGCCGGAGCCGCCGGACGTCTCACCGGCCGAGTTGACCGGTGTCGGGTCGCCGGCGGTGAAGTCGGCGGCGTTGTCATCGGTGTCGGCGAGGGACGCACCGCGCGCCACCGAGAAGGTGTTCGACGCTCCCGCGGCCGGGCCGCTGCCCTCCCGTACGACCGCGGAGCCGTAGCCCACGCGGTCCACGATCCGGGTGTCGGCCGCGCAGTCGGCAGCCGTCTTGCAGGTCAGCGGGGTCGTGCCGGAGACGAGCGCGACGGTGCCGCCACCGGCTGCCATCGCGACCGTGCCGGTGGTGTCCGGCGTCGGCAGCGCGACGGTGCCGCCGGTGCCCGCGGCCTGGGCGACGAGATAGCGGCCACCGGGGGCGATGGAACCGCTCAGTGCGGAGACCTGCCACAGCGATCCGGCGGACGGGGCGGCGGGCAGGTACTGGACGCTGAAACCGGACAGGTCGTAACCGGCGGAACCGGCGTTGGCCAGTTCGATGAAGTCGCGGCTGAGTGTGGCACCCGAGTTGCCCCCACCGCCGTACACCTCGGAGATCACGGCGGTCGAGGACGGAGTCGCGAATGCGGCGGGCAGCGCGGTGGCCGAGAGCGTGACGGCGACGGCGCCGGCCAGGAGGACGGTACGGGGTCTGGATATGTGCACGGTGAGCTGCTCCCGAAGTGTGGTGAGGGCAAAAGCTATGCGCGTAGAACCGGCTGTGACAAGACATCAGAAGCTAATTCCAGAAATCGCTCAGGCGGCCGGGAGGTGTGCGGGCGAGCAGTGGGGGTGGGAGGTGCGAAGGCGCGGTGGGTGTCTTCCGGCAGCCTCGGCCGATGGAGGCCGCCCATCGGCGGCCCGGCTCGTGGTGGGCCCCGCGGCTCCGGCTCGCCGTGCAACCGAAGGGTTGCCTATGGTGGAGAGGGAGGCGGGGGAACGAACTGGTGAGGGTGGTCCCGATGGCGGCGTTGGACCCGATATTCAAGGCGCTCGCCGATCCGAGCCGCCGGGAGCTCCTCGACCGGCTCGACGCGCGGGGCGGCCAGACCCTGCGCGAGTTGGGCGAGGGGCTGGGCATGAGCCGGCAGGCGGTGAGCAAACATCTGGCGGTGCTGGAATCGGCGCTGCTGGTCACCGCCGTGCGCCGGGGGCGGGAGAAGCTGTACTGCCTCGACCCGGTGCCCATCCAGGAGCTCGCCGACCGCTGGATCGGCCGGTACGGGCGCCGCCCGGCCACGCTGTCCCACCTTGAGCAGACCGCGGAAGGAACGGTCATGGACAAGCCCGAGTTCGTCTACGCCCTCTACATCCAGACCACCGCCGAGAAGCTGTATCGGGCGCTGACCGACCCCGAGTTCATCAAGATCTACATGGGTGGTTACGGCCCCGAGTCGACCTGGGAGGTCGGCGCGCCGGTGCGGTGGAAGATGGACCCGGACGGTGAGTTCGAGGAGGTCGGCCAGCGTGTCCTGGAGGCGGAGCCCGGTGAGCGGCTCTCGTACACCTGGCACACTCTGCAGCCCATGCACCGTCAGATGTTCGACTTCGCCTCGGACGAGGAGTGGGAGAAGGCCGTCCGGGAGCGGTCGAAGGTCGCCTTCGCCATCGAGCCCGCCGACGAGCCCGAGCTGGGCATCAAACTGACGGTCACCCACGACGGGTTCGACAGCCCGGAGAGCAGGATGCTGGAGGGCATCAGCGACGGCTGGATCGCGATCCTCTCCTCGCTCAAAACCCTTCTGGAGGGCGGGAAGTTCCTCGATGAGCCGGCCTGACGTCGCGCCGGTCCGGCGTCGGCCCCGGCGTGGCGAGTCCGCCACGGGGCCGCCGGAAACGAGGAGCGCCCCCGACGGGCCCGGCCTCGACTGGGAACCGCCCGAAGGCGTCCCTGCCGAGGACGGGACCGAGGGGGGCGATCAGCCGCCGCGCCCGCGTCGCGGAACTCGCCGTGCGCGGGCGGCTGAGGAGCCGTCCATGGGACGGGCGGCTCGTCGGACGGCCGGTGCGCTCGGCGCCGACCGGTCTGTCCTGTCGGCGGATCAGGCTCCGGGCACGCGGTCGAGGAAGCCGCTGACCGAGGCGATGCGTCCGTCCTCGGCGAGGGCCAGCACGTCCGACCCGGCGACGGGTGCCGAGCCGTCGGCGGAGGAGACCAGTTCCCAGCTGAAGCGCACGATGTCGTGGTGCCCGTCAGGGGTGCCGGTCAGCCGGAACTCGAAGCCGGGGAACTGCTGGTGGGCCCCGTTGATCGTGGCCGTGAGCTCCTCGTGACCGCGCACGTCCGCCAGCGGGTCGGTGTAGGTGGCGCTCTCCGTGAAGGCAGCCGCCACGGCCTTCTCCAGGTCCTCGGGGGTGGCCGCGTTCCAGGCGACGAAGTAGCGCTGAACGGCGTCCTCGTATGCGGTCATCGTGCTGTCCTCTCCTCGCGTCCCGGTCCCTGGGGCCGGGCTCCCGTGTGCTGGTGAGGAACACGATGTCCGATGGCGCGGAAAGCGTCGATTACCTCCGAGGTCATGGTCCGGACCTCGGAGGTGAGGTGTCACAGCGCAGTAAAGCGGAAGTAAAGACTCGCGGGTGTGGTGTGCAAGGGTGCCGATGTGCAGGAGTGCCGGTGTGCGAGGAGTGCCGGCGTGTGCAGGAGTGGCGGTGTGCGAGGGAGTGCCGGTGTGCAACTCCGTCGACGCGAGGGCGTGTCGTGTGGGGAGGCGGGGCGGGCGCAGGGAGTGCCTTCTCAGCCCTGGCTGTCCGGAACCACGTGCATGGCCGCTTCCTCGGCCGATGCCGCCGCTCCGTCGATCCCGACGTCCTCGGCCGCCAGGGTGTCCGGCTCGTTGATGTCCAACTGCCGGGTGAGCCGGCCGGCGCGTACCGTACCGACCTCCCCGTCCCACAGTTCGCCGTCACCGCCGGAGAGATCACCCAGGCCGTCGCCGGTGATCTCGGTGATCTCGGGCAGCTCCCGGGCCAGGCGGCTCTCCAGCGGCTCGCCGCTGCGCTGTTCGGCGGCCGTGGTGCCCTGGTCCTCCACCGCCCACGGCCGCTCGGGCGGGGAGTAGCCCTCGTCGAGCAGATCGGTCAGGCCCCGGTTGTCCAGGGTGTCCTCGATGTCGAGCTGCTCGGCGGGGTCGGAGGCTTCCGGCTGTTGGGGCTGGTAGACATCGTCTCCCATGTCGGCATCCTTCATGGTGTGTCCCTTCCCGGCTCCGGGGTCCCGGTCACGCATGCCGCGCACGCGAAACCGGGGGAAAGGGGGCGTATCTGTGCTGTGTGCCCGATTGCTGGCGAACCGCCCGTATGGCTTCAGGATAAGTGGACCGGGCACGAGCCCGCAGCCGTGGCCCGTCGGCCGGGCACGACGGGCCGGACCGAGGGACGATGGAAGCAGGAGAACGAGGGAAGGCGCGGACGGACCTTGTCCCGCGCCGTCCGTATCGGGAGAACCGCCATGGATTACCCGGAGAGCTACCAATTGGTATTTCAGGCGTCGGCCGTGGAGGACGACACGGTGACCGTCCGGCGTACGGAACAGTCGGGCGCGGGCGGGTATCCGATCTACGAGGACGAGACCGGAATCGTGCGCGCGGAGATCAGTGACCGGGGCGAGGTGCGCATGATCGCCAGCGGCGGACACCAGGTGCTGGGCACCCCGCTGGTGGTGCGGGAGCCGACCGCCTGAACGCTTGTGCGGGGCGTGCCGTCAGCCCTCGGTCCAGCCGTGGTTCTTGGCGAACTGCAGCAACCCGCCCCGGATCTGCAGGATCTGAGCGCCCGTCAGTGAGGGTGCCGACTCCAGCAGGACGTCGGTGACCTCCTTGGTGTACTCGGCCGCGCTGAGCACATCGCACAGCGTGTCGTCGTCCGCGGATCCGGCGATGCCGACCGCGGCGGGCCGCGGGGGAGTCAGCGGCTTCCCGTCGGGGCCCTCGGCGAGCCGGACGGACGACGCCTTCAGCCCCCGGTCACCGTCCTCGATCTCGAACTCGACCGCCGTGCCCGTGTGCACATAGGACTCGGGGATCAGCATGTCGTTGACATGGAGGAACACATCCTCACCACCGTGATCGGGTGCGATGAAGCCATATCCCCGTGCGCCGTCGAACCGCACCACACGACCGGAAACCACACCAACCCCCAAGGAAGAACCGGGCCCCTCGCCCCTCGCCACACATGGCTCGATCGGAGAATAGCCCCGTGGGGTCGGACCGCGCGACCGGATCCCGGTAATCGCGGCGAGTTCACCTGAGCCTGCGGGCGGCCGGCGGCGCGGTCCCGGACGCCAGCGGGGAGCGGGCCAGCTCGACGCAGCCCACCGTGATCAGGGCGACCGCGACCAGTTCGGGCAGCACCCACCACCCGGTACGCAGCTCCTCGCCGAAGAGCGTCACCCCGTACACGACGCTGATCAGCGCGTCGCCGAGGGTCAGCGGCGGCTGGACGGCGACCAGCATGCCGGCCTGGAGCGCGTTCTGGAGGAGGAACAGCGAGCCCACTCCGGCCGCCGCGGTGGCGTACAGCTGCCAGGACGTGAAGAGCGCCGCCGCTCCGCCGCCGCCTTCGAGCCGCGCCATGGCGTCCTTCATGAGCGCGGCCGTGAGCGCGTACCCGCATGCCGCCGCGAGGCCGAGCAGTGCGCCCCGGGGGTTGCCGCGCGTGCTCAGGGCCGCTCCGATCAGCACGGCCTCGAAGATGCCGGTCAGGATGAGTGCGGGCACCCAGACCGCGCCGTGCACGGACGTGGCGCCGCCGCCCGGTGCCGCCGAGGCCATGCCCAGGGCCAGCCCCAGGGTCACCGCCACCACCGCGTACCAGAGCGACCGGGGCAGCCGGACCCGCATAACGAACCCGGCCATCAGCAGCGTGGCCGGCAGTTCGATCACGAAGATCGGCTGGACCACGGCGATCGGACCGGTGGCCAGCGCCACGGCCTGGCAGACGGCCGCGACGATCACCAGGCCGATCCCGGCGAGCCACACCCGCCGCCGCAGCAGATGCCCGATCAGCGCCAGACGCATCGCCTCGCTGTCGGGGACGGTGCGGGCGGCGCGGCGCTGGAGGACGGAGGCCGCGCCGTTGCTGAACGCGGTCAGGACGGCGAACAGGACACTGATCACCCACCCATGATGCGGGCGGTGGACCCGCGATCCGGGGTCCTGCCGTCCGGCGGCATGGCGGGGCGCACTGCTCGGGTCCGGGCCGCCATGCGGACCGAAGGTGTCCGCGACTCCACGTAGCGTGCCGTTCATGTCAGCGAAGAAGGACCCCGCCGCGCCCACCGTGCTCTCCCCGCGCGTGCTGGGCCGCGCCACGCTGGAACGCCAGCTGCTGCTGCGCCGGACCACGATGTCCGCGAAGGGCGCCGTCGAGCAGCTCGTCGGTCTCCAGGCGCAGAACACCAAGCCGCCCTATTATCAGCTCCTGGCCCGCCTCGACGGATTCGACCCGGCCGAGCTCGCCGGGCTGATGGAGTCCCGTGAGGTGGTGCGCATCGTCACCCTGCGCTCCACCATCCACCTGCACACCGCCGCCGACGCGCTCACCCTGCGCCCGCTCGTCCAGGCGGCGCGCGACCGGGAGCTCAGGGCGTTCCGCAAGGGGCTCGTCGGAGTGGACCCGGACCGGCTCGGCACGATCGTCAGGAAGCTCGTCGAGGAGCGGCCCCGTACCCCCCAGGAGATCCGCGAGGCACTGCTCGCCGAGTGGCCCGACGCCGACCCGCAGTCCCTGGGCGTGGCCGCCCGCTGTCTGCTGCCGCTGGTCCAGGTCACCCCGCGCGGGGTGTGGGGCAGGAGCGGAGGGGTTGCGCTGACCACCGCCGAACACTGGCTCGGCAGCCCGTCCGGGCCGGTGCCCGCACCCGATGCCACCGTGCTGCGCTACCTCGGCGCCTTCGGGCCCGCCTCCGTCCGGGACATGCAGGCGTGGTCCGGACTGACCCGGATGCGCGAGGTCTTCGAACGGCTGCGGTCGCGGCTCATCACCTTCCGGGACGAGAACGGCGTCGAGCTCTTCGACCTGCCGGACGCCCCGCGCCCCGACGAGGACATCCCCGCCCCGCCGCGCTTCCTGCCCGAGTTCGACAATGTGCTGCTCGGCCACGCGGACCGTTCACGCGTGATCCCGCCGCGGTACCGGGGGCGCAACGGGAACGGCAACCAGGCGTACGGCACGGTGCTGGTCGACGGATTCCTCGCGGCGATCTGGCGGCTCGGTGACGGGTCCGGGTCCCGTTCCGGTTCCGGCCGGGCGGCGGCCCTCACCGTGCAGCCGCTCGGCAGGCTGAGTCGGGCCGATCGCGACGCCGTCACCGAGGAGGCCGTACGGATGCTCTCCACCGTGACGAGGGCCGGGACGGACGCGGTCACCGAAGCGACCGGATACGACATCCGGTTCGCGACGTTCATCGACTTCGGGCCGTGAGCGGCGTCCGGTGCGCGACCCGTGGAGCGACGGCCGCCGTCCGGTCCCGCGTACCCGCCCCCTACGGCAGCAGCCCCGCGCGTCGCGCCGCCACCACCGCTTCCAGACGGGTGTGCGCCCCCAATTTGCGCATCGCCGAACGCAGATACCCCTTCACGGTCTCGGGCCGCAGCCCCAGCCGCTCCGCCGCCACCGCGTTCGTCGTCCCCGCCGCCACGCACGCCAGCACGTCCACCTCGCGCGGTGCCAGGTGCACGGCGCAGGGTTTGGGCACACGGGCCCCGGCCGCTGTGGCGAGCCGCCCGCACACCGCGAGCAACTCGTCGCGCAAGGCCGGGTCGACGACCTTCGGGACCAGCGCGCGCAGTTCGCGATGGGCCTCGCGGACGTCCTCCCAGGCCCCCGGCGCGGCCCTCGGGTCCGTGACCTGCTCCCGCGTCACGGCCAGAAGCTGCTGCACCTCGTCGCGTACGACCAGGGCCTGCTCCACATCACGGGCGGCGGCGACCGCCGCGTCGAACGTCCGGTCCCCGAGCGTGACCGGCTCGCGCAGCGCCCCGTACAGCACGCCGCGCACCCTGCGCCGCACGACGACGGGCACCGCCACCACCGAGCGCAGACCCTCCGCCGCGACCGCCATGTCGTACTCGTGGCTGATGTGGCGCGAGGAGCGGTAGTCGGTCACCGCGCACGGCCGGGACAGGGCGATCGACTTGCCGCCGAGCCCACTGCCCGCCGAGATGACGAGTCCACGCAGGGCGCCGGTCTGCGCCCCGTTCAGCTCGGCGATCCGGGCATGGCGGGCGTCCGAGAGCAGCCCGCCGAAGGCCACGGGCACCCCGCTGGTCCGGCGCAGCCGCAACAGCGCCGCTTGCATCTCCACCGCATCGACGGATTCCGGCACGCTGACGCCTTTCTGCCCGGCTCCCGAGGCCCGGCAGCCTCCCGGGCACGCCCTGAGGACCTCGGCCGGGCCGGGATCCTCAGCACCTTTTCGGCTGCACCCCCGTTCGGGGGTGGTGAGACCTCGGTCACTGTTTACATGATGTTAAGCGACCGGTCCGGTCCGCAATGAGGAGGGCACATGTCGGCAACCAGCGCGACGGAGACGTTCCGGGCCGCCCGGGACTTTCTGCTGCGGCACCGCGAGGACTACCACGCCGCCTACGAGGGCTTTTGCTGGCCGCGGACGGACCACTTCAACTGGGCGCTCGACTGGTTCGACGCCATCGCCGAGAACAACGACCGCACCGCCCTGCACATCGTGGAGGAGGACGGCGGCCGTACCGAGGTGTCCTTCGCGCGGATGTCCGCCCGCTCCAACCAGGCCGCGAACTGGCTGCGCGCCCAGGGAGTACGGGCCGGGGACCGGATCCTCGTCATGCTCGGCAACCAGGTCGAGCTGTGGGAGACCGCCCTCGCCGCGATGAAGCTGCGCGCCGTCGTCATCCCCGCCACCCCCCTCCTCGGCCCGGTCGATCTGCGCGACCGGGTCGAACGCGGCCGGGTCCGGCACGTTCTGGCACGGGACACCGACACCGCCAAGTTCACGGAAGTGCCCGGCGACTACACCCGGATCGCCGTCGGCGCGGACGTGCCCGGCTGGCTGTCGTACACCGGTGCCGACGAGCGGCCGGAGACCTTCGAGGCGGACCGTGAGACGGACGCCGACGAGCCGCTGATGCTGTACTTCACCTCCGGTACGACCGCCAGCCCCAAACTCGTCGAGCACACCCATGTCTCCTACCCCGTGGGCCACTTGTCGACGATGTACTGGATCGGCCTCAAGCCCGGGGACGTCCACCTCAACATCTCCTCGCCCGGCTGGGCCAAGCACGCCTGGTCCAACCTCTTCGCGCCCTGGAGCGCCGAGGCGACCGTCTTCATCTTCAACTACACCCGCTTCGACGCGGGCCGGCTGATGGGCGAGATGGACCGCTCGGGCGTCACCAGTTTCTGCGCCCCGCCCACCGTCTGGCGGATGCTGATCCAGGCCGACCTCTCCCAGCTGAAGACCCCGCCGCGCGAGGTCGTCGCGGCAGGGGAGCCGCTGAACCCGGAGGTCATCGAGACGGTGCGGCGCACCTGGGGCGTTACCATCCGGGACGGTTTCGGCCAGACCGAGACCGCGGTCCAGGTCGCCAACACCCCCGGTCAGCTGCTGAAGGCCGGTTCGATGGGACGGCCCAGCCCTGGTTTCAAGGTCGAGCTCCTCGATCCGGTCACCGGTGAGCCGGGCGCGGTCGAGGGCGAGATCTCCCTCGACCTGTCCGTGCGTCCGGTGGGTCTGATGACCGGGTACCACGGTGACCCGGACCGGACCGCCGAGGCCATGGCGGGCGGCTACTACCGCACCGGTGACATCGGCTCCCGCGACGAGGACGGCTACATCACCTACGTCGGCCGGGCCGACGACGTCTTCAAGGCCTCCGACTACAAGATCTCGCCGTTCGAGCTGGAGAGCGCCCTGCTGGAGCACGACGCGGTGGCCGAGGCCGCGGTGGTCCCGGCCCCCGATCCGGTACGGCTCGCGGTGCCGAAGGCGTACGTCGTGCTCGCGGAGGGCTGGGAGCCCGGACCCGACACGGCGAAGGTGCTCTTCGAGCACTCCCGCGCGGTCCTCGCCCCGTACAAGCGGATCCGTCGGCTGGAGTTCGCCGAGCTGCCCAAGACCGTCTCCGGCAAGATCCGCCGCATCGAGCTGCGCGAGCGCACGGCCCGCGGCACCGGCACCGAGTACGACGAGGGGGATCTGCGATGAGCGAGCTGTCCTACGCGCACGGCACCGGGACCACGGCGCTGCTCGACGACACCGTGGGACGCAATCTCGATCGCGCCGTCGCGGCGTTCGGCGAGCGTGAGGCGCTCGTCGACGTCGCGTCCGGCCGGCGTTGGACGTACGCCGAATTCGGCGCGGCGGTCGACGAGCTGGCCCGTGCGCTGATGGCGTCGGGGGTGGCCAAGGGGGACCGGGTCGGCATCTGGGCGATCAACTGCCCCGAGTGGGTGCTGGTGCAGTACGCCACCGCCCGCGTCGGAGCCGTCATGGTCAACGTCAACCCGGCCTACCGGGCGCACGAGCTGGGGTACGTCCTGAAGCAGGCCGGGATCTCGATCCTGGTCGCCTCGCTCTCGCACCGCACCAGTGACTACCGCGCCCTGGTCGGGCAGGTGCGTGCCGACTGCCCCGCCCTGCGCGCCGTGCACTACATCGGCGACCCGAGCTGGGACGAGCTGCTGGCCACGGCCGGATCAGTGACGGGCGCGCAACTCGCCGCCAGGGAAGCGGAGTTGTCCTGCGACGACCCGATCAACATCCAGTACACCTCCGGCACCACCGGCTTCCCGAAGGGCGCCACCCTCTCCCACCACAACATCCTCAACAACGGCTACTTCGTGGGGGAGCTGATCTCCTACACCGAACAGGACCGGGTCTGCCTGCCCGTCCCCTTCTATCACTGCTTCGGCATGGTCATGGGCAACCTCGGTGTCACTTCGCACGGTGCCTGCATCGTGATCCCGGCTCCGGCGTTCGAGGCCGCGGCCGTGCTCGAAGCCGTTCAGCAGGAGCGCTGCACCTCGCTGTACGGCGTCCCCACTATGTTCATCGCGGAGCTGAACCTGCCCGACTTCGCCTCCTACGACCTGTCCTCGCTGCGCACCGGCATCATGGCCGGATCGCCGTGCCCGGTCGAGGTGATGAAGCGGGTCGTCGCCGAGATGCATATGGACGAGGTCTCCATCTGTTACGGCATGACGGAGACCTCGCCGGTCTCCACCCAGACCCGTCGTGACGACGACCTGGAGCGCCGCACCGGCACCGTCGGCCGGGTCATGCCGCACCTTGAGGTCAAGGTCGTCGACCCGGTGACCGGCGTGACCGTGGAGCGCGGCGCGGCGGGCGAACTCTGCACCCGCGGCTACAGCGTGATGCTCGGATACTGGGAGCAGCCCGAGCGCACCGCGGAGGCGATCGACGCGGCCCGCTGGATGCACACCGGGGATCTCGCCGTGATGCGGGAGGACGGCTACGTACAGATCGTCGGCCGGATCAAGGACATGATCATCCGCGGTGGCGAGAACGTGTACCCGAGGGAGGTCGAGGAGTTCCTCCACGGGCATCCGAAGGTCGCGGATGTGCAGGTGGTGGGCGTACCGGACGACACGTACGGCGAGGAGGTCCTGGCCTGCGTCATCCCGAGGGACCCGGCGGACCCGCCGACCCTGGAGGAGGTGAGGGACCACTGCCGCGGACAGTTGGCGCACTACAAGATCCCGCGCCGGCTGCAGATCCTGGAGACCTTCCCGATGACGGTCAGCGGGAAGGTCCGGAAGATCGAACTGCGGGAGGCCCACGGCCGCCAGGGTCCACCGTCCGGATCAGGGCGGGTCGGCGAGGGGCACGCGAGCCCGGCCTGACCCGAACGAGAAGCTCCGGGACCGGGGGATTCGCACGGCGATCCCTCGCGGCGTCGTCAGGCGGCCTCGATGATGTCGCCGGCGACACCCCGGGTCGCGGCCGCCCATTCGATCAGCAGTACCTCGTAGGCGGCGGACTCCACGGAGGACCAGTCCTGGCCGGCTCGCGCGTCGACCAACGCCCGTATCGCCTCGTTCGCCTGGGCGGCGGACGGGGACACCGGTCGGATGGTGCGCGACGGGTCGGTGGGTGGCATGTGCCGTGGAGTTAAAGCCATGTTCCCTACCTTAAGGCCCGCCACTGACAACCGACCGAACATGTGTGGCCCCGGGCCCGAACGTGACCGATTGCACTCACTGTTGCCGGTCGGTTCCGCTGGGGAGCGGCCCGTGCGCGGCGCGCGGGATATCGCGCCGCATGCAGACCCTCGGCCAGCGGTCCAGGCCGTGTTCGGCCTCCTCCGCCCTGATCTTCCGCAGACCGTCGGTGAGTTCGGCTTCCCCGAGCACGCGGAAGCCGAGACGGGTGTAGTACGGGGCGTTCCACGGGACGTGGGAGAAGGTCGTGAGTGTGAGCGCGTCCATGCGCCGGGCGGCGGCCCACCCGGCGAGGTGGTCGATGAGTGTGCTGCCCAGACCGCGTCGTGCGGCGGAGGGATGGACGGACACCTGCTCGATGTGGGCCGCGCCCTCGACCGGGTCGGCGATCAGATAGCCGACCGGGCGGTCACCGGCGTCCACGGCCACCCAGGCGCGGCCGGCCCGGCGGTAGTCGTCCAGCAGGTCGAGTGCCGGAGGGTCGTCGTCCGCGATGGCGGACATGCCGAGCGCGCGGAACGGTTCACCGGCGGCGCGCTCGATGTCCTGCAGCAGCGGAAGATCGGAGCGGCGGGCGGTACGGATACGCATACGGCCAGTATGGCGCTCCGGAAGGGGCGCGGACCGACCGGCGCATGGGGCGGTGTCCCGGGTGTCGGCCGGTCTCAGGCGCCGGTGCTGATCAGTTCGTCCGCGGGGCTGTTGACCGGCCGCGGCGTTCCCGTGGGGTCCAGTACGAAGAGCGGCATGCCGAGGTCGTCCGCGCGCGCCCCGACGTCCCGCGCGTAGCCCGCGAGTGAGAAGAAGACGCTGGTGACGGACGCGGTGAGCGCGTTCAGCCAGAGGCACTCGACGTCGCGCAGGGCGGTCGGGCGGGGGCTGGTGTCGACCTGCACGATCAGCCCGGTGGCCCGCAGATCGATCCGTACCGGGGAACGGCCCGCCGACCGCAGCACATCGTCATAGCCCAGCCACTCCAGATACCGGGCAGCGCTTTCGATCGCGTCGTGCGCCGTGCGGATCGGCAGGGACCGGAACGCCGGCCGGGGCGGCGGTGCCGTACGCGGCAGCGGAATGTGTGCGGGACGGTCGGGCCGGGACCGGTCGGCAGGGGCGGCGCCGTCGCCCTCGGCCGCCGGCCGCACCGGTATCCGCAGCACCGCCCCGCACGGGCAGCACAGCTCCGGCTGCGGCCACTGGTCGTGGCGCCCGCAGGTGCGACAGCGCACCGTCACCCAGTCGTCGATCCAGGTGCGGTGCGTGATCGGTGCGACCGGGGCGCCGCGCAGCACGGGCGGGGAGGTCGGCGCCCCGCACGGGCAGGGGTAGGCCTGCGGGCTGTACGTGTGGTCGCGGCGGCAGGCCGGGCAGCGTACCGGCACCGACTCCACCATGATCTCCCTCCGGTCCGCGCGTCCGGCGTCGGGGCACCTCGCTCGGCACACCGGAGCACGCCGGCGGCGACCGATACGGGCCGACTGCGCTCCGTATCCCCCATGGTCCACCAAGAGCGAGGTCCCGGGGAGCCACTTGGCCGACTTCGCGGACCCGCGCGCATCGGTCCCGCCGACCGGACTCTCTTGACGGTCGCCCGGCCGCGCTTTAGATTTACTTCCGTATAACAGAATCAAGTTTCCGTAATGCGGAATTGGCGCTCTCAGGTGGCGCGACAGAGCCCGAATCCACCAGGTCCGAGCAGGAGCACTCAATGCCTCGAATGACCGCTGCCCGAGCGGCAGTTGAGATCCTCAAGCGCGAAGGCGTCAGCAACGCGTTCGGTGTGCCGGGCGCGGCGATCAACCCCTTCTACGCGGCCCTCAAGGCCTCCGGCGGGGTTCATCACACGCTCGCCCGCCACGTCGAGGGCGCCTCCCACATGGCGGAGGGCTACACCCGGGCACGCGCGGGCAACATCGGCGTCTGCATCGGCACGTCGGGACCGGCCGGCACCGACATGATCACCGGCCTCTACTCCGCCATCGCCGACTCCATCCCGATCCTCTGCATCACCGGCCAGGCCCCGACCGCCGTGCTCCACAAGGAGGACTTCCAGGCGGTCGACATCACCTCGATCGCGGCGCCCGTCACCAAGGCCGCCACGACCGTGCTCGAAGCCGCCCAGGTCCCGGGCGTCTTCCAGCAGGCCTTCCACCTGATGCGCACCGGCCGTCCCGGCCCGGTCCTCATCGACCTGCCCATCGACGTCCAGCTCACCGAGATCGAGTTCGACCCCGATCTGTACGAGCCGCTGCCGGTGCACAAGCCCGCCGCGACCCGCAAGCAGATCGAGCGCGCCGTGGAGATGCTGAACGCCTCCGAGCGTCCGCTGCTCGTCGCGGGCGGCGGCATCATCAACGCCGATGCGTCCGAACTCCTCGTGGAATTCGCCGAGTTGACCGGAGTCCCGGTCGTCCCGACCCTGATGGGCTGGGGCATCATCGCCGACGATCACGAACTGAACGCGGGCATGGTCGGCCTGCAGACCTCGCACCGCTACGGCAACGCGAACTTCCTGGAGTCCGACTTCGTCCTCGGTATCGGCAACCGCTGGGCCAACCGCCACACCGGCAAGCTCGACGTCTACACCCGGGGCCGCACCTTCGTCCACGTGGACATCGAGCCCACCCAGCTCGGCAAGATCTTCGCCCCCGACCTCGGCATCGCCTCCGACGCCAAGGCCGCGCTGGAGCTGTTCGTCGAGGTGGCGCGTGAGCTGAAGGCGGCCGGAAAGCTCAAGGACCGCTCGGAGTGGGCCGCGTCCACCCAGGAGCGCCGGGCCGCGCTGCAGCGCCGCACGCACTTCGACAACGTCCCGCTGAAGCCGCAGCGGGTGTACGAGGAGATGAACCGGGCCTTCGGTCCCGAGACCCGGTACGTCACCACGATCGGCCTCTCCCAGATCGCCGGTGCGCAGATGCTGCACGTCTACCGGCCGCGCCACTGGATCAACTGCGGCCAGGCGGGCCCGCTCGGCTGGACCATCCCGGCCGCGCTGGGCGTCGCCACCGCCGACCCGGACGGTTCCGTCGTCGCGCTCTCCGGCGACTACGACTTCCAGTTCATGCTGGAGGAGCTGGCCGTCGGCGCGCAGCACCGGATCCCGTACGTCCATGTCCTGGTGAACAACTCCTACCTGGGGCTGATCCGCCAGGCGCAGCGCAACTTCGACATCGACTTCCAGGTCAACCTGGAGTTCGAGAACCTCAATTCGCCGGAGCTCGGCGTCTACGGCGTCGACCACGTCAAGGTCGTCGAGGGGCTGGGCTGCAAGGCCATCCGCGTCACCGAGCCGGACCAGCTGCTCCCGGCCTTCGAGGAGGCGAAGAAGCTGGCCGCGGAGTTCCGGGTGCCGGTCGTGGTCGAGGCGATCCTGGAGCGCGTGACGAACATCGCGATGAGCGGTACGGACATCGCGTCCGTCAACGAGTTCGAGGACATCGCGACGGAGCCGTCCCACGCCCCGACGGCGATCCGCCCGCTCGCGGCTTCCTGACCGCACGCCGGTCCGCCTGTGGCCCCCGTCCCCGGGACTCGGGGACGGGGGCCACAGGCATGAAACCCGGCTCGCCGGCCGACGTGCGAGAACGGAGCCCGCTGCGGGCGGGGAACGGCGGGCCGGGGAAGCGGGGATATGAACCGGCGTGCGGAGTTCGGGACCGGGACATGAACGAGCGTGCGCGGTCCGGGACCGGGACGTGGAGAGCGGCGCGGAGCCGGCGGACCGGAACACGAAGAAGGGCGCGGAGTACGGGACCGTATCCGTACTCCGCGCCCTGGCACGGGTGGTGAAGCGAAAGAACAGGGGTGCCCTCACCACCGCACTGGCATCGCACAGCCGCCGCGACCTCGTCCTGCCCGCGCCGTACGAGACCCCTCATCCAGGTACGCGGCGCGGGCAGGGCTCAGTGGGAGGCTCAGTCCTCGCGCAGGGCGCGGACGGCCTCCTCCACGCGCTTGCCGTAGTCAGCGTCGGCGGCGTGGAAGTGGGCGAGGTTCTTCTCGATCACGTCGTCGCGGGTCACCTGGGACAGTCCCCCGGCGATGTTGGCGACCAGTCGGCCCTTCTCGTCCTCGGACATCAGCCGGTACAGCTCACCGGCCTGGAAGAAGTCGTCGTCCTTGGTGTGGGCGGGCGCCGCGTGGGTGCCGGTCCAGCCGTGGATCGCGAGCGGGGCGGAGAGCGCCGCGTCGGTCTGGGAGGGGCCCGCGTACGAGTTGGGCTCGTAGTTCTTGTCGTGGCGCGAGCCGCTGCGCGTGGCGTGCAGCCCGTCCCGGCCGTAGTTGTCGACGACCGCGGTGCGCGGCGCGTTCACCGGGAGCTGGGTGTGGTTGACGCCCAGCCGGTAGCGGTGCGCGTCCGCGTAGGCGAACAGCCGGCCCTGGAGCATCTTGTCCGGGGACGGACCGATGCCGGGCACGAAGTTGTTCGGGGAGAACGCGGCCTGCTCGACCTCGGCGAAGACGTTGTCCGGGTTGCGGTCGAGGACCAGCCGGCCCACCCGCTGCAGCGGGTAGTCCGCGTGCGGCCACACCTTGGTGAGGTCGAACGGGTTGAAGCGGTAGTCCGCGGCCTCGGCAGCCGGCATGACCTGCACGTACAGGGTCCAGGACGGGTTCACCCCGCGCTCGATGGCCTGCAGCAGGTCCGTCTGGTGCGAGTTGCCGTCCTTGCCCGCGAGTTCGGCGGCCTGCTCGCTGGAGAGGGAGCGCACCCCCTGGTTCGTCTTGAAGTGGTACTTGACGAAGAAGGCCTCGCCCTCGGCGTTCGTCCACTGGTACGTGTGCGAGCCGTAGCCGTTCATGTGACGGTACGAGGCGGGGATGCCGCGGTCACCCATCAGCCAGGTGACCTGGTGCGTGGCCTCGGGAGCGTGAGCCCAGAAGTCCCAGACGTTGTCCGGCTCCTGACGGCCCGTGAACGGGTCGCGCTTCTGCGAGTGGATGAAGTCGGGGAACTTGATCGGGTCCTTGATGAAGAACACCGGGGTGTTGTTGCCGACGAGGTCGTAATTGCCCTCGTCCGTGTAGAACTTGAGGGCGAAGCCGCGCGGGTCGCGCACCGCGTCCGCGCCGCCCAGCGAGTCGGCGACGGTCGAGAAGCGGATGAACGTCTCCGTGCGCTTGCCGACCTCGGAGAGGAAGTCGGCGCGGGTGAAGGCCGTGATGTCGTCGGTCACTTCGAAGTAGCCGTACGCGCCGGAACCGCGGGCGTGGACCACGCGCTCCGGAATGCGCTCCCGGTTGAAGCGCGCCAGCTTCTCCAGGAGGTGCTGGTCCTGGAGGAGGATCGGGCCACCGACGCCGGCGGTGGCGGAGTTCTGGTTGTCGGCGACCGGGGCGCCTGACTCGGTCGTAAGCACGCGCTGCGTCATGGTGTCGGGGCGACCTTCCGTACGGGAGCTGCTGAGCTGCTGAACTGCGACGGTTCGGGGCTCCAGGAGCGTAGATACGCCCCGAACCCGACGTCAACAGTTTGTTGAAAATAGAAGTCTGGTGTTCCGGATGGCGCCGACGCCTGGGCGCGACAGGACAGGTGTCAGCGCCGACGCCATCCGGAAGTCTCTGGTTGCCGGGCCCGGCCGGGCCCGGCCGGTCAGGCCTGGACCGGCTGACCCGACAGGCGCTCGACCGAGCGCAGCAGTGCCGAGTGGTCCAGGCCGCCGTCGCCCTGGGCGCGCAGCGAGGCGACGAGCTGGGCGACGACGGCGCCGACGGGCAGCGCGGCGCCGACGTTGCGGGCGGCGTCCGTGACGATGCCCATGTCCTTGTGGTGCAGGTCGATCCGGAAGCCCGGGGCGAAGTCCCGCTTCAGGAAATTGTCCTTCTTGCGGGTCAGGACCGTCGAGCCGGCCAGTCCGCCGTTGAGGACGTCCAGCGCGGCGGCGAGGTCGACCCCGGACTTCTCCAGGAAGACGACCGCCTCGGCGCACGCCTGGATGTTGACCGCGACGATCAGCTGGTTGGCGGCCTTCACCGTCTGACCGGAGCCGTGCGGACCGCACAGCACGATGGTCTTGCCGAGCGCCTGGAGGATCGGCTGCGCCGCGTCGAAGTCGGCCTGCTCGCCGCCGACCATGATCGACAGTACGGCCTCGATCGCACCGGCCTCACCGCCGGAGACCGGGGCGTCCAGCACTCGGATGCCCTTGTCCTTCGCGTTCTTCGCCAGGTCCACGGAGGTCTGCGGCGTGATCGACGACATGTCGATCAGCAGCGCCCCGCGCTTCGCGTTCTCCAGGATGCCGCCGGGGCCGTAGGCGATGGCCTCGACCTGCGGGGAGGCGGGCACCATCGTGATGACGACATCGGCGTCCCGGACCGCGTCGGCGATCGAGCCCGCGCCCGTGCCGCCGGCCGCGACCAGCCGGTCGATCTTGTCCTGCTCCAGGGTGTGACCGGTGACGTCGTACCCGGCCTTGATCAGGTTCTCGGACATGGGGGAGCCCATGATGCCGAGTCCGATCCACGCAACCTTGGGGAGGTTGTTGCTCATGAGGGTGCCTTCCGATAAACGTGTGTACGAGGGGGAGTTCGCCGCCCTCAGCGGGCGGCCCGCGCGGTGGCCGGGAGCCACTCGAAGGCCTCGGCGCTCGGCCGGTCGCCCGGCTTGTACTCCAGGCCGACCCAGCCGTCGTATCCGGCCTTCGTCAGCTCGTCGAGGAGCTGCTCCAGCGGGAGCGAGCCGGTGCCGGGCGCGCCGCGCCCCGGATTGTCGGCGATCTGGACGTGGCCGGTCTTGTCGGCGTACGCCGTGATGACCTGGCCGAGGTCCTCGCCGTTCATCGACAGGTGGTACAGGTCGAGCAGGAACTTCGCGTTCCCGAGTCCTGTCGCCGCGTTGACCTTGTCGACGACCTCGATGCCGGCGGGCGCGCTGACCAGGGGGTAGCGCGGCGATTCCGGCTTGTTGAGGGTCTCGATCAGCAGGATCGCCCCGATCCGGTCGGCCGCGCGGGCGGCGACGACCAGATTCTCCAGAGCGAGTTCGTCCTGCGCAGCCGGGTCCACGCCGTCGACGCGGTTGCCGTAGAGCGCGTTGAGCGCCTTGCAGCCGACCGAGGCGGCGAAGTCGGCCGCCACCTCGATGTTGGCGCGGAAGCGGTCCGACTCCGTGCCGGGCACGGAGAGCGCGCCGCGGTCGGGGCCGGGCAGCTGCCCGGCATAGAAGTTCAGCCCCACCAACTGCGTGCCCGCGTCGTCGAGCGCCTTCTTGAGGGCGTCGAGCTCGGCCTGCGGCGGAGTGGGGGTCTCGATCCAGGGCCACCACAGCTCGACCGCCGTGAAGCCCGCCGCGGCGGCGGCCGCGGGGCGCTCCAGGAGCGGGAGTTCCGTGAAGAGGATCGAAAGGTTCACATCGAAGCGCTGGTCCGGGTAGCCCATGAGGGTTTCGGCGCTCCTTCCGTATTGCGGAAGTTAGTTTCTACGTAACGGAAGATTGCCTGGCGTTGGGGGAGCTGTCAAGGGGGTGCCCGGAATTCGGGCCGGGTGACTTCGTGCGGGTTGTGCGAGGTGAGGCCGGAATTGCGCCGGTTGCCGACGGGGTCCGGGGCGGGCCAGGGTGGCTGGTGCATCCGATGCAGCCGACTCCCCCCACACGAGGTACCTCGCATGAACCACGCCACCAGCCGGCGCACCGTCCTCGGAGCCCTGATCGCCGGTGCCGCCCTGTCCGTGGCCCCCGCCCCGCCCGGCTCCTCCCGGCCCCCGGGGGCCGCGCCGGACCCCGCGCCCGCGGTCGGTTCGCGCTCACGCCCCGCCCGGCAGCTGCTGCTCGGCACGTACACCTCGGCCGGGGGCGGGGGCAGGGGAATCGGCACGGCCTCGTACGACGCCACCACCGGGGCGATCTCCGTCGGCCCCGTGATCACCGGCGTCGACAACCCCTCCTTCCTGGCGATGCATCCCTCGGAAGCCACCGTCTACGCGGTCGACGAGCAGAACCGGGGCGGGGTGACGGCCGTCGCCCTGTCGCCGGACGGCGCCCATCGGGTGCTCGGAACCCGCGGCACGGGCGGCGCGGGCCCCACCCATCTCTCCGTCCACCCCACGGGAAGGTGGCTGCTCACCGCGAACTACACCTCCGGCAGCGTCGCGGTGCACCCCATCGGGGACGACGGCTCACTGGGGGAGCGCACGGACCTGGTCGCCCACGCGGCGCCACCGCCCGGCCCCGGCCAGGACGGGCCGCACGCCCACCAGATCGTCACCACCCCCGACGGCGGCCACATCCTCGCCGTGGACCTCGGCAACGACGCCGTGTACACGTACCGGCTGGACGAGGAGCGCGGCACCCTCGCCGAGGTCTCGTACGCGGCCCTGCGTCCCGGGGCCGGGCCGCGGCACCTCACGTTTCACCCGGGTGGCCGCTACGCCTACCTGGCCTGCGAGGTCGACAACACCGCCGTCGTCTGTGGCTACGACCCGGCCACCGGCACCCTGTCCCCGGGCGCCCCGCAGTCCACCGGGACCGGCGCCGGTACCAGCTTTCCGGCACAGTTCCTGGTCACCGGCGACGGCCGGTTCGCCTACCTGGCCAACCGGGGGCACAACAGTCTGACCCGCTACGCCGTCGAGGACGACGGGGCCGCGCTGAGACTGCTCGACACCGTGCCGGTGGGCGGCGACTTCCCCCGGCAGATCGCCTTCTCGCCGGACGGAGCGCTGCTCTTCGCGGCCAACCAGAAGTCGAGCACGGTGACGGTCTTCCGGGTCGGCGCGAAGGACGGGACGCTGACCCGCACCGGTGGTGCCTTCTCGGCCCCGGTGGCCGTCTGCGTGCTGCCGTACCAGGGAACCGGCTCGTCCCGCGGTTGAGAGGCTCCGGGGCGCATCGTCACCAGACGCACCCGGCCCCCGTCCGTTAGGGTCGGGGGCCGAGTCGTGGCCTCACGAAGGCGCGGCGAGAGCATGAGGGAGACATAGTGCGCTTGAGGGTGGAGTTCACCACCGAGCCCTTCGATCTCGACGAGGCGCCCGCCCACGCGGTCGTGGCCCGCGAGGTCATTCAGTCGGCCGATCTGGACGCCGTGGACGTCGGCCCCTTCGGCAACACGGCGGAGGGCGGTGCGGACCAGGTGCTCACCGCGGTGGACTCGCTGCTGCGCAGCGCCCTGGCATCGGGTGCCACCCGGGTGTCGCTCCAGGTCAACGTCATCGGGGAGGACTCGAAGTGACCGAACCGGCGGACCACCCCCTCGTCACCGCGGTCAAGCCGCTCGTCGACGCCATGGGCGCCGAGCTGCTGGGACCCGAGCAGGCGCAGGCCGACGACATCGTGCTGGTTTGGGAGGGCGAGGACGTCATAGCCGTCCGGCTGCCCCAGCTCTCGGAGTCACTCGACCACATCCTGGCCGCCATGGAACGCCGCCTCGGCATGCCGCTCGCCGAGCTCGACCGCAAGGCCAAACAGTCGGTGGTGCGGACCCTGGAGGCACGCGGTGCCTTCTCCGTACGGCACGGTGTGGAGACCGTGGCGGGTGCGCTGGGGGTCAGCCGCTTCACCGTCTACAACTACCTCAACAGGGAAAATGCGGCCAAAGGCGAGTAGTTGAGGCCGTAGCTGAGCGAAGGCCGTGGAGGCTCGCCGAAGCCGTCGTCCGGATCACCGGACGACGGCTTTTTACATTCGCGTAATTTCAACAAAGTGTTGACGTGGTGTTGTGGAGGGCGTTAGCTATCCGCAGCCCGACCGACGCGACGCGAAGTACGCACAGCGAAAACAGCCACGGAGGTTCCCGTGACTTCGAGCTCCACACCGGGCCTCGCCCGGTTCAATACCCTGGCGGACGACGAGGCCACCACCGCTCTGCACGAGGTGTGTGCCAGTGCGGCGTGGGGGAGAGTGATCCTCTCCCGGCGCCCGTACGCCACCGCGGAAGCTCTTCTTTCGGCCAGTGACGCTGCCACGGCCGCACTGACCCCGGAGGATCTGTCCGACGCGATGGCCGGCCACCCGCCGATCGGCCGCCCGAAGCCCGGAGACCCGACCTCCTCCCGTGAACAGCGGGGGATGGCCGGCGCCACCGAGGAACTCAAGGCCGAGATGCTCGAACTGAACCTGGCCTACCAGGAACGGTTCGGACACGTCTTCCTGATCTGTGCCACCGGAGCCACCGGTGAGCAGATGCGCGACGCGGTGAAGTCCCGGATCGGGAACTCGCCCGAGCAGGAGCGCGGACACGTGCGCACCGAACTCGGGAAGATCAACCGAATCCGGCTGACCCGTCTTGTGGAAGAGGACAAGGACTGATGAGTACCGAAACCACCGCATCGGTGTCCACGCACATCCTGGACACCAGCGTCGGACGCCCCGCCGAGGGCGTCGCCATCACGCTCGCGGCCCGCTCGGGCCGCGAAGCCGAGTGGGTGGCGCTCGGTGGCTCCGCGACCGATGCGGACGGGCGTTGCAAGGACCTGCCGGCCCTGCCGGAAGGCACTACCCACGTACGGCTCGACTTCGAGGTCGAGACGTACTTCTCCAAGAAGCAAGCCGAGGCGCAGCAGGACGCCCCCCGCGTAAGGGACAGCGGTGCGTTCTTCCCGGAGGTGGCGATCACTTTCGCCGTCGAGCCGGGCGAGCACTATCACGTACCGCTGCTGCTCAACCCGTTCGGCTACTCCGTTTACCGAGGGAGCTAGCAGACATGCCCACGATTCTCGGCCAGAACCAGTACGGCAAAGCAGAGAACCGCGTCGTCAGGATCACGCGGGACGGCGACACCCACCACATCAAGGACCTGAACGTCTCGGTCGCCCTCTCCGGCGACATGGAGGACGTGCACTACTCCGGCTCCAACGCCAACGTCCTGCCGACGGACACCACCAAGAACACGGTGTTCGCGTTCGCCAAGGAGCACGGCATCGAGTCCGCCGAGCAGTTCGGCATCCACCTCGCCCGTCACTTCGTGACGTCGCAGGAGCCGATCAAGGTCGCGCGCATCCGGATCCAGGAGTACTCCTGGGAGCGCATCGCGACCTCGGACAACAACTCCAGGTTCATCGGCTCGGACGAGGTCAACCACTCCTTCGCCCGCAAGGGTCAGGAACTGCGCACCACGCAGATCACCTTCGACGGTGAGAAGTGGCAGGTCATCTCCGGGCTCAAGGACCTCACGGTCATGAACTCCACCAACTCGGAGTTCTGGGGCTACGTCAAGGACAAGTACACGACGCTCAAGGAGGCGTACGACCGCATCCTGTGCACCGACGTCTCCACCGTCTGGCGCTACAACTGGACCAGCGACGCCGACCGGATGCCCAACTGGGAGAAGTCGTACGAGCAGGCCAAGAAGCACATCCTGCAGGCCTTCGCCGAGACGTACTCCCTCTCGCTGCAGCAGACCCTCTACCAGATGGGTTCGCGCGTCATCAACAGCCGCAGCGAGATCGACGAGATCCGTTTCTCACTGCCGAACAACCACCACTTCCTCGTGGATCTGGAGCCGTTCGGGCTCAAGAACGACAACGAGGTCTACTTCGCGGCGGACCGCCCGTACGGCCTGATCGAGGCCACCGTGCTGCGAGACGGCATCGAGCCGCAGATCCCGGTCGACATGACCAACCTCTGACGCGGCGCTGAGCCGGTCCCCGCCCGCACACAGCCGGGCGGGGACCGGCCGGACCGGAGGGAACTTCCATGGCACAGCCTGCACTCGGGCCGGCAGAAGCAGAAGGCCCGTGTCTTACCTCACCGGAGACCTCGGTCCATCCGGTGGACGAAAAGCTCCGCCCCTCGCGGCTGGTCCCCGCCGCGCTCCAGCACATCGCCGCCATGTACGCGGGCGTCGTCACCCCTCCGCTCATCATCGGCCAGGCCGTCGGCCTCGACACGGCGGGCATGACCCGGCTGATCGCGGCGAGCCTGCTGATCGCCGGATGTGCCACCATCCTGCAGACCCTCGGCATCGGCGGCTTCGCCGGCAACCGGCTGCCGTTCGTCAACGCCGCGTCCTCCGCCGGAATCGCCCCGATGCTCGCCATCGCCGAGACCAGCGCGCCGGGCCATCAACTCCCCGCGATCTACGGGGCGGTGCTCGTCGCGGGAGTCTTCTGCCTGGCCGTCGGACCGTTCTTCGGCCGGCTGCTGCGCTTCTTCCCGCCGCTGGTCACCGGCGTCGTCATCACCCTCATCGGTGTCACCCTGATGCCCGTCCCGGTGTCCTGGGCCCAGGGCGGCGACAAGAACGCCGCCGACTTCGGTGCGATGAAGTACCTCGCGCTGGCCGCCTTCACTCTCGTGGTCATTCTGCTGATCCAGCGGTTCGGACGCGGCTTCCTCAAGCAAGTCGCTCTGCTGATGGGCCTGTTGATCGGTACCCTGGCCGCGATCCCCTTCGGACTGGCCGACTTCTCCGCGCTGAGGTCCGCACCGGTCGCCGCGCTGCCCACCCCCTTCGCGTTCGGTGCCCCGGAGTTCCGGCCCGCCGCGATCCTCTCGCTCTGCATCGTCATGCTCGTCCTGATGACCGAGTCGTCCGCCGGGATGCTGGCCCTCGGCGAGATCTGCGACCGGCGCACCGACGGCCGGACCATCACCCGCGGACTGCGCACCGACGGCATCGCCACCCTGCTCGGCCCGGTCTTCGGCGGCTTCCCGACCAGCGCCTTCGCGCAGAACGTCGGCGTGGTGTCCCTGACGAAGGTGCGCAGCCGCTACGTCGTCGCGGCGGCGGGCGGAGCGCTGCTGGTCCTGGGCGCCTTCCCGGTGCTCGGCGCGGTCGTCTCCCTCGTGCCGATGCCCGTGCTCGGCGGCGCCGGTATCGTCCTGTTCGGCTCGATCGCGGTGAGCGGCATCCGTACGCTCTCCGAGGCCGGCCTCGACGACAGCTCCAACATCATCCTGGTCGCCGTGGCGCTCGGCGCGGGCATCATCCCGCTCGCCGCACCGGGCTTCTACACGGGATTCCCGTCCTGGGCACAGACCGTGCTGGGCTCCGGAATCAGCGCCGGAGCGCTCGTCGCGGTCCTGCTCAACCTGTTCTTCCACCATCTCGGCACCCACGGCCGCCAGGCCGTGGCACTCAAATCCTCCTAGGGTCCTGCCGTGCCCACATCGCCGGAAAGAGAAGGAAGCACCATGGCAGCATCGGCAGCTCATGAGTACGTGGAACGCATCGTCATCGAGAACTGTTCGATCGCGACCGTCGACGCCGACGACACCGAGTACGCCTCGGGCCATGTCGTCGTCGCGGGCAACCGCATCGAGTCCATCGGTGCGGGCCGGGCGCCCGAGGGCCTGGAGAACGTCGTACGCCGCATCGACGGCACCGGACATCTGGTCACGCCGGGCCTGATCAACACCCACCACCACTTCTACCAGTGGATCACCCGCGGTCTGGCCACCGACCACAATCTGTTCGACTGGCTGGTCGCGCTGTACCCGACGTGGGCGCGCATCGACGAGCCGATGGTCCGCGCCGCCGCGCAGGGCTCGCTCGCCATGATGGCCCGCGGCGGTGTCACCACCGCCATGGACCACCACTACGTCTTCCCGCAGGGCTCCGGCGATCTGTCCGGCGCCATCATCGGAGCCGCCCGCGACATGGGCGTACGGTTCACCCTCGCCCGGGGCTCCATGGACCGCAGCGTGAAGGACGGCGGGCTGCCGCCGGACTTCGCCGTCGAGACGCTCGACGGTGCGCTCGCCGGCACCGAGGCGACCATCGACGCACACCACGACGCCTCCTTCGACTCGATGACCCAGGTCGCCGCCGCGCCCTGCTCACCGTTCTCCATCTCCACCGAACTCCTGCGGCAGGGAGCCGAGTTGGCCCGCCGCAAGGGAGTGCGCATGCACACCCACGGTTCGGAGACCGTGGAGGAGGAGAAGTTCTGCCACGAGCTGTTCGGGATGGGCCCGACCGACTACTTCGAGTCGACCGGCTGGCTCGGCGAGGACGTCTGGATGGCGCACTGCGTCCATATGAACGACTCCGACATCGCCGCCTTCGCCCGCACCGGAACCGGCGTCGCGCACTGCCCCTCGTCCAACGCCCGGCTCGCCGCGGGCATCGCCCGGGTGCCCGACATGCTCGCCGCGGGTGTCCCGGTCGGCCTGGGCGTCGACGGCACCGCCTCCAACGAGTCCGGCGAACTCCACACCGAACTGCGCAACGCCCTCCTCATCAACCGCCTCGGCGCCCACCGCGAAAAGGCACTGAACGCCCGTCAGGCCCTGCGCCTGGGAACGTACGGCGGCGCCCAGGTGCTGGGCCGCGCCGACCAGATCGGCTCCCTGGAGCCCGGCAAACTCGCCGACCTGGTGCTCTGGAAGCTGGACACCCTCGCCCACGCCTCCATCGCCGACCCGGTGACCGCACTCGTCTTCGGCGCCGCGGCCCCCGTCACCCTGTCCCTCGTCAACGGCAAGCCGGTCGTCGAGGACAACCACCTCATCACCGCGGACGAGGACGCCATCGCCCGTGCCACCCGCGACGAGGCCCGCCGCCTCGCGCAGATCGCCGCCGGAGCCTGATCCTCCGGGGCACCCCCGATACCGGTCGGCCGAGGGGGACGGCCCTCGGCCGGCCGCCGTGGACCCGAGCGGGGTCCACGGCAGCCGGTGCAGGGGGCGCGTACTCGTATGTACGCGCCCCCCGTACCGGTGAAGAAAGCTGCCCGCACCAGCTGCACGACCTGCCCCACCTGCACCAACGCACCACTTGCACCACCTCCCTGACACCCACGTCACCGCAGACGTGTACCCGACCGGAGGAACCGCCGTGGCAGCTACGCCCAGGTTTCGCAATGACGCAGTCGCAGGACCCGACGCCGACCCCCCGCTGGACCCCGTCACCGAACCGGCATCGGCAGACCGGAAACACCCGGTCGACGAAACGCTCCCCCCTCTGAAGATGTTCACCAGCGGTCTCCAGCACGTGGCCGCGATGTACGCGGGCGTGGTGGCCCCGCCGATGATCGTGGGCCCCGCCGTGGGACTCAGCCCCAAGGAGACCGCCTTCCTGATGGGGGCGAGCCTCTTCACCGCCGGACTGGCCACCCTGCTCCAGACGCTCGGCATCTGGCGCATCGGCGCCCGGCTGCCGTTCGTCAACGGGGTCTCCTTCGCCGGAGTCACCCCGATGGTGGCGATCGGAAAGGATCGCGGACACGACGGCATCGCCGTCATCTTCGGCGCGATCATCGTCGCCGGGCTGCTCGGCTTCCTGCTCGCCCCGTACTTCTGCAAGCTGGTCCGCTTCTTCCCGCCCGTCGTCACCGGCACCGTGATCACCCTGATCGGCGTCTCGCTGCTGCCGGTCGCCTTCAACTGGTCGCAGGGCGGCAACGCCAGGGCCGCCGACTACGGTTCGACGACCAACATCATCATGGCGGCGGTCACGCTGGTGATCGTGCTCGCCCTGCGCAAACTGCTGCGCGGCTTCCTCCAGCAGATCGCCATCCTGCTCGGACTGGTCGCCGGCACGCTGATCGCGATACCGGTGGGCATCACCGACTTCGGTGCCATCAAGGAGGCCGACCTGGTCGGCTTCCCGACACCGTTCCACTTCGGGGCGCCGCAGTTCGAGGCCGCCGCGATCGTCTCCATGTGCATCGTGATGCTGGTCTGCATGACCGAGTCCACCGCGGACATGCTGGCTCTCGGCCGGATCGTGGGCCGTCCGGCGGACGAGCGGACCATCGAGGGCGGTCTGCGCGCCGACACTCTGGGCAGTGCCATCAGCCCGCTCTTCAACGGCTTCATGTGCAGCGCCTTCGCCCAGAACATCGGACTGGTCGCGATGACCAAGGTCCGCAGCCGCTTCGTGGTGGCCGCGGGCGGTGGCATCCTGATCGTGCTCGGGCTGGTCCCCGTCGCCGCGTCCGTCATCGCGCTCGTCCCGCTGCCCGTCCTCGGGGGCGCGGGCATCGTGCTCTTCGGTTCGGTCGCCGCGAGCGGCATCCAGACGCTGGCGGCCGCCGCGCTGGAGAAGGGCGAGAACGCGCTGATCGTGGGGGCGGCCGTGGGCGTCGGGCTGATCCCGATCGCCGCGCCGGACTTCTACCACGCGTTCCCGAAGGATCTGCTCGTCGTGCTGGACTCCGGGATCTCCACCGGTTGCGTCGTGGCGATCGTGCTCAACCTGGCCTTCAACCACCTCGGCAGGAAGCCGGATCCGGAACCGTCGGAGCAGGAGACGAGCCCGGCGGCCCCGGCCCCGGTGGCCGCACACTGACGAGAAGAGCCCTGTCCGGTACGGCGCCGTGGCGCGTACGGCGACCCTCATGGGTGCTGCCGTACGCGCCACGGCCGTGACCGGGGTGCGTCAGCCGATGTGGTAGCTGTCGCCGTACACCTTCCAGTCGAGCGGCGGGTCCAGGGCGAGATTGCCCTTCTTCAGGAAGACCCGCTGGGCGGTGTCCACCCGGCTGGTGTCCGAGTGGGCCTCCTCCTGCTGCATCGCCCAGACCCTGGCGTCCAGGAAGGCGTTGAGGTACGTCACCTCGTTGCCGCCCTGGGCCGGCGGCTTCGCCTTGGCGAGGGCCCGCTTGCGGATGGAGCCGAAGCTGGTGCTGTCGCCGCCGTCACCGTGCATCACGATGGCGTCGTAGTACGCGAACTGGCCCAGCGTGCCGATGCCGTCCGCCTTGCCCTGCTTGACGGCCGGGTTGAAGTACACCCGGTCCCGCTCGTCGTTCTGGGCCTGCTTGAACGCCGAGTCGGACGCGGCGGTCGCCCAGTCCTTCTTGAAGTTCGGGTCGAGACCGCTGTGCGAGTCGGTGCCGTTGACCTTCCGCAGCGCGGGGAGGTACTTCGCGAGGACGTTGCCCGGCTTGCGCTGGGTGTACAGCTCGACGAGGTCGAGCATGTCGCCGGTGCCGGAGCAGAAGCCGATGATGCCCGCGGTGTAGCCGCGGCCGTCGTCGATGTCCTCGATGTACTTGTACTGGGCCTTCCAGTTGAGCGAGGAGTTCTCGGCGCTGGAGACCAACTGCATGGCGATCTCCTTCTTCGCCGGATCGTCGAGCCCGGTCGCGGCGGCGGCCTGCCGGGCGACCGCCGTCCGCTGGGGTACCGCCTGGTGCGAGGGGGCACCGGCGTGGGCGCTGACGGGTATCGCCGTGAGGGCCAGTCCGACCGTGATGACCGCGATGTGTACCGAGCGGGTGTTGCGACGTGCGGTGCGCTTATGGGGGGTGTGCACCAGTCCTCCAAAGGGAGTTCGTCGTTCCATCATCTGTTAGGAAGCTTTCCTATCAGGATGGAGCGAGTGCCGTACACCCCTACGGCACAAGGGAGTTGAGAACATCCGGCCGGAACGCGGGAAGGCCCCGCACCGCGCGGCAGGCGCGGTGCGGGGCCGAGACGCGCGGGCCTCAGCAGTTCAGGTACGCCACGTGGATCCAGACGCCCGTGGGACCGCCCCACAGGTCGCCCATGACCCAGTTGCCCTGCTGGCCACGGTAGTTGAGGTTCTGGCCCCGGTTCACCTTGCCGAGGACCGGGTAGTTGTCGCCCGGCCCGCCGCGGAAGTTCACCCCGTTGTCGTTGACGGTGCAGACCGCGGCCGGTGCCTTCGCGGCCGGTGCGGCCGCGGGGCTCTGCACGGCGTGGGCGGCGGGGCTCACGGCCAACCCGAGACCGGCGGTCAGCACCAACGCGACCAGCGTCGTCTTCTTCATCATGCGGATCTCTCCTCCGTTCTCCGGCCCACATCCGCGTGTGCCGTTCGTCGGTCTCAACGGCGCTGCCGACCCTTGGGTCACGGGTCCGGATCATCCTCTGTGCGGGAGTGAAAGCGCAGGTCATACGGCATGCGCACCGGCGTGCGCAGTCAACGGGCCGAATGCTTCCGGCGCCCGTCGATCATGGGTTTAACGGGCGTCGATCCGGTAGCTGTCGCCGTACACCCGCCACCGCAGCGGCGTCTGAAGCCCGAGCCTGCCCTCCTTCACGAACACCCGCTGGGCCGTCTCGACCCGGCTGGTGTCGGAGTGCGCGGCCTCCTTCCGCATCGCCGCGACACGGGCGTCGAGAAAGGCGTTCAGATAGGCCCTCTCGTCCCCGCCGCGCGCCGGGGGAGCGGCCGCGGAGAGCGCCTCGCGCCGGATCGTACGGAAGCCGGCCGCGCCGTCCGAGTCGCCGTACCCGTGCATCACATACGCGTCGTAGTAGACGAACTGCCCCAGAGCACCGAGTCCATCCGCTTCGGCGCGGGCGACCGCGGGGTCGAAGTACGACCGGTCGCGCTCGGCGTCCTGCGCCGACCGGAAGGCGGGGTCGGCGGCGGCCTCGGCCCAGGCCTCGGTGAACGGGCGGCCGAGGCCGTCGTGCGCGTCACTGCCCCGCACGGCCCGCAGGGCGGGCACGAACCGTGCCAGCGGGTTGCCCGGACGTGCCTTCACATACCGCTCGACGACCTTCAGCATGTCGCCGGTGCCGGAGCAGAAGCCGATGATGCCCGCGGTGTAGCCGCGGCCGTCGTCGATGTCCTCGATGTACTTGTACTGGGCCTTCCAGTCGAGCGAGGAGTTCTCGGCGCTGGAGACCAACTGCATGGCGATCTCCTTCTTGGCCGGATCGTCGAGCCCGGCGCCGGATCCCCCGTCGGCGGACCTGCCCGCCGAGCATCCGGAGAGCATGGAGACGGCTATGACTGCGGCTATGACTGCGGCGGTACGGGCGGCGGCCAGCGGGCGCGGAACGATCTTCATGCCCCCACCCTGCCAGGCCGCGCGGAACGGCCCGCACCGATTCGGCTGTAGCGTCATGGCCATGGAAGATCAGTCTGTTGTGGATGTCGGCGATGTACGGCTGGCGTATCGGACCTGGGGCGACCCCTTCGGTTCGCCGGTGGTCCTGCTGCACGGCCTCGGCGGCTCCGCCGCGAGCTGGCAGGCGGCCGGGGCCCTGCTCGGCGAGGAGTGGCGGGTGTACGCCCTCGACCTGCGGGGCCACGGCGAGAGCGACTGGCCGGACGAGTACTCCTTCGAGCTGATGCGGGACGACGTACTCGGCTTCCTCGACGAGTGCGAACTCGACCGGGTGGGCCTGGTCGGCCACTCGATGGGCGGCGTCGTCGCCCATCTGCTCGCCCAGGAGCACGCGGACCGGGTGGAGCGGCTGGTGCTGGTGGAGACCCCGCCGCCGTTCCCGAGCGAGCCGAAGCCGGCCGCCGAGCCGGAGGGGCCGGTGGACTACGACTGGGCCGTCGTCGCCCCCATCCGGGCCCAGGTGTCCGACCCCGATCCGGAGTGGGCGGCGGGACTCGGAGAGATCGTCGCGCCGACGCTGCTGATCGCCGGCGGCCCGGAGTCCACCATGCCCCAGGGACGTCTGCAGGACATGGCCTCGCTGATCCCCGACTGCCGGCTGATCACGATCGGGGGTGGTCATCGGGTGCACGAGGTCCACCCCGACCAGGTGGCCCAGCAGATCACGGAGTTCTTCACCAGCTGACGGGCCCCGGCCGCCGAGCGCCGTCCTGCGGGTCCTTCGACAGCGGCCGGGGGCGTTGTCAGTGCCGGCGCCATGATCCGTTTCATGGAACTCGCACTGTTCTTCGCCGATGTCGACGCCCGGCCGTGGGCCGAACTGCAGCATGCCTACGGCAGCGCCGCCGACGTGCCCGACTGTCTGCGGGCGCTCGCCGGGGAGGACGGGGAGGCCGCGTCCGAGGCGGTCTCCGAGCTGTACGGCAGCATCCTGCACCAGGGGTCGGTCTACGGGGCCACGACGCACGCCGTGCCGTATCCGGCACAGCTCGCCGGGGCCGGGCACCGCACGGAGGATCTCCTGGCCCTGCTCGGGACAATAGAGCAGAGCGGCGACGACCGGGGCGACACGGACGAAGCCGTGTGCGGGGCGGCCGCCATCGGCCGGGCTCCTGGCCTCGGAAGCCCCCGGCGGCGTCGCGGCCCACCGCCTCAGGCGTGCGTCACCGGACGCCGCAACCTGCCTCAGGTGTGCGCACCGGCCTTGTCCCGGCCCCATCCACCTCGGGTGCGCGGCGGCCCGTCCCGGCCTGCCGCTTCGGGTGCACGGCGCCTCCATTCCGGCCCATCGGCCTCGGCGAGCGGCCGGCCTCCGCCGCCCGCCCGTCGGTGGCCCGCCCGTCAGTCGCCCGGCTGCCAGTCCGGACGGCGGCCGCTCATGGCGACGGCCCGGTCGACCAGCGGGGCGTCGGCCGCCACCGGAACCGGCGGACCGAAGATGCTCTCGGACCGGGGGACGGTGTCGCTGGGGGTCAGCATGGCCAGCGTGACTCGCAGGCTCCCCTCGTCGGGCTCGTACTTCTGGCCGGTGGACCGGGCCAGGTCCCAGCCGTGGATGACCAGCTCGTCCAGCGCGATCACCGCGGCCACGTCGCCCGGCAGGTCCACGCCGCCTGCCCTGGTCATCCCCTGCCGGGCAGCGGGGTCGCGCCAGGCCGTCACCAGCTCGTCCAGCAGCGTCGGCAACACCTCGCGCCAGCCCTCGGCGAGGACCGGGAGCGCGGTGTCCGGGACGGTGTCGGTCGTCGGTCCGAGTTCCTTGCGTGCCGCGTCGCGGAAGGCCGTGGTCAGCCCGACCACATGGGCGAGCAGCTCCCGTACCGTGTAGTCGGGACAGGGCGTGGGGCCGGTCAGCTGCCGCTCATGGATGCCGGGGAGCAGATCGGTGATCTGCCGGGCCGCGGGCTCCAGGTCGACCGTGGGAATCGTCGGGGTCGTCTCCGTGTGCTTGTTCATACAGTGCAGACCGCTCCGGTGCCAGGAACTGATCGCTCAGCGCACGACGCGTCCCCGGAGCACGATCCGGCCGGGATGATTCAGTACGGCCGGGTCCAGGGTCGGGTCGGTGTCGTACGCGACGAGATCGGCGGGTGCGCCGTCGACGAGGCCCGGCAGGCCCAGCCAGGTCCGCGCCGTCCAGGACGCCGCGCCCAGCGCCGCGTGGGCCGGCAGACCGGCCCGTACCAGCCAGTCCATCTCGCCCGCGACCGTTCCGCACGGGAAGGAGTCCGTTCCCGCCAGCACCGTCACCCCTGCTTCGTGGGCCGCGCGCACCGTGCCGAGCATGGTGTCCCAGCCGGCCAGCCACAGATCACGGCGCACGCTCGGCTCCCGCGCCCGCATCGCGTCCGCCTGCGCGCCGAAGACGCTCAGCGTCGGGACGAACGCCGTGCCCTGTGCGGCCATCCGGTCCAGCAGCGCCGGGTCCAGATGCATACCGTGCTCCAGGCTGTCGGCCCCGGCCAGTACGGCGTTGCGGGTGCCCTCGGCGGTCTGGCAGTGCACCGCCGCCTTGCCACCGGCCGCGTGCACCGCCTCCACCACGGAGGTCAACAGGGCCTGCGGAACGGCGGGTTCGTCCAGGGCCCAGTCGCCGACGACCTTGCACCACCCCGACGAGGCCGCCGCCTCCTCCACGGCCGCCCGTACCAACCCGGCCTCGCTCACATCACGTCCGAAGCCCGGGAAGAAGCGGCCGGGTGTGGCCAGCCATCGCCCCGCCGACGTCACGTGCGGCAGGTCGGGGTCCTTCTCCACCCACGCGGGCATCCGCTGCGCGGTGCCCGGGGTGCGCACCGCGAGCACCCCGGCGTCCCGGTGCTCGCCCAACTGCCTGCGCAGCAGCTCCTCGTCGAAGGGCGCACAGGGCTCCGGTGCGCCGGGATGGGTGTGCACGTCGACGAGTCCGGGCAGCAGCCAGCCGCCGTCGACGACCGTCTCCGCGTCCCGGCCCGCGAGGCCGCCCGGCGGACTGCCCGTGCGGAGCACCTCGCCATCGATCCAGAAGACCCGTTCCTCGCGTTCCGGCAGCACGACCCCACGTATGCACAACATCAGCCGACGGTACGTCACACCCGGTCCCGGCGACGGACCGCGGCACGCACCGGCACCCGGCGCCCACGGCGGCCGACGAACCGCCCACACACACCGGCACATTGCGGAACGTTCCGATCCACCCTCTTGTCGGCGACCCCCACGCCATGCGATACAGGTCTGGACCATTGCTGCCGGATGGAAGGCTCGACCGTGCAACGCCCCCACGCAACCCCCGCGTCGGTCTGCTCCGCCGCCCTGCTCCTCGCCGCGCTCACCGCCTGCGGCTCCACTTCCGAGGCGGACACCCGCACGCCCACGGTGCCGGGCCATGTGACGGCGCAGGCCGGCAGCGCCACCTCCGTGCATGTCATGTGGGAGCGGGCCTTTGACGACAAGGCGGTCACCGGCTACGAGGTCTACAGCAAGGGCGAGAGGGTCACATCCGTCCCGGCGGCCAAGGTGATGACCGACGTCGACGGGCTGACCGCCTCCACCGCCTACACCTTCACCGTCCGGGCCCGTGACGCCGCCGGGAACCTCTCCGCCCCGAGCGCCGCCGCGACCGTCACCACACCCGCCCCGACCCCCGCCGACCACGAGCCGCCGACACGCCCGGTGAAGCTGCGCGGCACGGCGGACGGCGGCACGGCGGCGGACCTCTCCTGGGGCGGCTCGACGGACGACGTCGGCGTCACCTCGTACGACATCTACCAGGAGGACTCCCGGATCCACAGCGTGCCCGGCACCCGGACGACGGCACATCTGACCGGACTGCGCCCCGGCACCGTCTACACCTTCACCGTCCGCGCCCGCGACGCCGCAGACACCTCCTCGCCGGACAGCAACGCCATCGACCTCACCACCGTGTCCGCTCCGGGCGCACCTGCCGGCACCGCCCCCACCGACCTGCGGATCAGCAACCATGTGCAGGGCAAGGAGTACGCCGTCGACCTGGACTGGAAGCAGCCCGAGACAGGCGGCGAGATCTCCGCGTACCAGCTCTTCATGGACGGCCGGCTGACCACCACGATCGTGTGGGGCGCCACCCCGCCCGCAGGCCGGGCGAGTTACCGGCTCACCGTCGGCGACCCGCGCGGCACCCGCTACTCCATGAAGATCCGCGCCAAGCTCCCGGACGGGAAGTGGGGGGACTTCTCCGCCCGGCGCACGGTCGTGCTCGGCGACTGAGCCCGTGGACGGTCCATCGGTCCCGGGGGCGCGGGCGGCGAGGAGGAGAGCTCCCCTCCCGGCTCAGAGCCTGTCGGGTGGCCTTCGATCGGACAGCGGACGCGGTCCGGTGCGTGCGATTCCGAGGCGCCGAGATGTCCTCGGATATGGTCTCCCCTGCTCCTTGGGAGCTTGGGGAAGGAGCGACCAGGGCGTTTCGGCAACACGGGAAGCGTGCGTGCCAGGGCGTGGCCGCCCGATCAGAGGTCACCCGACAGGCTCTCAGCCGGTGACGGGAAGCTCAGCCGGTGACGCGAACGGTCTCCACCCACCTCGGGGGCTGCGGGGCGTCCGTGCCGATGAGCGCCGCGACGAGCCGGCACGAGGGGGCCTCGTCCGGCCAGGGGGTGTAGCCGTCGGTCAGGACGACGACGATGTTCGGACGGTCCCGTGCCGCGAGGGCGGCGGCGATGCCCACACGCATGTCGGTGCCGCCGCCCCCGCCCAGGGTGATCTGTTCGGCGGCCGTCACCCGGGACACGCTCCGCACATCGGCATCGCAGGCCAGGACGGTGACGCGATTGCCCCGGACGCCCACCTCCCGCAGCACCCCGGTGACCTCCGCCAGAGCCGAGGCGAGCTCCTCGTCACCCATCGACCCCGAGGTGTCGATGACGACGGCGACCCGGGGCAGCGGACGACGCAGGCTGGGCAGCACGACGCCCTTCAGCGCCGCACTGCGGCGGGACGGGCGACGGTAGGTGTAGTCGATCGCCCCGGCCGCCCACGCGGCGGCCTCCCGGACCGCGCCCGCGAGTGCCTGCCGCCAGTCGACGGTCGGCTCCAGGATCTGGTCCGCCCAGCGTTCCCAGCCCGCCGGGAGGGTGCCCCGGCCGCGCCGGTGCGCGCGCATGGCCTCCGCGGTGTGGCGGCGCAGTGCCTCCGCCTCGACCGGACCGAGACGGGTCGGCCCGTCGGCCCCGGTCACTTCCCAGGGCGCCGGTTGCGCATGGGCGCCCGAACCGCAGTCGAGGGAGGGAGGGCCCAGGGGCAGACCGGGGAGATACGCCTCGAAGAGCTGCCCGGTCGGCAGCCCGAAGAGCCGGGGCTCCATCCGGCCGGCCGGCAGCGGCAGCCCGTCGGAGATCAGGTCGTCGTTGATCTCGCAGTCCTGGGCCACGTTGAGGCGGTGGTGGTCGCGCTGGTCGGCGGCGGGCAGCCGTTCGGCGCGTCCGTGATGGTCGCGCAGCAGATGCGCCACCTCGTGCAGCCACACCGCCGCGAGCTCCGCCACCGGTGTCGCGTCGACGAAGCCGGGTGACACATAGCAGCGCCAGTGCCGGTCCACGCCCATGGTCGGGACCCCGGTGCTCGCCACCACCGTCAGGGCGTAGAGGGCCGACGCCAGGTAGGGGCGGTCGGTCGCCGCCCGGTAGCGGGCGGCGAGCAGCTTGGTCATGTCCAACTGGGGCCGCTCCGGGGCGGTTTCCGGTTCCGGCACCGGTGTTACCGACTCAGCCGCTCTGCGGCAGTGCGCCGGACAGCTGCAGCAGTTCCACGAAGGCGTCGATGCCCTCCGGCACCGGCCAGTCGGTGTCCCGCATCGTCGCCAGGTCTACCGCCGCCCTGGCCGCCACGTCGGGCACACCCGCGTCGACGGCCTTCGCCAGCACCGTCCAGCCCGCCTCCCAGCGAGGCCTGGTGAGATCGCCCTGGACGGCCGCGACGACCGCGATGAGGAAGGCCAGCTGCCGGTCGCCGCGTTCGGGCAGGGCGAACGCGGCGGGGTTCGCCAGTACGCGGTCGGGGTCGGGCAGGTCGAGGTTCTCCAGGTAGGACAGCAGCTCGATGCCCGCGCCGTCCCCCACGGCCCCGGTCAGCGCGGCGGCCAGTGCCTCCCGTCCGGCGTTCGTCGCGTACCCGGTGGCGAGCAGCCGCAGCGCCATGTCCCAGGTCCGGGGGGACGGCCAGGCCCGGCCCCGGCTCTCCGCGTCGGCCGGAATGTGATGGACGAGCCCCGGCCGCGCGGTCAGGAAGCCGGATACCGCGCCGCGGGCCCGCGCCGCCGAACCCGCGACCCTGGTGGCATCGACGACGGGGACGGCCACCTTTGGCCATGTACCGGCCATGCCGCGCGCGACGGTGCGCGGATCGTGCGTCCACTGGAGGTGCACGAAGCGGTTGGCGAGCGGCGGGCTGAGGTGCCAGCCGTCCGCCGCGCTCGACGGCGGGTTCGCCGCCGCCACGATGCGTACGGAATCCGGCAACGTCAGGCTGCCCACGCGGCGTTCGAGCACGACGCGCAGCAGGGCCGCCTGCACGGCCGGGGGAGCGGAGGACAACTCGTCGAAGAACAGCAGCCCCCGGCCCGTTCGCGCGAGCCTGACCGCCCAGTCCGGCGGGGCCATCGGCACCCCGGTCACGGCCGGGTCCTCACCGACGACGGGCAGCCCGGCGAAGTCGGAGGGCTCGTGCACACTGGCGATGACCGTTTCGAGACCGAGGCCGAGCCCGGCGGCGAGCTGCTCCATGCCGGCCGACTTGCCGATGCCCGGCTCACCCCACAGCAGCACCGGCTGATTGGCCGTCACCGCCAGTGCAAGCGCCTCCAGTTGAGGGTTGACGGCGGCTTCGGTCCGCGTGGTGCGCAGCCTGCGGTTCAGCTCGTCGGCGGCGTCCAGCGGCCCCGCCGCGGAGCCGGGGGACGGCGGCACGGTCGGCTGTCCCGGTACGGCGGGAGGCGGCGGTACAAGGGGCTGTCCCGGTGTGTCCGGCGCGATGGTGCTCACCCGTCCTCATCCTCCTCGTTCTCGTCGTCCCGCTCCTCCTCCCACTCGTCCCACCAGTCGGCCCCGATATCCGGATGCTCCTTCTCCACCCGTTCCCGGAGAAAGTCCAGGTCCGTCCGGCGGTACCTGCGGATCAGCTGGTCCAGCGAGAGTTCCATCTGGTCGACGACGTCGATCCGGGCCCCGGCCTCGACCAGCGCCGACACCAGTTCCGCCGAGCCGCCGTCGCCGACCGCCACGCAGAGCGGGGTGCGTTGCCGGTGGTCCAGGGCTTCCAGATCGAGACCGGCCGCCAGGAGCCGGGGAAGCAGCGGCTCGTGATCGAGGAGGTGCAGTACATGGAGCAGACTGCGCTGCCCGCCTTCCCGCACCCGGGGGTCGACGCCCGCGTCCAGGAGTTCCAGGACCGCCGGTGTGTCCCCGTGCTGGGCGCGCAGGAAGAGATCCCGTCGCTGCGCCCGCAGGGCCTTGGGTAGTCGGCCGGTGCCGGAGGTGCAGGAGTGTTCCACGGCGAAGCAGCCGGTGACGGCGCCGCCGAAGGCCCGCAGCGCGTTCTCGCGCTGTCGCTCCTGAGGGCTGTGCGGGGAGTCGAGCCTCCCGTCACGGAAGACGACCTCATGCCATTCACCCCGGCACCTGACCCGTACCGGCGCGGGAGGCGTCGGCCCCGGCGGTCCCGCCGCCGTGCCGAGGCCGGGGAAGAGGGCCCCGGCGACCAGCGGGTGCAGGTGCGCGGGAGACACCGCACCGGCCCGCAGCAGGTCGAGGTCCGGCAGCCGCTGCCGGAACGCGGGGGGAAGGAAGGGGGTGTCCCCTGCGGCGTTCCGCTCGACGAGCCTGATCCGCAGCCCGCTGTCGCTGCCCGTGAACTCCAGCAGGACGCGGGCACTCCAGTCCTCACCGATCTGGACACGCGCCGCCGGGTACAGCTCCGCGAACCGCCGGGCCTCCGACTCCAGCCGGGGAACATCGAGACCCAGCCGGGCCAGCACCGCTTGCGGTTCCCCCCGGTACCACCGCGGCGTGGCCGGCTCGGCCGGATCCAGTTCGATGCCCACTGCCGCCAGGGCGTCGGCCACCCGGCCCCGCTGGTACAGCAGCGTCACCCACTCGTCACGGGCCACCGGGTCACCGGTGCCCGGGTCCGCGTCGGGCAGTTCGTCCGGCCCGAGCGGGGTGCCGTCGGCGCGGAGGAAGGGCAACCGGTCCGCCCCGCCGGCCCGCACGCGCAGTTCGTCGCTGCGGCGGGCATCCCACAGGTACCGGCAGGCCCGCCAGTCCGTGACCCTCGCGCGGAAGGTACCGGGCGAGTCACCGTGGCGCAGCGGTCCGAACCGGAGCGAGACCCGCTGCGGGCCGTCGACCATCGCGGGAGTGCGCACATACAGATACGGGGCGGTTGCCCCGGGCACGTCCGCCGTGACGCCGTAACCCGCCAGGACCACGGTCAGGTCGGTGGCGAGCGTCGAGCGCCCGCCCAGCACGCGCGGCAGATGCCAGCGCACCAGGTCCGGCACCAGGTGGAGGAGATCGGACTCAAGAGCTCCGGCCACGTCCGGACCGTAGCGCGCGGTGACCTCCGCGCGATCGAACGCCACATCGAACCGGGCCGCCTCGCAGGCGCCCCGCCAGTCCCCGGACGCGCGCCGCTCGGCGGACGCCTCGATCATCCACCGGGGCACCGCGTACCGGCGGACCTGCCGCAGGCTCGCCGTCTCCTCCGGATCGAAGAGTTCCGCCATCGCCTCCCGGCTCATCGGTAGAGGCTCCTGACCGCGCGCAGGTCCGCATGGGTTCCGTGGTCCGGGCGCAACCGCGCCGCGAAGGACCGCTTCACCTTGCGGGGCAGCCCGGGGCCCAACCCCACGTACTCCAGGCGGGAGTCGGCGCCGACGGCGGCGAGGAGGGTCTTCGCGCCCCGCCCGGTGAGCCCGGTGTGGCGCAGCTCCAGCCGCCGCAGCGGACTGCCGCGCAGCGCACCGGCCAGCGCGTCGGCCCCGATGTCACCGGTGACATTGGACCGGGCCCCGAGGCTGCGCTCCGAGGGCGGCCGCCCCAGATCGAGCGCCTCGATCCCGTCGAGCGCGTCGGCCAGCGCGCGTGCGCCGACGGGCCCGATCCCGTTGCCGCCGAGACCGAGCCGGATCGGGCGGGCGGGGTCGGCGGCGGCCGCGAGCACGGCTGCCCCCGTGTCGCCGAGGTGGTTGGAGGGCAGGTACAGCTCCCGCACTCCCGCGTCCCGGATCAGCGCGGCCAGCAGCGGGGCGGCGTCGGCGCCGAGGCCGTTGCCCCCGAGGAACAGCCGCTCGACCGGCCGGGGCCGCTCGGTGAGCACGGCGAGCAGTGCGCCGAGCCCGTCGGCGGTGAGCCCGGTGTTCACCAGATCGAGGGTGCGCAGCACGGTGTTGCGGCGCAGCATCAAGGCGAGCGCCCGGACACCGGCGTCCGTCACGGGATTGCGTTTCAGCCACAACGCCCTGACGGTGTCGTCCTCGCTCAGCGCCTCGGCGAGTGCCGTGACCCCGTCGGTGCCGATGCGGTTGCAGCCGAGATAGACCGTCCGCAGCCCGTGGCCGCCCCGGCTCAGTGCTGCGGCGACGGCCCGCGCCCCCTCGTCGCTCAGCGAGTTGGTGCCGAGCAGCACATGCGTGGCGTGCGGGGAGCGGGCGACCGCGGGCATCACCCGGACCGCGCCGACCGCGCCGAGTCCCTGCTTGCAGAGATCGACCCGTCCGTCCGCCCGCAGCGCGCCGAGCGCGAAGGTCTCGTCGGACTCGACGGGGTGCGCCGCTCCCAGTCGCTCCAGCAGCGGATCCAGCAGGGCCGCGTCGGCGAGCGGAATGTCCGGGTGCTCGATCGCGGGACAGCGCACGGGCATCGGCTGCAACATCACTACTCCCCAGGTCCCCCGTCGGCACCCGGCCGGGAGGGGACGACCGCGTCCGCCCGCTCAGGACGAACCGACGCCATCGACTCTCCTCCACGAAAAGGCGGCAAGACCGGTCGGATTCGAACCGACGTCCTCCAGCTTGATGCTAGGGCGCGACGACCTCTGCGCTACAGCCTTGCCGCGCGTGATCATAGTCGCACCGGCATCAAATTCGCACACCAGTACCGTGGTTGCTCTCCCGGGTGGCGGCTTCGCGGCCGGGTCGGCGTGCGGCCGACGCCCGGCCCGGACAGCGCCGGCGGACTGCGGGTAATCGACAAGTGGTCTGTACCTATTGACGAGTTGGTCCAGACCATTTAGTTTCCCCTGTGCTCCATGGCACCAAGGAATCCCGCTCCCCCTCAGGACCGCCTCACCGGTCCCTGCCTCAAGGGAGAACCATGTTCGAGCACATGACCTTCACAAGGAGAACGGCGACCGCCCTTGTCGCCGTCCTCGGACTCCTCCTCGCGCTGTTGTCCTTGCAGGCCGCCCCCGCACACGCGGCGGGCAAGCTCACCGCCTCGTTCACCTCCGCCGACAACGGCTCGTGGTGGAAGGGGACCTACGTCCTGCACAACGACACCGACACCGCCGTCACCGGCTGGAGCCTCGAATTCGACCTGCCTGCCGGGGTCGCGATCGACACCTCCTACAACGGCACCGTCACCACTCGGGGCAGCCACGTCACCGCGGTCAACGCCCACTACAACGGCACGGTCGCCGCGCACGGCACCACCGAGCCGTACAGCTTCTGGTTCGTGGCCACCGGACCGATCACCGCACCGACCGGCTGCCGGATCAACGGCGACAAGTGCGACGGCTCCGCGGACGTGCCGCCGGGCGCGCCGAGCGGGCTGAAGCAGACCGATGTCACCGCCCGCACCGCCTCGCTGTCCTGGACGGCGGCCACCGCGGGCGACTTCCCCGTGGCGTCGTACGACATCCTGGCCGGCGGCAAGGTGGTCGGCACGGCCACCGCGGCGACCTCGGCCACGGTCACCGGGCTGACCCCGGCCACCGCCTACTCCTTCACCGTCCGGGCCAGGGACACCCGCGGCAACACCTCGGCCGAGAGCGCCCCGCTGACGGTCACCACCGTCGACCCGGCCACCGACACCTCCCCGCCCACCGCACCGGGCTCGCTCCACTCCACGGCGGCCGACTCCTCGTCCGTCACCCTGGCCTGGACCGCCGCGACGGACAACCAGCGGGTCGCCGCGTACGACATCTACCGGGGCGGTCAGCTCGCCACCACGGTCTCCGGTACGACGACCACCGCCACCATCGGCGGGCTCTCGCCCTCGACCTCGTACACCTTCACCGTCAAGGCCCGTGACGCGGCGGACAACGCCTCCCCGGCCAGCAACATGCTCACGGTGAAGACCGACGACATCGTCGGCGCGGGCAACTACGCCAAGGTCGGCTACTTCGTCCAGTGGGGCATCTACGGCCGCCAGTACTTCGTCAAGAACCTCCAGGACTCCGGCGCCGCGGGCAAACTCGACATCGTCAACTACGCCTTCGCCAATATCGACCCCAACAACCTCACCTGCCTGAACGGCGTCACCAAGGGCACCACCGCCGACCCCGAGGACCCCGATCAGGGCACCGGGGCCGGCGACGCCGACGCCGACTACGCCCGGCCGTTCAGCGCCTCCCAGTCCGTCGACGGCGTCGCGGGCGACGGCTGGGGCACACTGCGCGGAAACTTCAACCAGTTGAAGAAGCTCAAGAAGCTCCACCCGAACCTGAAGATCGTGGTCTCGCTCGGCGGCTGGACGTACTCGAAGTACTTCTCCGACGTGGCCGCCACCGACGCCTCCCGCAAGAAGTTCGTCTCCTCCTGCGTGGACATGTACATCAAGGGCAATCTGCCCGAGTACAACGGCGCGGGCGGCCCCGGCACCGCGGCGGGGATCTTCGACGGCTTCGACATCGACTGGGAATGGCCGGGCACCGGCACCGGACACCCCGGCAACCACTACTCGCCGAACGACAAGGACAACCTGATCCTCCTGCTCGCCGAGTTCCGTAAGCAGATGGACGCCCTCGGCGGCGGCCACCGCCTGCTCACCGCCTTCACCCCCGCCGACCCGCAGAAGATCGGCGACGGCTGGGACCTGGGCAAGGTCTTCGACTCCCTCGACGTGGCCAACGTCCAGGGCTACGACTTCCACGGCTCCGGCAGCGACAACTCCTGGGAACCGAACCGCACCGGACACCAGGCCAACCTCTACACCGACGACCAGGACCCCTACGGCTTCCACTTCAGCGCCGACGCCGCCATCGAGGCGTACACGGACGCGGGCGTCGAACCCCGCAAGCTGACCCTCGGCATCCCCTTCTACGGCCGCGGCTGGCAGAACGTCACCGACGGCGGCGTCGCCGGTGAATGGCAGCCCGCGGGCGGCGCGGCCCCCGGCCAGTTCGCGGAGGAGGCCGGCACCCGCGGCTACGCCAACCTGATCGGCGCCTACCCGACCATGACGGTCCATCACGATGAGCAGTCGGTGTCCACGTACGGCTACACCGGCAACCAGTGGTGGTCCTTCGACGACACCTGGTCCATCGGCAGGAAGACCGCGTACGTGAAGTCCAAGGGGCTGCTGGGGGTGATGGTCTGGGAGATGTCGGGTGACACGGCACAAGGCACGCTGCTCAACGCGCTGGACACCGGTCTGAAGTAATCGACGCGGCAGGTCGTCGGTCGCCGGTTCGCGGAACCCGGGCGGGCCCGCGAACCGGTGGGATCAGGCGCTCTTCAGCGCGCCTTCGGCGGCGGTGAGGCAACGCTCGGCCAGCGCCGCGGGTCCCAGGGGACCCGCCGCCGGGGCGTCGCTCGCCGCCCAGGTCTCCACCGCCACCCGGACCGCCGCGCCGGCGACCCCGGCCGTCAGCCGGATGTCCAGCAGGTCCGCTCCGTCCGGGAGTCCGGCACGCGCGGTGAGCACCGCTGCCAGGGTGACCTCCGAGTCGCGGCACGCGTCGTTCCAGACCGACTGGAGGGCGGGGCTGTCCACCGCCATCCTCAGGAGGGACCGCACCCAGTCCAAGGACTCCGAGGCCGCCGCGTCGTCCGGGTCCGGAGTCAGTGTGCGGGCTGCCGCGCGCCGCAGCGCATCGGGCACGGACAGGGCGCCCGGAGCGTCCCGCACCGCCTCCACCCACTGCCAGGCCCCGGTGGTGAGCAGGGGGGTGATGGCCTCCTCCTTGGTCGCGAAGTAGCGGTAGAAGGTGCGTGGGGCGACGCCCGCGGCACGTGCGATGTCCTCGGCGCGCGTGGTTCGCAGGCCGTGTTCCACGAAGAGCGCCGCCGCCGTACGGGCGATGTCCAGTCGGGTCGCGGCCTTGCGCCGTTCCGTCAGAGAGCCACCTTGCATACGGATCAGGTTATGCCCTCAAGACACCTCTTCAGAAAGGCGCAATATGCCCGTGTGGCAGAATCTGCCACCAATGATAGGTGCGGTACGAACAAGGGGTGGCAAGAGCGGTGCGTCGGCGGCAGTTCCTTCTCCAGACGGCCGGCCTCGCCGGCACCACGGCCGCGTTCGGGCTCACCGGATGCGCCGCAGACCGGGACGTGAAACTCGATGTCCTCGTGGCCAGTTACGACAAGAGCGTGGGCGCCTCGCTCGGCGACCAGTGGGACAACGCCGTCTCCGCGTTCGAGAAGCAGCACGCCGGTATCAGGATCAACCTGGAGCGGGTCCCGTACAGCAAGATCGACAGGACGCTCGCCCGGCGGGTCGAGGAGGGCCGGGCGCCCGACATCGCGCAGTCGAACGTCTTCGCGCCCTATGCCGAGGACGGCCGGCTGTACGACATGTCCCAGCTGCTCGACATCGCCACTCAGGCCGACTTCATCCAGTCCTTCACGGACGTGGGCACGGTCGACAACGCCTCGTACGGGGTCCCCTTCCTGGCCAGCACGCCCCGGCTCTTCTACAACAAGAAGCTCTTCCGGCGGGCCGGCGTCGGTGGCGCCCCCACGTCGTGGGACGGGCTGCGAGCGGCTGCCGAGGCCCTGAAGGGGATCGGCGTGAAGACACCGTACGGGCTCCAGTTCGGCCCCGAGGCGGCCGACGACGAGGCCCTGTCCTGGTTGCTGGCGGCCGGAGGCGGCTATACGGGGGACCTCGCGGGGTACGAATTCGAGACCTCGGCCAACATCGAGGCCCTGACCTGGCTGCGCGACGAGCTCGTCGCCGGAGGGCTGGCGGGCCCCGCCCCTGCGGAGCTCAACAGGACGGCCGCGTACGCACAGTTCCTGCAGGGCGAGATCGGGATGCTGATCGCCCACCCCGTGCTGATGGGTGCGGCGGATCAGGCCAAGGTCCCCTACGCGCATGCCGCGTTCCCCAAGAAGAACGGCGGAGCCGCCGCGCCGCTGGGGCTCAGCGACTGGCTGATGGCGTTCAAGCGCGGCGGCCACCGCAAGGAGTGCGGCGCGTTCCTCGCCTTCCTCTACAGCGGGAAGTCCGCCTTGACCTACGAGGGCGGTCAGTCCGCGCTTCCCGTGACGTACTCCGCGTCCGACGCGGCGCGCGCGAGGTCCGCCGGGCGACCGTTGTGGCCGTTCATCGATCAGCTGGCGGACGCGCAGTTCGCGCCGGTGAACATGCAGTCCTGGCCGGCCGTCAGGGGCGTGATACGCACCGATGTGGGCCAGGCCGTGCTGAAGGGCGGCGACCCCGGCGCCGTTCTCAAGTCGCTGGACGAGTCGGCGGTCAAGGCGGACAGGGACGCGGCGACCGCCTGACACCCGCCCCGACCGCGCCCGACCTCGCGCGGCAGCCGGCTCCCGGCCGGCCTGCGTCGATGGTGGGCGCACCTCCGCCCCCGGTGCTGTGCGATACCGGGGGCGGAGCTCGTCGGCGGGCCGGAGCGGGACTCAGGCCAGCTGCTCGTACGCGGGCAGTGTCAGGAAGTCCGCGTAGTCCTGGTCCAGGGAGACCTGGAGCAGGAGGTCGTGGGCCTGCTGCCACTTGCCCGACGTGAAGGCCTCGTCGCCGAGCTCGGCACGGATCGCGGCGAGTTCCTCGGCGGCGACCGTGCGGGCCAGGTCCGCCGTGGCGTGCTCGCCGTTCTCGAAGACCACGTCCGCGTTGATCCACTGCCAGATCTGCGAGCGCGAGATCTCCGCGGTGGCCGCGTCCTCCATCAGATTGAAGATGGCGACCGCGCCCATGCCGCGCAGCCAGGCCTCGATGTAGCGGATGCCGACCGCGACGGCGTTGCGCAGGCCGTCGTACGTGGGCGTCGCGTCCAGGGTGTCGATGGCGATCAGGTCGCCCGCGGCCACCGAGACGTCCTCGCGCAGGCGTTCCTTCTGGTTCGGCTTCTCGCCGAGGACCGCGTCGAAGGAGGCCATGGCGATCGGGACCAGGTCCGGGTGGGCGACCCAGGAGCCGTCGAAGCCGTCGTGGGCCTCGCGGTCCTTGTCGGCCTTGACCTTCTCGAAGGCGACCTTGTTGACCTCGGCGTCGCGGCGGGACGGGATGAAGGCCGCCATGCCGCCGATGGCGTGCGCGCCGCGCTTGTGGCAGGTGCGGACGAGGAGTTCGGTGTACGCGCGCATGAACGGCGCCGTCATCGTCACCGCGTTGCGGTCCGGGAGGACGAACTTGGCGCCGCCGTCACGGAAGTTCTTGACGATGGAGAAGAGGTAGTCCCAACGGCCCGCGTTCAGCCCGGAGGCGTGGTCACGGAGCTCGTAGAGGATCTCCTCCATCTCGTACGCGGCGGTGATCGTCTCGATGAGGACGGTCGCGCGGACCGTGCCCCGCGGGATGCCGAGGCGGTCCTGGGCGAAGACGAAGATGTCGTTCCAGAGGCGGGCCTCCAGGTGCGACTCCGTCTTGGGCAGGTAGAAGTAAGGGCCCTTGCCGAGGTCGATGAGGCGCTGGGCGTTGTGGAAGAAGTAGAGGCCGAAGTCGACCAGCGCGCCCGGCACCGGAGTGCCGTCGAACTGGAGGTGACGCTCGTTCAGGTGCCAGCCGCGGGGGCGGGTGACGACCGTCGCGAGCTCGTCGGCGGGCTTGAGGGCGTACGACTTGCCGGACCTGGGGTCGGTGAAGTCGATGTTCCGGGTGTAGGCGTCGATCAGATTGAGCTGGCCGAGGATCACGTTCTCCCACGTGGGGGCGGACGCGTCCTCGAAGTCGGCGAGCCAGACCCTGGCGCCCGAGTTCAGGGCGTTGATGGTCATCTTGCGGTCGGTCGGACCGGTGATCTCCACCCGGCGGTCGTTGAGCGCGGCCGGGGCCGGCGCGACCTTCCAGGAGTCGTCCGCGCGGATCGCTGCCGTCTCGGGCAGGAAGTCCAGCGTGGACGTGCGGGCGATCTCGGCGCGGCGCTCGGCACGGCGGGCGAGCAGTTCGTCACGGCGGGGCGTGAACTGCCGGTGCAGCTCGGCCACGAACGCGAGGGCCGCGTCGGTCAGGACCTCCTCCTGCCGGGGCAGGGGCTCGGCATCGACGATGGCCAGCGGGGACGGCGCTGGTGCGGACATGAGCTGTCACTCCTTCAGCGGGCGGTGCGGGCGGCGTCTCACAGCCGCCGGGTCGCCTGAAATGGCACGGCGTGCCAGGGCTCCGAGATACGGCCGTGGGCGCCGTCTGAGGTGCAAAGGGCTTCTGGCCAGTGGATAGTAGTTTCCTCATGGTGGAAGTTCAATGGTTTGTTGATGTCGAGATTCTCCGGGTCGACAGAAATGGGGTGATGCTGGCGCAGCGTGCCAGCCCGTTCACTCAAGGTGCTTCAGGTCCTCCACCGTGTCGATGTCGTACGCCTGAGCCACATCGGAACACTCGACGAGCGTGATCGCATCGCGGTGCGCCCGCAGATACGCCCGAGCGCCCTGGTCGCCCACCGCTCCCGCCGCGATGTCCGACCACCGGTCCGCGCCGAAGAGCACCGGATGGCCGCGTTCCCCGTCGTACGAGGCGGCCACCAGACTCGTCCGGGAGCGGTACGCCGATCGCACCCGCGCCACCGCGTCCGCGCCGATGCCGGGCTGGTCGACCAGGAGGACGAGCGCCGCGTCCGCCCCCGTACCGGAGAGCGCCCCCAGTCCCGCCCGCAGCGAAGAGCCCATGCCCTCGGTCCACTCGGGGTTGACGGTCACCGTGCAGCCGACGAGGTCGGCACGTGCCGCCACCTCCTCGGCCGCGGCTCCCAGGACCACGTGGACGCGGTGGCAGCCGCCCTCCCGCAGCATGCGTACCGCGTGCTCCACCAGCGGCCGGCCGCGGTGTTCGAGCAGTGCCTTCGGCTGCCCGCCGAGCCGCCGCCCGCCGCCCGCGGCGAGCAGCAGCCCGGCGACCTCCGGTGCCTGTGTTGTTCGAGTCATGCGGACTGGATACCTCAGACACGCCCCGTTCGCGCAAGCGGGAACCGGCGGGAGCGGGCGTACGGCCGGGCGGTGACGTCCACGGAACGATCCGCGCATCACTCGTACGGGACCCTCTGATTTCCCTCCGCGGAGTGGCGCTCGACACCTTTCATGGCGTTAACTTGCGGGCATCTCCGGACACTTGACCACGGTCCGGGAACCGGTCGGAACACTGGCACAAAGATGTGCGAGGGGGAGTGCTTTGTTGCGAAGCGTGGGGCAGACGCGAGTGACCAGCAGTGGTGAGGATCCGAGGGTGACGGAGCTGCGTACGGCCGTCTCCCGACTCCGCCGTGAGCTCGCGGGGCACCCCGCGGAGTTCCCGGACCGGGGGATCGCCGAGGACGAGTTGGCCGCGCTGGACGAGATGGCGACCAGCGGCGCACCCGAGATTCCGCGCCTGCGCCGTTCGCTGCTGCTGATCGCGGGGGCGATCGGCTCGGTCAGCGCACTGGCCTCCGCGCTCCGGGACGTACGGGTCGCCGTGGATCTCTTCGGCGAGCCGCCGCGCGGCTGACGGGCGGGGCGAGCGGCGGATCAGCGGCGGATCAGCCGACGGGCCGTCGCCGCCGCCACCGCCGAGGTCCGGGAGTCGACGCCCAGCTTGGCGTAGATGTGCACCAGGTGGGACTTCACCGTCGCCTGGCTGAGAAAGAGCTTCTTGCTGATCTGCAGGTTCGACAGGCCCTCGCCGACCAGTTGCAGGACTTCCAGTTCCCGCTTGGTCAGGGCCTGCGCCGGGGTCCGCATGCGGTCCATCAGACGGTGGGCGACGGCCGGGGCGAGCGCCGACCGGCCGCCCGCGGCCGTGCGTACCGCCGCCGCCAGCTCCTCCGGCGGGGCGTCCTTCAGCAGATAGCCGGTGGCGCCCGCCTCGACCGCGGCAAGGATGTCCGCGTCCGAGTCGTACGTGGTGAGGATCAGCACCCTGGGCGCGCCCTCTTCCGCCGTGATGGCCGCGGTGGCGCGGGAGCCGTGCATGCCCGTGCCGAACTGCAGATCCATGAGGACGACATCGAACCCGCCGGTCGCGGCGAGCGCGACGGCCCGCTCGGCGGTGGCCGCCTCGGCGACCACCTGGAAGTCGGGTTCGGCGTCGAGCACGGCCCGCAGCCCCGCCCGTACCACCGGGTGGTCGTCGGCGAGCAGCAGCCTGATGGGGTCGGTCATGCGGCGTCCTGTCCTGGCCGGCCGTCGGGCAGCGGGAGCGGAAGGGTCAGGGCGACGGCCGTGCCCTGACCGGGCGCCGACTCGACACTGAGCGTGCCGCCCAGCGAACGGGCCCGTGAACGCATCGCGGGCAGGCCGAAGCCACCGGTGTCGGTGTCCGTGGCGACCGGCCCGCTCCCGGGGGCGAACCCGCGGCCGTCGTCGACGACGTCCAGCGACACCGAGGTGTCCATGAAGCTGAGAGTGATCTCCGCGCGCCGCGCCCCGGCGTGCCGCACCGTGTTGGCCAGCGCGGACTGGGCGGTGCGCAGCAGCGCCACCTCGTACGGGGTCGGCAGCTCCACCGGGCTGCCGCTGACCGCGAACTGCACCACGAGGCCGGGGGCCGTCGTGCGGGAGGAGAGCCGTTCCAGGGCGGCTGACAGAGAGCCGTTCTCCAGGTCGGGCGGTGACAGGGCACGGACGAAGCGGCGGGCCTCGGCGAGATTCTCCTGTGCGGCCTCCCGGGCCCGGCGGACGTGCGCGGTGGCGGGAGCGTCGGCGGACAGGGTGCGTTCGGCGGCACGCAGCAGCAGCTGGATGCTGGACAGGCCCTGCGCCAGGGTGTCGTGGATCTCACGGGCCAGCCGCTCACGCTCGGCGAGCGTGCCCGCCGTGCGTTCCGCCTCGGCCAGCTCCGCCCTGGTCGACATCAGCTCCTCGATGAGTTCGCGGCGCCGTTCGCTCTCCCGGAACAGCGCTTCGTACCCGAGAACCGTGGCGACCGCGACCGCCGCACCGAGCAGCGGACCGATGAAGGTGCCGGGGTTGACGGGCTGGCCGTGCAGCACGAAGCTCGCGATGGCCGCGACAGCGGTGACCGCGACGGTCGGCAGGGCCCAGCGCGTCGGCAGCAGATGCAGCTGCAGGAAGTAGAGCGGGAAGGCCACCCACAGGGCGTCGGGCGACAGCACGAGCAGCACCAGCCACAGGGCGCACAACAGCCCCAGCCACAGGGCGGCCGCGCGGCTGTGCGGCCGCACGACGGGAGCGAGCGCGCCCGCCGCGTACCCGGCGGCCATCACGCAGGTGACCACGACGACGGCGGTGGCGTGCGGCGTCCCCTCACCGACGGCCCGTACCGCCGCGAGAGCGAGCAGTCCCACCAGCAGGGCGTGCAGACAGAGCCGCAGCGCGGCGGTGACCGGGGGGTGGGCACGGGAATCCATGATTCCTCCAGCGTAGACGGGCGGTGCCCGCGCCCGGTCAATCGAAAGTTTGATGTCGAGCCCCACCGCCGCGCGATGTTTCCGGAGGGTCGGCGCCCCAGGCTGGAAGCATGTTCGTCGCATGGAGAGATCTCCGGTTCGCCAAGGGCCGGTTCGCGCTCATGGGCACGGTCGTGGTCCTGATCACGCTGCTCGTGGGCCTGTTGTCCGGTCTCACGGCCGGTCTGGCCAGGGAGAACACCTCGGCCGTCACGGGGCTGAACGCCGACCACCTCGCGTTCGCCGCCCCGCCCGACGGCCAGACGGTGTCCTTCACCGATTCGACCGTCGAGGAGAGTGCCTGGCGGAGCTGGGCGGAGCGGCCCGGTGTGAGCGACGCGGAGCCGCTCGGCATCCGCACCCTCAACGCCGCCGCCGTCGAGGGCAAGCGCACGGCCGCCGTCTCGGCGTTCGGCATCGAGCCGGGCGCGGGACTGGCGCCCGAGGGTGCCGCGTCCGTCGGCACGGGGAAGGTGGTGCTGTCCCGAGGGGCCGCGGACGACCTGGATGCCGGGGCCGGAGACCGGCTGCGCCTCGGCGGCACCGAAGTCACCGTCGCCGCGGTCGCGACGGACGCCTCGTACAGCCATACACCGGTGGTGTGGACCTCGCTCCACGACTGGCAGCGCTTCGGGACCGACGGCGCAGGCCGCGCCCCGCACGCCACGGTGATCGCCCTGACCACCACCGGCGGCGCCGACCTCGCCGCGGGCGACAAGGCGGCGGGCACCAGCACGCTCTCCCTCGGGGACTCCCTCACCGCGATCGGCTCCTATCAGGCCGAGAACGGCTCGCTCCAGCTGATGCGCGGCTTCCTCTTCGCCATCTCGGCCCTGGTCATCGGCGCCTTCTTCACGGTCTGGACGATCCAGCGCAGCGGTGATGTCGCCGTCCTCAAGGCGCTCGGCGCCTCCACCCCGTATCTGCTGCGCGACGCGCTCGGGCAGGCCGTGGTGATGCTCGCCATCGGTACCGGAGTGGGCACCGCGCTCGCCTCCGGCATCGGCGCGGTGGTCAGCGGCGGTGCCGTGCCGTTCGTCCTCGACGCGGCGACCGTCCTCGTTCCGGCCGCCGTCATGATCATCCTCGGTGCCGTCGGGGCGGCGCTGTCCATCCGGCGGATCACCGCCGTCGACCCGCTCACCGCACTCGGGAGTGCCCGATGACCCTGACCCTCGCCGATGTCACCCTCACCTACCCCGACGGCGACGGCCGGCTCACCGCCCTGGACCGGGTCTCGCTGGACGTGCCCGCCGGTTCGCTCACCGCGGTCGTCGGACCGTCGGGCTCCGGCAAGTCCAGCCTTCTCGCGGTGGCGGCGACCCTGGTCACACCGGACGAGGGGCGGGTCGTCGTCGCCGGTACGGACACCGCGGGCCTCGGCCGCGCGGAAAAGGCGGCGCTGCGCCGCGAAAGCGTCGGCATCGTCTTCCAGCAGCCCAATCTGCTGCCGTCCCTCACCGCGGCCGAACAGCTCCAGGTGATGACCCATCTGTCGGGCGGGGCCGCGCGCGGAGCCCGCGGCCGGGCGCTGGAACTGCTGGACGCGGTCGGCCTCGCGGACAAGGCCGACCGCAGGCCCCATCAGCTCTCGGGCGGGCAGCGTCAACGGATCAACATCGCCCGGGCCCTGATGAACGAGCCGGCGGTGCTGCTCGTCGACGAACCGACCAGCGCGCTCGATCACGAGCGGGGGGCCGCCGTGCTCGAACTGCTGGTCACGCTGACCCGGCAGCGGTCGACGGCGACGGTGATGGTCACGCACGACCGGGCCCATCTGGACCGGACGGACCGCGCCGTCACGATGGACGACGGCCGTCTGACGGTGCCCACACCGGCCTGAGACACGTGTGGAGGGGCGGCCCGGCCGCCCCTCCACACGTATCGGCCCCCGGTTTCTCAGCCCGTGGTACCGCTGCTGGCCAGCGCGTCGGACAGCTCCTTCGCGGCCTGCTGCAGAATCGGCACGATCCGCTCCGTGGCCGCCTCCGTCACCCGGCCGGCCGGACCCGAGATCGAAATCGCGGCGGACGTGGGGGAGTCGGGCACCGAGACCGCCAGGCAGCGCACACCGACCTCCTGCTCGTTGTCGTCCACCGCGTAACCGGCCCTGCGGACCTGTTCCAGCGCTTCGAGGAAGCCGTCCGGAGTGGTGATCGTCTTCTCGGTGGCGGCCGGCATGCCGGTACGGGCCAGCAGCGCGCGTACCTCCTCCGGCGGTGTGTGCGCGAGCAGCGCCTTGCCGACCCCCGTGGAGTGGGGGAGCACCCGTCGGCCCACCTCGGTGAACATGCGCATCGAGTGCTTGGACGGCACCTGTGCCACGTACACGATCTCGTCGCCGTCGAGCAGCGCCATGTTCGCGGTCTCGCCGGTCTCCTCGACCAGGCGCGCGAGATACGGGCGGGCCCAGGTGCCGAGCAGCCGCGACGCGGACTCGCCGAGCCGGATCAGGCGCGGGCCGAGCGCATAGCGGCGGTTCGGCTGCTGGCGTACGTATCCGCAGATCACCAGCGTGCGCATCAGACGGTGAATGGTCGGCAGCGGGAGCCCGCTGCTCGCGGCGAGTTCACTGAGCCCGACCTCGCCCCCGGCGTCCGCCATCCGTTCCAGCAGATCGAATGCGCGCTCAAGGGACTGCACACCACCGCTCGAAGCGGCGGGCTTGGAGTCGGATGTGCTGGCGTGGGACGGCGGCACGTCAACGGTCCTTTCGAGGCGGAAGTGCGGGTGCCCCGCCCGGCGAGGCACCCCGCAGCCTACCGGGCGGTTCCCGATCGGCCCACTGCTCCGGGTGCGGCGTCCTGGCCGGTCAGAGCCCGTTTGTCCTGGTGTCTGCAGTCCGGGGGACGGTTCTGCGGTGCCGCACTGGTTCCATGTTACGTTCCGCTCTCCGGAATAGGTCTTTTACTTTGTGGAAATCTCCAGTTGTGGGTGCGGGTGGTCCACCGGTCGTCCCACGAGGAGAGTGGGGTCTTGACGGGTCCGAATCCCGAGTGAAGACTCCTTCAACAGTTCGTTGAATTCGTAGTGGTCGAAAGTCCGAAATGAGGGAGCACGGGTGTCCGGTGCGGACGTGAATCTGGTACTGCGCTCGACGCGTGTCGTCACCCCGGACGGGACGCGCCCCGCAGCGGTCGCCGTCGCCGACGGGAGAATCGACGCGGTCCTGCCGTACGACGGCGAGGTGCCGGCCGGCGCCCGGCTGGAGGACTTCGGCGACGACGTCCTGCTGCCCGGACTCGTCGACACCCATGTCCATGTGAACGACCCCGGCCGCACCGAGTGGGAAGGCTTCTACACCGCCACCCGCGCGGCGGCGGCAGGCGGCATCACCACTCTGCTCGACATGCCGCTCAACTCCCTCCCGCCGACCACCACCGTCGACCACCTGCGCACCAAGCAGCAGGTGGCGGCCCCCAAGGCGCACATCGACACCGGATTCTGGGGCGGTGCGATCCCGTCCAACGTCAAGGACCTGCGACCGCTGTACGAGGCCGGGGTCTTCGGTTTCAAGTGCTTCCTCTCGCCCTCCGGCGTCGACGAGTTCCCGGAGCTCGATCAGGAGCAGCTGGCCCGGTCCATGGCCGAGATAGCCGGCTTCGGCGGGCTGTTGATCGTGCACGCCGAGGACCCGCGCCATCTGGCGTCCGCCCCGCAGCGCAGCGGGCCCGCGTACGCCGACTTCCTCGCCTCCCGGCCCCGTGACGCCGAGAACACCGCGATCGAGGGACTCATCGCACACGCCAGGCGACTGAACGCCCGGGTCCATGTGCTGCATCTGTCCTCCAGCGACGCCCTGCCGCTGATCGCCGCCGCCAAGCGCGAGGGCGTACGGGTCACCGTCGAGTCCTGCCCGCACTTCCTCACCCTCACCGCCGAGGAGGTCCCGGACGGCGCGACGGAGTTCAAGTGCTGCCCGCCGATCCGGGAGGCCGCCAACCAGGACACGCTGTGGCAGGGGCTGGCCGACGGGACGATCGACTGCATCGTCTCCGACCACTCGCCATGCACCACCGACCTCAAGACGCCGGACTTCGCCTCCGCCTGGGGCGGAATCTCCTCCCTCCAGCTGGGCCTTCCCGCCATCTGGACCGAGGCCCGCAGGCGCGGCCACTCGCTCGACGACGTCGTCCGCTGGATGTCGGCCGCCCCCGCGGAGCTGGCCGGGCTGACCCGCAAGGGCGCCATCGAGGCCGGCCGGGACGCCGACTTCGCGGTCCTCGCTCCCGACGAGACCTTCACCGTCGACCCCGCAGAGCTCTTCCACCGCAACCAGGTCACCGCCTACGCGGGCAAGATCCTGCACGGCGTCGTGAAGTCGACCTGGCTGCGCGGTGTACGGATCGCGGCCGACGGCAGCGTCGCCGAACCCACCGGGCGCCTCCTCGAAAGGGAGCACTGACCATGACGGCGACAGCCCGCTTCACCGGCGACGCGAACCCGTACGGCGGCGGTGACCCCTACGCCGACTACCGCACGGCCGTCTTCCCCTTCACCGGCCTCGTCGACCTCGCCGACCGGAGGCTCGGCGCGGGGGTCATCGCCGCCAACGACGAGTTCTTCGCCGAGCGCGAGAACCTGCTGAAGCCGGAGCCCGCGGAGTTCGACCCCGAGCGCTTCGGCCACAAGGGCAAGATCATGGACGGCTGGGAGACCCGCCGACGGCGCGGTGCGGGCGCCGACCGGCCGCACCCCGCGGACGCGGACCACGACTGGGCGCTGGTACGGCTCGGCGCGCCCGGAGTCGTACGCGGCATCGTCGTCGACACGGCCCACTTCCGCGGCAACTACCCGCAGGCGGTCTCCGTCGAGGCGGCCTGCGTCCCCGGCTCCCCGTCACCCGAAGACCTCCTCGCCCCCGAGGTGAAGTGGACAACGCTCGTACCGCGTACGGCCGTCGGCGGACACGCCGCCAATGGCTTCGTCGTCGCGGGCGAGCAGCGCGTCACCCACCTGCGGGTCAATCAGCACCCCGACGGCGGGATAGCCCGACTGCGGGTGTACGGCGAGGTCACCCCCGACCCCGGCTGGCTGGCCGCCCTCGGCACCTTCGATCTGGTCGCCCTGGAGAACGGTGGCACGGTCGAGGACGCCTCCGACCGGTTCTACTCGCCGGCCACCAACACCATCCAGCCGGGCAGGTCCCGCAAGATGGACGACGGCTGGGAGACCCGCCGACGGCGCGACCGGGGCAACGACTGGATCCGCTACCGCCTCGTCGAGCAGGCGGAGATCCGCGCCGTCGAGATCGACACCGCGTATCTGAAGGGCAACTCGGCGGGCTGGGCAAGCCTTTCCGCCCGCGACGGGGAGAGCGGCGACTGGACCGAGGTGCTGCCCCGGACCCGGCTCCAGCCCGACACGAACCACCGTTTCGTTCTGCCCGAGGCGGTGCGGGCCACGCACATCCGGATCGACATCTTCCCGGACGGCGGCATCTCCCGGCTGCGGCTCTTCGGATCACCGACCGAGGAGGGGGCCGCGCGACTGGCCGCGCGCCACCGCGAGCTCGGCGGTTAGGGCCTCTCGTTGGGATCACGCCGGCCTGATCCCAACGAAAGACCCCAGCACCCACCCGGCGGATCGAGGCCGGACCGGGGCGCGTTCCGGTCCGGCCGGCCCCGTCCCGGTGTGCCCGACATGTCCGCGTTCGGGGCTTGTGGGACTCTGATCGCATGATCTTCATCGCCGTCAAGTTCACCGTCCACAGCGCCGACCGCGACAACTGGCTCCCGGCCGTCGAGGACTTCACCCTCGCCACCCGGAAGGAGCCCGGCAATCTGTTCTTCGAATGGTCCTACAGTGTCGAGAACCCGGACGAGTTCGTCCTGCTGGAGGCGTTCGCCTCCCCCGAGGCCGGTCAGGCCCATGTGACGTCGCAGCACTTCGCCGCGGCGATGGACCGGATGGCGGATCTCGTCTCCACGACCCCGGAGATCATCAACGTCGAGGTGCCGGGCGAGGGTTGGTCCCGGATGACGGAGCTCACCCCGCGCTCGCGGTGATCCGCGCGTCGGCGCGTCCGCGTCGCCCGGCACGGACCCACCGACGGGACGGACGCCGACGGGCCCGACCCCCGGGTTCCCCGGTGGCACGCATGGCCCCGGGATCCGGCCGGGGCCATGCGTGCCGGCCGGAATGCCCCCGTCACGCGGCCGGTCAGGCCGCGTGGCCCCCGTCCACCGTCACCTCCGTACCCGTGATGTACGCCGCTTCGGCGCCGGCCAAGTAGGCGATCAGTGAGGCCACTTCGTCCGCCGTGCCGAACCGGTCCAGCGCGGTCGCCGCGAGCTGCCCGGCGGCCATCGGGCCGTCGGCCGGGTTGAGGTCCGTGTCGACCGGGCCGGGCTGGACCAGGTTGACCGTGATGCCGCGCGGGCCGAGTTCACGGGCGAGCGGCTTGGTCAGACCGGCCAGCGCCGCCTTGCTCATCGTGTAGAGGGTGGAGCCTGGACCGCCCGTGTACCGGCTCAGGGCCGTGCCGACGGAGATGATGCGGCCACCGCTCTCCATCAGCCCCGCCGCGGCGCGGCAGGCCAGGAATACCGCCCGTACGTTGACCGCCAGTACCCGGTCAGCGTCGGCGGGGGTGAGGCTGCCGATGGGGCCGAGTACGCCGATGCCCGCGTTGTTGACCAGGATGTCGAGCCGGCCGAACTCCTCGGCGGTACGGTGCACGGCCGCCGGGGCGGCATCCGGGTCCGCCGAGTCGGCTCGCAGGGCGATGCCGCGACGGCCGTACGACTGGATCTCCTTGACGACCGCCCGCGCGCCGTCCTCGTCCCGCACGTACGTCAGCGCCACGTCGGCGCCGTCCCGGGCCAGTCTCAGGGCGGTCGCGGCACCGATGCCCCGGCTGCCTCCGGTGACGAGTGCGGTCCTGGTCGTGCTGCTGTCGGTGCTGGTCATGATGGGTTCCTTGTGCTCGGGTCATTGGTTCGACAGGGACAAGGAAAGTCCTTGTGTCGTACATGCACCGGCGGGAAACGGACATCCAGGTGGGGCGCGCGCCGCCGTCGGCCGGACCGACGGCGCCCGGTCACCTCCGGAGCCGGCCGCGGCCCGAGGTCACTTCCGGAGGTGACGCGGCCGTCCGCCTCCACCCCGCTTCCCCGGACGGCGATCTCCCCTCCTCCGCGTGCGCGGAAGCCGGTTCGACGCAGCGGAACTCCCGCTGGTGAGACAGGTGTTCCTGCCGTAGGGCGCGGCCCGGTACGGTGAGCGCTCCGCGTGTGAGCCGTCGAGGTCTCCCCATGACGCGCGCCCCCTTCCCGTTGTGGAGAACCAGGAGAACCAGCCAGGTGTCCTCGATCGCCGTGCCCTCTCTCGCTCCGCCGCGCCGTGCCTGGCTCACCGATCTGCCCGTACTGCTCGTGGCGGTCGTCTGGGGGTCCAGCTACCTCGCGGCCAAGGGCATCACGACCGTCCAGACCGTCGTCGCCGTCCTCGTGCTGCGCTTCGTCGTCGTGCTGCCCGTGCTGGCCGTGGCCGGCCGGCGCGGCCTGCGGGCACTGAGCGCGGCGCAGTGGCGGGGAGCGGGTCTGCTGGGCCTGGTCCTCAGCGGGATCTTCCTGGTGGAGACATACGGAGTCGTGCACACCTCGGCCACCAACGCCGGGCTCATCATCAGCCTCACGATGATCTTCACCCCGCTCGCCGAGGCCGCCGTGACCCGTGTCCGGCCGCCCAGGGCCTTTCTCGGCGCCGCCGGGCTCTCGGTGGCCGGTGTGGCGCTGCTGACCCAGGGCGGCGGATTCACCAGCCCGTCGGTGGGCGACCTGCTGATGCTCGTGGCCGCCCTCGCCCGTACCGTGCACGTGCTGCTCATGGCCCGCATCAAGTCGGTGCAGGGGGCGGACTCGCTGTCGCTGACCACGGTCCAGCTCGGCAGCGCCGTCGCCGTCTTCGCCGTGCTCGCGGCCGCGCCCGGCACGGGGGAGGCGCCGTGGACGGTGGCCGCGGGCTTCGGGGTCCGGGAATGGGGCGGGCTGCTCTTCCTCTCCGTCTTCTGCACGCTCTTCGCCTTCTTCGTGCAGATGTGGTCGGTGCGCCGCACCTCGCCGTCCCGGGTCAGTCTGCTGCTCGGTACGGAACCGCTGTGGGCCGCCGCCGTGGGCATCGCGATCGGCGGGGAGCGGCTCGGCGTCCTCGGCGCGGTGGGCGCTTTGCTGGTCCTGGTGGGCACCGGCTGGGGGCGCCGGGCGGTGAACCCCGCTACTCCTTGAGCCGGTCGGCCGCCACCATCACCGCCGCACCCGCCACGGCCGGCACGATGTTCACGAAGGTTGCGTAAGGACCGACGAGGTCCAGCCGCCGCACCAGCGCCCAGAACCAGAACCATCCCGTCCATTCGCTGATGAGTCCGGCGACCCCCTGGGCCAAGACGAGAAAGCCGACCGACGCGCAGATCTTCTTCATGGCGGGAGCCTCCCGGCTCCCGTCCGCCCGCCGCGTCGCCCACCGGACTGCCGCACCGCGCCGAAAGTCTCGCGTTCGGTGACTTTGGTGTCCCGCTGTGCCCGGGAGCGTCGGAACCGGTGCCTGACCTGGGTAGTTTTGTCGTATGACGCGTACGGAGTACCCCTGGCTGCTGCCCTCGGCGATGGCCGACCCGGAGCTGCCCGGTGACCAGGACGGCCGCTCACGCCGCACCGTGCGGGACTGGATCGTCGACATCACCGCCTTCCTCTGCGCCGCCGGCATCGGCCTGCTCGCGGCGGCGGCCATCGACGCCGACCACACCACCCCGGACGGCGTCGTCTTCGTCGACTGCCTGATCGGGGCCGCTGCCTGCTGCGCCCTGTGGGTGCGGCGGCGGTGGCCGGTCGGCCTCGCGGTGGGCCTGATCCTGATCTCCGGCGTCGAACCGGTCGCCGCGGGCGCCCTGCTCGTGGCCCTGTTCAGCGTGGCCGTGCACCGGCCGTTCCGCCCCGTGGCGGTCATCGGGGCACTCGCTCTGATCACGGCCCCCGTACAGCCGTATCTGCGTCCCGACCCGGGCACCTCGTTCACCGCGTCCACGATCGTCGGTGTGCTGCTGTCCCTGCTGGTGCTCAGCTGGGGCATGGTCGTACGGTCCAGACGCCAGCTCGTCGTCACGCTGCGCGAGCGGGCCCGCCGCGCCGAGACCGAGGCGGAGCTCCGCGCCGAGCAGGCGCAGCGGCTGGCCCGCGAAGCCATCGCCCGGGAGATGCACGATGTGCTCGCCCACCGGCTGACCCTCCTCAGCGTCCATGCCGGTGCCCTCGAGTTCCGCCCCGACGCACCCCCGGCCGAGGTGGCGCGGGCCGCCGGGGTCATCCGGGACAGCGCGCACGAGGCGCTCCAGGACCTCCGGGAGATCATCGGAGTCCTGCGCAGCCCGGGGGAGAGCGACGACGACCGGCCGCAGCCCACCCTCGCCACCCTGGACTCCCTGATCGCCGAGTCCCGGCTGGCCGGCATGAAGGTCACCCTCGACAGCCGCGTCACCGACCCCGCCGCGGCCCCCGCCGCCACCGGCCGCACGGTCTACCGCATCGCCCAGGAGGGCCTGACCAACGCCCGTAAACACGCACCCGGCACCGAGGTCGGTGTCACCGTTGCCGGCGGTCCGGGTGACGGGCTCACCATCGAGGTACGCAATCCGGCGCCCACCGAACCGTTCGAGCAGGTCCCCGGCTCCGGCCAGGGGCTCATCGGCCTCACGGAACGCGCCACCCTGGCCGGGGGCCGTCTCGATCACGGGCCGGAGCCGGACGGCGGCTTCGGCATCCGGGCCTGGCTGCCTTGGCAGGCCTGAGCGGCACACGGTCCGCGACGGCCGCCGCGGACCGGGGCGCGACAGGGGCCGGGGCCTGGCTACGGTTGTCGTCATGACCACCCCGACGCCCATGGATCCCGTGGCGCAGCCCGTCCGGCTGCTCATCGTCGACGACGACCCGCTCGTACGGGCCGGGCTCGCCCTCATGCTCGGCGGCGCCGACGACATCGACATCGTGGGGGAGGGGGCCGACGGCTCCGAGGCCGTGGATCTCGTCGACCGGCTCCGCCCCGATGTGGTGCTGATGGACATCCGGATGCCGGCCATGGACGGGCTGACGGCGACCGAGGTGCTGCGGACCCGCCCCGACGCACCGGAGGTCATCGTCCTGACGACGTTCCACGCCGACGAACAGGTGCTGCGGGCCATCCGCGCCGGAGCCGCGGGATTTGTCCTGAAGGACACCCCTCCGGCGCAGATCGTCGACTCGGTGCGGCGGGTGGCGGCCGGTGATCCGGTGCTGTCGCCCGCGGTGACCCGCCGGCTGATGGCCCGCGCCGCCGGGACCGGCCCCGGGTCCGGCCGAGGCGACCGGGTGGACCGCGCCGACCGGGCGCGGCAGCGGATCGCGGCCCTCGCCGAACGGGAACGCGAGGTCGCGATCGCCGTCGGACAGGGCCGTTCCAACGCCGAGATCGCCGCCACGCTGTATCTCAGCGTGGCGACCGTGAAGACCCAGGTGTCCCGGATCCTGGCCAAATTCGATTTCAACAACCGTGTCCAGATCGCGCTGTTGGTGCATGACGCGGGCCTGCTCGACGACGACGGCGCGGGCCCGGCAGCTTAGGCTGAACCGGTCGATCGCCAGCGATCGAGCCGATCAGACCGGGAGGGGCGATCCCATGTCCGATGCCAGTGCCCATGTCGATTTCGATCTGCGCGGGGCCAAGGACTTCACCGCGAATCCCTATCCGTACTACGAGAAGTTGCGGGCCACGGGTCCCGTGCACACCGTCCGTACCGACGAATTCGAGCGGATCTGGCTCGTGGTGGGGTACGACGAGGGCCGCGCCGTCCTTGCCGACCAGCGGTTCGGCAAGGCGTGGCAGGGGCTGGTGGACCGGCCCGAGGGGAACGATCCGATCTTCGCCAACATGCTGGAGCTCGACGCACCCCACCACACCCGGCTGCGCAAGCTCGTCACGCGGGAGTTCACCGCACGCCGGATCGAGGCACTGCGCCCGCGCGTCCAGCAGATCACCGACGAACTCCTCGACGCGATGGTGCCGGCCGGGCGTGCCGATCTCGTGGACGCGCTCGCGTTCCCGCTGCCGATGACCGTCATCTGCGAACTGATCGGTGTGCCGGACCTGGACCGCAACACCTTCCGCCGGCTGTCGAACAACATCGTCACCCCGGCCACGCCGCAGCAGGAGCGCGAGGCCGTGGCCGCCATGGGGGCATACCTCGGCGAACTCATCGAGGACAAGCGGTGCTCGCCCGGTGACGACCTGATGAGCGCGCTGGTCAGGGCACGTGACGAGGAGGGGGACGGGCTGTCGCCCGACGAGCTCGTGGGCATGGCCTTCCTGCTGCTCGTCGCCGGGCACGAGACCACGGTCAACCTGATCTCCAACGGGGTACGGGCGTTGCTCGACCACCCGGACCAACTGGCGGATCTCCGTGCGGACTTCGGTCTGATCGACGGCGCGGTCGAGGAGATGCTCCGGTATGACGGACCGGTGGAGACCGCCACGTTCCGCTTCCCCCGCGAAACGGTCGAGGTCGGGCAGCGGGTCATTCCCGCGGGCGAGCCGGTCCTGGTCTCCCTGGCGGGTGCCGACCGCGACCCCGGCCGCTACCCGGAACCGGACCGCTTCGACATCCGCCGCGAGGCCCAGGGGCATCTGGCCTTCGGGCACGGCATCCACTTCTGCCTGGGTGCGCCGCTGGCCCGGATGGAGGGCCGGATCGCGATCCGGTCGTTGCTGGAGCGGTGCCCCGGTCTGGTACTGGACACGGACGGCGGGGAGCCGGACTGGCTCCCCGGCATGCTGATCCGTGGGGTGCGCGGGCTGCCCGTCCGCTGGTGAGGTAAAAAGCTCTGCCATGACGGGACTTGATTTGCAGATGGCGCAGAAGGTGCTCGACAGCCAGCCGTTCAGCGGGCTGGTCGGGGCCAGGATCACCGCCTTCGGGGACGGCGCGGCCACCCTGGAGGTGGACATCCGTCAGGAGCTCCAGCAGCAGAACGGTTTCGTGCACGGCGGGGTCCTGGCCTACGCCGCCGACAACTCGATCACCTTCGCTGCCGGGACGACCCTCGGCCCGGCCGTGCTGACCGGCGGTTTCTCCATCCAGTACGTCCGGCCCGCCACCGGCCGCACACTCGTCGCCCGTGCCGAAGTCGTGCACACCGGCCGCCGCCAGGCCGTGGTCCGCTGCGAGCTGTTCGCCACGGGGGAGGAGGGGACGCGGACCCTCTGCGCGGTCGCCCAGGGGACCGTACTGTCCGCCACACCGTCCTGACACGCCTCCGCCCCGCTCCCGGCCACCGGGGGGCGGGGCGGGGCCGGATTCACCCCGCGGCGTGAGCCCCGGACAGGGCGGCCGCCCCCTCGGCGATCTCGGCGATCGCCACGGGGCGCCGCTCCCGTCGGGACACCTCGCACGCCTCCGCGATCAGCAGCGCGTACCACGCCTCCCGGCCGTCGCACGGATTGGGCAGCTCGCCCCGCACCACCCGTACGAACGCGTCCAGTTCCGCCGCGTACGCCGGAGCGAAGCGCTCCAGGAAGCCCGGCCAGGGGCGGCGCGGCGCGGCGGGGCCCCGAGGCTCCGCCGAGGTGACCGGAGTGCGGTCGTCCAGGCCGACCGTGAGCTGGCCGAGCTCGCCCGCCAGCTCCATCCGCACGTCGTATCCGGCACCGTTGCAGCGGGTGGCCGTCGCCGTGGCCAGCGTGCCGTCGTCGAGGGTCAGCAGGGCCGCCGCCGTGTCGACGTCACCGGCCGCCCGGAACATCCCCGGTCCGGCGTCCGACCCGGTGGCGTACACCTCGGTCACCTCGCGGCCCGTCACCCACCGCAGCATGTCGAAGTCATGGACCAGGCAGTCCCGGTACAGCCCTCCGGAGAGCGGCAGATAGGAGGCGGGCGGCGGTGCGGGGTCCATGGTCATGGCCCGGACGGTGTGCAGCCTGCCCAGCGCCCCGGCCCGCACCGCGGTGCGGGCCGCCTCGTATCCGGCGTCGAATCGGCGCATGAAGCCCAGCTGGAGGACGCTGCCCGCCCGGTCGACCTCGCGCAGCGCGCCCAGCGTCCCCGGCAGGTCCAGGGCGATCGGCTTCTCGCAGAACGCGGGCAGCCCCGCGCGTGCGGCCTGCCCGATCAGATCCGCGTGCGCCGAGGTGGCCGAGGCGATCACCACGGCGTCCACGCCCGCGCCGAACACCTCGGCGGCGCTGTCCGCGGCCCGCGCGCCGAGGCGGTCCGCGACCTCGGCCGCCCGTGCCCTGTCGGTGTCCGTCACCACCAGGGTGTCGACCGCGGGATGGCGGGCCAGCACGCCCGCGTGGAAGGAACCGATCCGGCCGGTGCCGATGAGTCCGATGCGCATGGACCCAACGTGCCGCCCACCGACTGCGCTGTCAACCATATGTCCTGACAAGGCGAGGCTTGTTCGGTGTTCATGCTGTCCGGACAACAGGACGACCGGACTATCGGAGGTTCTGACGTGAGGGATACCCTCCACGCGTGCCCAAACCCACCACCGACCCCGCCGCACTCGAACTCGGTGTGGACCGCACCAGTCCGGTTCCGCTGTACTACCAGCTGGCCCAGCAGCTGGAAGCGGCCGTCGAGCAGGGCCGGCTTGCCCCCGGCAGCCTCCTCGGCAACGAGATCGAGCTCGCGGCCCGGCTCGGCCTGTCCCGCCCCACCGTCCGCCAGGCCATTCAGTCACTGGTCGACAAGGGGCTGATGGTCCGTCGCCGAGGCGTCGGCACCCAGGTCGTGCACAGCCGGGTCCGGCGCCCCCTCGAACTGAGCAGCCTGTACGACGACCTGGAGGCGGCGGGCGGGCACCCCACGACCCGCGTCCTGCGCAACACCGTCGAGCCCGCCGGTACCGGGGTCGCCGACGCGCTCGGGGTCGCCGAGGGCACCGACGTGCACCTCGTCGAGCGACTGCGGTACGCGCACGACGAGCCGCTGGCACTCCTGCGCAACCACCTGCCCCTCGGGATCGTCGGCCTGGAGACCGAACGGCTGGAGACCACCGGCCTCTACCGGATGATGCGCGGCGCCGGCATCACCCTGCACAGCGCCCGTCAGACCGTCGGCGCCCGGCTCGCCACCGCGGAGGAGGCGGCCGCACTCGCCGAGACCGAGGGGGCCGCGCTGCTGACGATGGAGCGCGCCACCTTCGACGACACCGGGCGCGCGGTCGAGTTCGGTTCCCACATCTACCGGGCCTCGCGCTATTCCTTCGACTTCCAGTTGCTCGTACGGTGACGGGGGTCACCCGGACCCGCGACGGATACGGACCCGGGGGAGGGCGGTGGCTCGCGGGACATCGTGCGCGGCGGTGTGAAAGAGACGGCGGCCGGGGCGGGCATCGCGTTCTCCCGCCCGGGGAACGGGGAACGGGGCAGACGGGGAACGGGCCCCGCCCGTCCGGAGGGGCACCAACCGGAACGTCGACCTCCGCCCTGCCGGGCGGAGCCGTCGGCGGCTCGGGGATACTTGGCCGACCGGGCAGGGCGTGAACCGTCCCCGGTCCCATCAGGCAGCACAGCGAGCAGCACAAGAAGGGCATGGCGTCGTGGCAAGGGTTCGGACAGGGGTACGTGCGATGGGCGCCGTGCTTGCGGTGGTGCTCGGGGCTTCCCTCGCGGGATGCAGCAGCACGGGCGGCAAGCGTGCGGAGGAGCGCGCGGCGCGGGCTGCCGCCGAGGGCCGGTCCGCGGTGAACACGCCCCGCTGGACCTTCGCCATGGTCACCCACTCGGGCGACGGCGACACGTTCTGGGACATCGTCCAGCGGGGCGCCGAGCAGGCGGCCGTCAAGGACAACATCAAGTTCCTGTACTCGCACAACGACGAGGCACAGCAGCAGGCCCAGCTCGTCCAGGCGGCCATCGACCAGAAGGTCGACGGGCTGATCGTCACGCTCGCCAAGCCCGACGCGATGAAGGACGTCGTCGCCAAGGCCACCAAGGCCGGTATCCCGGTGATCACGGTGAACTCGGGCTCCGCGGAGTCCAAGCGGTTCGGTGCGCTCACCCATATCGGCCAGGACGAGTCCATCGCGGGTGAGGCGGTCGGCGACGAGCTCAACGCGCGGGGCCGCAAGAAGGCCCTGTGCATCCTGCACGAGCAGGGCAACGTCGGCCACGAGCAGCGCTGCGCCGGGGCGAAGAAGACCTTCGACGGGCAGATGCAGAACCTGTACGTCGAAGGCACCAACATGCCCGACGTCCAGGCGTCCATCGAGGCCAAGCTCCAGGCCGACAAGAACATCGACGCGGTCGTCACGCTCGGCGCGCCGTTCGCGGACGCCGCCGTCAAGGCGAAGGAGACCGCCGGCAGCAAGGCCGAGATCGACACCTTCGACCTGAACGCCAAGGTCGCCACCGCCCTCCAGGACAAGACTCTCGGCTTCGCGGTCGACCAGCAGCCCTACCTCCAGGGGTACGAGGCCGTGGACCTGCTCTGGCTCTACCGCTACAACGGCAATGTGCTCGGCGGCGGCCGGCCGGTTCTCACCGGCCCGCAGATCATCACCTCGAAGGACGCCGCCGAACTCGCCGAGTACACGAAGCGGGGCACCCGATGAGCACGGTGACCGGTCCATCCGTCCCGGTCGCGGCCGACGAGCGGCTGCTGCGCACCTCGCCGCTGCGCAAGCTGCTCGGCCGCCCCGAGCTGGGCTCGGTGGTCGGCGCCGCGGCCGTCTTCATCTTCTTCTCGATCGTCGCCGACAGCTTCCTGCGCGCCTCCAGCCTCGGCACGGTGCTCTACGCGGCCTCCACCATCGGAATCATGGCCGCGCCGGTGGCGCTGCTGATGATCGGCGGCGAGTTCGACCTCTCCGCCGGTGTGCTGGTCACCAGCTCCGCGCTGATCTCGTCGATGTTCAGCTACCAGATGACGGCCAACGTCTGGGTCGGCGTCTTCGTGTCGCTGCTGGTCACACTGGCCATCGGGGCCTTCAACGGCTTCATGCTGACCCGGACCAAACTGCCGAGCTTCATCATCACGCTCGGTACGTTCCTGATGCTGACCGGCCTCAATCTGGGCTTCACCAAGCTGATCAGCGGGACCGTGTCGACCAAGACCATCGGCGACATGGAGGGTTTCGACTCGGCCCGTCAGGTCTTCGCCTCGCAGTGGACCATCGGCGGCGTCGAGTTCAAGGTCACCATCCTGTGGTGGGCGGTGCTCGTCGCGATCGCCACCTGGATCCTGCTCCGCACCCGTTTCGGCAACTGGATCTTCGCGGTCGGCGGCGAGGCCGACGCGGCCCGCGCGGTCGGCGTCCCGGTGATCCGTACCAAGATCGGGCTCTACTTCGGGGTCGCCTTCGCCGCCTGGGTCTCGGGGCAGCATCTGCTGTTCTCGTACGACGTGGTGCAGTCCGGCGAGGGCGTCGGCAACGAACTGATCTACATCATCGCGGCCGTCATCGGCGGCTGTCTGATCACCGGCGGCTACGGCTCCGCGATCGGCTCCGCGGTCGGTGCCTTCATCTTCGGCATGACCAGCAAGGGCATCGTGTACGCGGAGTGGAACCCGGACTGGTTCAAGTTCTTCCTCGGAGCCATGCTGCTCCTGGCCACCCTGCTCAACGCATGGGTACGCAAGCGCGCGGAGGCGACGAAGTGACGGCCCCCCAGGCACCGGCCGACCAGGAGACGCCCCGGCGGGCGCTCGTCGAGCTGGACCGCGTCAGCAAGTTCTACGGCAACATCAAGGCACTCCAGGACGTCTCGCTGGAGGTCCACGCGGGGGAGATCTCCTGCGTGCTGGGTGACAACGGAGCCGGCAAGTCCACCCTGATCAAGATCATCGCGGGGCTGCACCGGCACGATGCCGGAACCTTTCTCATCGACGGCGAGGAGACCACCCTCGCCAACCCGCGCGACGCCCTCGACCGCGGCATCGCCACGGTCTACCAGGATCTGGCCGTCGTCCCCCTGATGCCGGTCTGGCGCAACTTCTTCCTCGGCTCCGAGCCGACCACCGGTGCGGGCCCGTTCAAACGGCTCGACGTGCGGCTGATGCGTGAGACGACCCGTTCCGAGCTGCTGCGCATGGGTATCGACCTGCGCGACGTCGACCAGCCGATCGGCACGCTCTCCGGCGGCGAGCGCCAGTGCGTCGCCATCGCGCGGGCCGTCTACTTCGGCGCCAAGGTCCTCGTCCTGGACGAGCCCACCGCCGCGCTCGGCGTCAAGCAGTCCGGGGTCGTCCTCAAGTACGTCGCGGCCGCCCGCGACGCGGGTCTCGGCGTGGTCCTCATCACGCACAACCCGCACCACGCGTTTCTCGTCGGCGACCGTTTCGTCCTCCTCAAGCGGGGCGCCATGTCCGGCAGCCACACCAGGGCGAACATCACCCTGGACGAGCTGACCCGGCAAATGGCGGGCGGCAGCGAGCTGGAGGAGCTCAGCCACGAGCTGGAACGGGCCCCGGGGCCGACCCGTCTCGGCGGTCACCGCGGCAGCGACGACCTGCGGTAGCCCGGACCGATACCCACGCTCCCCCCACAGGTCCGCCCGCCGCGGCGCCCCAGCAGTGGCAGAATCGAGTCCGACGGGCGCCGTCCGCCGCCGGGAGCACCGCCTCCGGCCCTCCAGACCCCGCAGGGACGATGAGCACGTACCGCGACTTCACACACCGCGGCTCCGCCCGCGCCACCGTCCTGCGGACCGTGGGCACCCGGGAGCGGCGCTCGCACCTCACGGCGCCACGGGTACCCACCGTCGGCATCGACATCGGGGGCACGAAGGTGATGGCCGGCGTCGTCGACGCCGACGGCAACATCCTGGAGCAGTTGCGCACCGAGACGCCGGACAAGTCCAAGAGCCCCAAGGTCGTCGAGGACACCATCGTCGAACTGGTGCTGGACCTCTCCGACCGGCACGATGTGCACGCCGTCGGCATCGGGGCGGCGGGCTGGGTCGACGCGGACCGCTCCAAGGTGCTGTTCGCCCCGCACCTCGCCTGGCGCGACGAACCGCTGCGCGACGCCCTCGCCTCCCGCCTCGTCGTCCCCGTCATGGTCGACAACGACGCCAACACCGCCGCCTGGGCGGAGTGGCGCTTCGGAGCCGGCCGCGGCGAGGACCACCTCGTCATGATCACACTCGGTACCGGCATCGGCGGCGCGATCCTGGAGGACGGTCAGGTCAAGCGCGGCAAGTACGGCGTCGCCGGTGAGTTCGGTCACATGCAGGTGGTTCCCGGAGGGCATCGCTGTCCGTGCGGGAACCGCGGCTGCTGGGAGCAGTACAGCTCCGGCAACGCGCTCGTCCGCGAGGCCAAGGAACTGGCCGCGGCCGATTCCCCGGTGGCCCACGGCATCATCGAGCGGGTCAAGGGGAACATTCCCGACATCACCGGGCCGCTCATCACCGAACTGGCCCGTGAGGGCGACGCGATGTGCATCGAGCTCCTCCAGGACATCGGCCAGTGGCTCGGTGTCGGCATCGCCAACCTCGCCGCCGCGCTCGACCCCTCCTGTTTCGTCATCGGAGGCGGCGTCAGCGCCGCCGACGACCTGCTGATCGGTCCCGCCAGGGACGCCTTCAAACGCCACCTCACCGGTCGCGGCTACCGCCCCGAGGCCCGGATCGCGAAGGCCCAGCTGGGCCCGGAGGCAGGTATGGTCGGCGCCGCCGACCTGGCCCGGCTGGTGGCCCGCAGATTCCGCCGTGCCAACCGTCGCCGCGTCGAGCGGTACGAGCGGTACGCCCAGATCTACGACCAGGCCGCCAGCACCATCCGAAACACGCGCAACACTCGCACCTCCTAGGGATCCCCAGAGACATGACCGCAGCCGAGCACCCCGTCCTGCCGCGCCCGTCCTCGCCGCCCGACGACGACAAGCGGCCGCAGGACCGGCGCCGGATGATCCGCCGCCGTCTGATCACGGCGACCATCATCGTGCTGCTCATCGGCATCCCGGCCGGCTATCTGCTGATCTCCGCCGGACAGAGCCGCCGCTCCGGCCAGAACAAGGAGGCCGAGGCCTCCGTGCAGGGACTGCGCGAGGGCTGGCCGTCCCGGTTGCAGCGCCGGATCTTCGAGCTGCCGATGCCCGGCAACTCCCTGGACGTGCAGTACTACGAGACCAACAACTGGAAGGCCAGCCGGCTGTACGTGGAGTTCCGCACCACGTCCGCCGGGCTCGACCGGTTCCTGAGCCGAATGGGCAGCGGCCGCGCCGCCCTGGAGGCCGGAAAGGTCGGCATCAGCGCCCGCGACCAGAAGATCTCGGGCTGGAGCTTCGGGCCCGGCGTCGAGTGGGCGAGCACCACGCACACCAACGAGCGCCCGCGCCCCACCCAGGACATCACCGTGAACATGACCGATCCGATGAACCCGGTCGTCTACGTCGTGTCCGCGGCGACCCCCTGAACGATCCGGGGGTCGTGCACCCGGTCCCTGTCGATCTCCAGTGGCTGAGGCCGTGACGCCGCTGCGTCCCTCCAGGTCACCTCGCCCACGTCGAGGCCGGCCGATCGCCGGCCCGCCACCCGCTCGACCGGAACGGCAGCCGCCTCGTCGAGATCGACAACTCTCTCCATGAGGGGATCATCCCGCATGGACGCATTCCCGCGGTCCGGTCGTCCGGAGCCCGGACCGCCGGGCGTGGCCGATGCGTGCCCCTGCTTCCCGCGTACGCGCGCTACGGCGCGGCGGACGTGGACATGGCTGTGGCGACGCGTACGCGGCATACGCCGTGGGACCGCCACCGCTCCGCGTACGCGGCAGACGCCGTGGGACCGCCACCGCCGTGCGAGGCGCCCGGCTCCGCGCTACTCGCTCAGCCCCACGACGCCCCAGCCCCGCCGGGTGGCCTCGGTCAGAACGCGACCCCAGTCCTCCAGGAGGTCGGTGAACTCCTCGAAGTGCCCGATCCGCGCACCGGGTACGGCCGCGTACTCGGCGAAGAGCCCGCACAGCCCGCCGAGCCGGGGTCGTACCCGCTCCCAGGTCGCGGCCAGCTCCCGCACGCTGTCGGGCGATCGCGCGAGCAGCACGCCGTAGAAGAGGGCGGGATCGTCGGTGAAGAAGCCCGCGTCCGTGTGCGGTGCCTCACCGTCCGGCCCGTCCCAGATCAGCCCGCACAGCAAGGCGTCCAGCCCGGTCCGGACCTCCGGATCGGCATGCTGGCGGAACTGTTCCCAGCGGTGCCCGGCCCAGAAGTGCGCCTTGAACGAGCCGCAGGTGCCACGGAACTCGTAGCTGTCGAAGAACGCGCCGTCGGGTCCTTTCGGCCGCTCCCATTCGCCCTCTGTGGCGGACTCTTCGCCGCACCACAGCCCCGTCTCATCGGCGTACCAGGCATCCCTCAGCCGGGCCAGCCGCTCGCGGGGAGGAACCTCGCCCAGCCATGACCAGTCGGCGATCAGCACGCTGATGTCCAGTCCCATGGGGGGAGCGTACCGGTCGCCGACAGACCCGTCAGTGACGCTGAGTCAGGTGGATCAGTGGGGCGCCGGCGGGGAGCAGGTACTTCGCGGCAAGGACCGGGCGGGCGTCCGCGGTCACGACCTGGGTGATCAGGATCGCGGGGGTCTCCGGCGGTCGGTCCATGGCCTTGCCCCGCTCCTTGCCGAGGATCGTCGCGCCCAGGGTGCTCTTGGCTCCGAGCGTCAGGTCGTCGGCGGTGGCGAGCAGGAGCGCGAGCATGCTGGTGGACGGCGTCCGTGGGGCCGGCTCGTCGATCGAGTCGAGGAAATCGGGGGCGAGTTCGGCGAGCGTCGACGCGTCGGCCGCCCATTCGTGGGCGAAGCCGGCGGGTACGCCGTCGATTTCGATCAGGGTCTCCCAGAACCAGGCGCGGCTGGTGGGTGGGAGGCGAAGGTGGAAACCGGAGAAGTCGGTCGGCTCGTCGAGTTCGGCGGCGAGTCGGCGGCAGACCGCGGTCCCGGGTCCGAGCAGCGCTTCGACAGGGGCCAGCCGTTCGATCCCGCGGGTGGTGGGGGGCTGGTTCACCCGGCTTCCGACGCCGTGCTTGCGGGTAATGACCCCGTCCTCCTGAAGCAGGATGAGCACCTCTCGCAGGGCGGGGCGCCCGACCCCCAGCTCTGAGGCGAGGACCGGTTCGGAGGGGAGTTTCGTGCCGGGCGGATAGGTGCCGTCATGGATCGCGGCGACGATCCGCTCATAGAGCTCGACCCTCGGCTGACGGCGTCGCGTACGGCCCTGAGCCACCCCGATTCCCCTCTCCTCGGCCGGCGTCCCACCCAGTTGTCGGACGTCTTTCGACTCCGTTGAGCATACTCGCCGCGCCGCCTGCTCGACCTTCCCCCCTTGTCGCAGGCCTTCTGTGGAGTTACTGTCCCTCCAGTCAACGGCCGAGATGTAAGACAACTTGAATTCTGGCCATCATCTCTGCTGCCTGAATCATCAGAAATGGCTCGTTCTTCCTTTGTGAAAGGTCTGACAATGCACGACCAGCGGCCCACTGTTGTGGTGCTCGGGTCACTCAACATCGACCTGGTGACCCGCGTGGCCCGGCATCCCGGCTCCGGTGAGACCGTGCTCGGCCGCGGCCTGACCGCGCTGCCCGGCGGCAAGGGCGCCAACCAGGCGGTGGCCGCGGCACGCGCCGGGGCGCGGGTGAGGATGCTCGGCCGGATCGGCCACGACGACGGAGGCCGCCGCTACCTCGCGGTGCTGGCTGCCGATGGCGTCGACACCGGAGGCGTGGCCCCCACCCCGGGCGAACCCACGGGGCGGGCCCACATAGCCGTCGACGACTTCGGCGAGAACACGATCGTGGTGATTCCCGGCGCCAACGGGGCCGTCACCGAGGCCGACGTCGACCAGGCCGCCGAAGCCCTGGAAGGGGCCCAAGTGCTCCTGCTCCAGTTGGAGACCCCGCTGCCCGCCGTCGTACGAGCTGCCCGGCTCGCCGACCAGGCCGGTGTACGGGTCGTACTCAACGCCTCACCCGCCGCCGCGGTGCCCCCGGAGCTGCTGCGGTCGGCCGACCCCGTGGTCGTCAACGAGCACGAGTGCGAGGCACTCGGCGAGGGCGCCCGGTCGGTGTGCGTGACCCTCGGCGCCCGGGGCGCCCGCTGGGGCGGGCACGAGGCCGTGCCGCCGACGGTGGACGCCGTCGACACCACCGGGGCCGGCGACTGCTTCGCCGGCACCCTCGCCGCCCGGCTCGCCGCCGGGGACTCCTCGGCCGACGCCCTGCGGGCGGCCGTCACAGCGGGTGCCCGCGCGACGACCTGGCGCGGCGCCCAGGGACGGAGCTTCGAGGAGACGGCCGAAGCCCGCTGAACCATCCCGCCAGAGCCGGGGGAGGCGAGGCGCGGCGCCCGCTGCCCGAGCCCCGTCTCCCGTACCACTCCTGCGTACCGCTTCCCGGCACAGAACCACCCGAGCACCTCAAGGACGATGTGACATGACGACAAGCCAACCCCTGCTGATGGACTGCGACACCGGCGTCGACGACGCCCTCGCGCTCCTCTATCTCGCGCTTTCCCCCGATGTCGATCTGCGGGCGGTCACCACCGTCGGCGGCAACACCGACGCCCGGCAGGCCGCGGTCAACACACTCCAGGTCCTCGAACTGGTGGGCCGTACGGACATCCCCGTGGCAGTGGGAGCGGACCGGACCCTGCGCGGCTCGTTGCCCGACTACGCCACCCATGTGCACGGCGACAACGGGATCGGCAACGTCCGGCTGCCCGCCCCGTCCGCCTCCGTGGTGAGCGAGGACGCCGTCGATCTGATCATCGAGACCGCCCGGCAGGCGGAGGGGGAGTTGTCGCTGCTCGCCACGGCACCGCTCACCAATCTCGCCCTCGCGCTGCGCCGCGAGCCCCGGCTGCCCGAACTGATCCGCCATGTCACCGTGATGGGCGGCGCCGTCCACCACCCCGGCAACATCACGCCGCTCGCCGAGGCGAACATCGGCAACGACCCGGAGGCCGCCGCGCTCGTCCTGGACGCGGGCTGGGACCTGACGATCGTCCCGCTCGACGTCACCATGCGGGAGAACCTCACCACCACCACCCAGCGGGACCTCCTCGCCCACGGTTCCCCGGCGAGCGTCTTCGCCGCCCAGGTGCTCGACGTCTACTTCGACTTCCACGAGGAGGTCGCGCTGCCCTTCCGGGGCTCGGCCTGCCACGATCCGCTGGCCGCCGCGATAGCCGCCGGCCATGTCACCCCGCTGCTCGCTCCCCGGCTGCACGTCGGCGTCGAGACCGGCGACGGTCCGGCGCGCGGGGCCCTCGTCGCCGACACCCGCGGGATGTACTTGTCGTACCCCGAACAGGCCGACGCCAACGCCCGGGTCGTCCTGGCGACCGACGGCCGCTTCCCCGAACAGCTCGTCGAGCGGATCCGTACGAGTCGGGGTACCACCGCATGAGCCGCGTCCCGCTGCAGGGCGCCGCGACCGGGATCCGTACGCACCGCTTCGTGCTGCCCGCGCTGATCGCCGGCGTCGTCGCCTTCCAGCTGAACGCGTCGATGGTGACGCCCGCGCTGCCGGAGATCGCACGCGAGCTCGATGCCGCGCCGAGTACGGTCGCGCTCTCGCAGAATCTCTTCTTCCTGGTCGGCGGTGTCGCGGGCGTCGTGCTGTCCCGGCTGAGCGACCATCTCGGCCGGCGCGTGATCCTGCTCGCCTCACTCTTCGTGATGTGCGTCGGCACCGTGCTGACGATGCTCGCTCCGAACGTGGAACTCCTCATCGCCGGGCGGGTGTTGCAAGGGGCGTCGGGGGCCACGTTCCAGCTGACCTACCTGCTGCTGCGCGACTCGATGTCCCCGAAGCGTTTCGGCACCGCGCTCGGCGTGATCACCGCCCTCAACGGCGGGGTCGGCGGTGTGGACGGCTTCCTCGGCGGTTTCGTCTCCGACCGGCTCGGCTTCCGGTGGATCTTCGGCACGATCCTCGTCACCGGCCTGTTCGCGCTGGTCTGCGTGGCGCGCGCCGTGCCGGAGACTCCGCCCGCGAAGGACGCCGGGCGGATGGACTGGTGGGGCGCGGCCTCGTTGTCCGCCGCGATCGTCTGCGTCAACCAGGCGATCAGCCAGGGCGCCGCGCACGGCTGGGGTTCCCTGTGGCCGCCTGTTCTCACCGTGGCCGGCGCGGCACTGTTCGTCTCCTTCTGGCAGATCGAGAAGCGCGGAAGCACCCCGCTGATCGCGGTGCGTGATCTGCGCTCCCGCCAGGTGTGGCCGCTGATGGCCACGACGCTGCTGACCCTCATCGGCGTCTTCGCCGCCATGAACTTCACGGTCGTGCTGCTGAGCCAGGACGAGCAGGTCGGGTTCGGTATGTCGGCGACGCTCGCCGCCTTGCTGTTCCTCACGCCCCCGGCGGCGATCGGGCTGCTCGCGGCCCCGGTCGCCGGCTGGCTGGCGCCACGCAAGGGCTGGCTGCCCATGCTGCGTACGGGACTGCTCGCCTCGGCGCTGGCGCTCGCCGTGGCCGCGATGTTCGCCGGGGACCGCTGGATCGTGCTCGCGGTCTGCTGCGCGCTCGGCGTCTTCTACAACGGGCTGACGCTGACGATGCTCAACGGCCTCGGTGTCGTGCTCTCCCCCAAGGAGAGCCCCGGCGCGCTGCCCGGTCTGAACGGCGCCTGCTTCGGCATCGGCGCCTCGGTCGGCATCGCCCTGGTCGGCCCGCTGGCAGGCGCGGGCACGCTCGGCGGCTACCGCACGGCGCTCGGCCTGGCTGTGGGCGTCACGTTGCTCGCCCTGCTCGCTTCGCTGCTGATCCGGCAGCCGGCGGCGCAGTCCCCGACCACGTCCGCGCAGTAACCACGCGTCCCGGGCCGGTCGTTCCGTCCGCAGGCAGCCGTGCCCGCGCCCGGACGTCCGGCCCGGACGCGGCCCCACTCGATTGCACCGCTCAACTCCAGCGGCGGGGCGCCTGACTCGTCGCACACATCGGTGCGGCACTCCTCATGGCCGAGAGCGGCGGTCGGCCTGCCGCCACGCGAACCCCTCACATGCCGTGGGCGCGGTGGCGGCCACAGCCCCCGATGTCCCGTTGCACGCCTGCGCGGCCCGGCCATCAAGCCGTGGACGACGGCGAGTTCCCGGCGGACGACGAAGGAAGCCGTGCACGGCAGCACAGGCTTCGACAACGTGCCCTGACACGGGAGCGTGAAGGTTGAGCACCGGCGCACCTGAGTGGTGTCCGCCGAGGCATCATCGTGGGGTGGATTATCAGGACTGCGTGAACATCCTTGAGAAAATGCACGAGAACCCACAGCGGTTACCGCGGCGGGTACGGCAGGCGAACGTCGCCAAGCTGCTGGAGGCGCTGGGGCGACCGGAGCGTGACCTGCGCGGGATGCTGGTGGTCGGGACGAACGGCAAGGGATCGACCTGCGCGTTCGCGGTGTCAGCGGTGGCCTGCACCGGCGCTCGGGTGGGCAGCATGCCCAGCCCGCATCTGCAGGAGCCGAGGGAGCGGATCCGGATCGACGGCGTTCCCGTCACGCGCGCCGAGTACACCGCGGCATTCACCGAGGTGTGGCGGGCCGTCGAACGGCACGGACTGCCCGTCCTGGCCCAGGGCATCTTCGCGACCACGGCCGCCGTCCACTTCCGGCGGGCCGGAGCGCGCCTGGCGGTGGCCGAAGCGAGCATCGGCGGCAGCAGGGCCGCCGCCAGGGAACTCGGCATGGACGTGAAGGTCGTCACGGGCATCGGTCTCGACCACACCAGACTGCTCGGAGGCTCCCTCGCGGAGATCACCCGGGCCAAGATCTCGGCCGCGCAGGACGGGGACCACGTTGTCCTGGGGCGGCTCGGCCCTGAAGCGGCCACCGCTGCGGAGCAGGTCCTCAAGGAGCGCGCCGGAACGTCCGTGTGGCGCATGGACCACGAAATCCACTACGCCGCGCGCACCGTCGGCGGCGCCGGCGACCGCGCCCCGACCACCCTGGTCGACGTCACCACTCCGCACGCGGTGCACCGCGACCTCCCCTGCCCACTGCCCGGCGTACACCAGCACCACAACCTCGCCGTCGCCATCGCCGCGGTGGACGCGATGGTCGAACGCGGCCACATCCGCGAGCCGGAGAGCGAACCGCTGCGCGCACGACTGGCCGCCACCCGATGGCCCGGCCGCCTCGAACTCATCACCGACGCCGGGCTGGACGGCTGGACCGGTCGTGTCCTTCTCGACGGAGCCACCAACCCGCAAGGCGTCACCACGGTCGCCCCGGAAATCCTGCGCCTCGCCCGCATCCACGGCCGCACAGGTCCGCCGCCCGCGCTGGTCTTCTCCGCAACACAGGGCAAAGACATTTCCGGGATGCTCGCCCCGCTGCCCGCCCACTGGCCGCTGATCCTCACCCGCACCAACTGGCACCAGGCCGCCGCGCCCACCGCCCTGCGCGACCAACTCACGTCCGCGGGCAGAGGCCCATGCCTGACCACCGACAGCACCCCCTCGGCACTGCGCTCGGCCACCGAACTCGCCGGTCCCGGCGGCCTGATCGTCGTTCTCGGCTCACACCGCCTCATCGGTGAAACCCGCACCGAGCTCGACCTGCCGCCCGTTTGACAGAAGAGAACGACGTGCGACGGAACGGTCGGCGCCGCGGCAGGCAAGCCGCAGCCGGGCGGGCTGCGGTCCCCAGGCGAATCCCCCGGTGAGCGACTCAGTTCCAGACACCATTCGAGGCCGGAGGATGGAGAACAAGCTGAGAAGCCGTATCTCAACCGATCACGGGACATGAGGGTCGAACAGGGTGCCTGATCGGGTGATCTTGCGGCTGTGCGCGCATGAAGGCAGGGCCGCTTGGTAGCTCGGGGATGCGAATCCGAACCGAGCAACGCCGGGAGGCCATGTTGTCCTGGTTGTACGCGCCCGCGCCCGTTGACTTCAACTCGGCTGCCGTGTCGTGCGATTGTCTCGCGCACGTGTACGAGAATGCGGCCCATCACCTGGACCGGGTTCGCCAGTATCCGTCGGACATGACGGACACGGTGTGGGCGACCGTGCGGCCGTTGCTGCCGGTGCCTGCCTGCCTTCAGGGCAGGGGCGAGCAGCCCGAAGGATGCTGCCACCGCCAGATGATCGATGGGATCCGCTACCTGGTCGCGGGTGGGATCTCCTGGCGGGCGATGCCCGCGGACTTTGCGCCCGTCTGGCTCCCGGCGTCGGCCAGGGTGCTCCGGGCCTGGTTGTTCGCGGCCGGCCTGATCGCCTTCGGGTCCGCCGCGACTACGTGCGTACTGGCCACCACGCGGGCGTTCTCGGTACTGACAGCGGCGGAGGCGGGCGCGACAGCCGCTGCGACGGCTCCGACCGCCACTGCTGCAGCAAGCCCGGTCTGGACGATGAGTTCCATGCGATGCCTCGCTTGCGCGACACAAGAACTCCGTTTGCCGCAAGAGGAATCCTGCCCATCCGAGCAAAGGACCTTCAGCGTCGCCGGTCCGGCAGTATCTTCGAACCACCCGACCAGACGCAACAACGCCCAGCACCCGGATCATCGGCACATCTGCAACGATCGCGTCGTACTCGGTGGCATCCCGTACCGGGGACGGCACGGATACGGTCGTCCGTGTTCAGGGAGCCCGGAGCGCCGTTCCCCGAGCAGAAAGGGAGGCAGGCGTTCCTCGCGCGCCGGGGTCGAACGCCTGCCGGGTAGGTCTACGCCCTGCTCATCGGACGGGAGTTGGCCGCCGGTTACATGCACAAGCCGGGCAGCCGCTACGGTGCAGTTGTGATGATCAACAGGGAGGACACGGCATCCGGTACCGCGGTGTTGATCGCGGCAGCTCCGGCGGGCAAGGGCTGTCTCATCGACGCAACCAGCGTCCTGCCCACGCTCGCGGCGGTTCCGCCCAGCACCCTGACCAGCACGACGGCAGCCACCATCGTTGAACTCGCCGACCCGACCCACCCGCAGACCGTCCTCACCCGCATCCGCGCCGCAGCCGTCGAACCAGGCCCACTCTCCCTCTACATCACCGGACAACTCCACCTCGACCGTAAACAGCGCCTGATCCACCTCGCACTCGCCCGGACCACGTCGACCACCCTGCGCTACACCGCATTGCCCTGGCACTGGCTGGCCAGCGAACTCAAGCTGCGCCGACCGGGCACCACCACCGTCGTCATCGATCTGGTCGCTTCCCCGGACGCCTGGCAGCAGCTCCGTACCGAGAGTCTCGTCCTCGGCTATGGGATCCGCGTATTCGGCCGGATCGCCCCGCCGCCGCCCCGCCACCGGATCGTAGAACCGGTCTACCTGAAGGCCCTCGCCACCACCTGGCGCAGCGGCATCAAACCGCCGCTCGCCCAGCTCCACCAACAGGTCGCCGCCCAGACCGGCCCCGACGACGCGCTGTTCCTCGCCGTCGACGACACAGCCGCCCCCTCTCCTGCAGCGTCGATTGTCCAGGTACCGAACCTGCCACACCAGAAACCTGCACCCGATCCGACGGCACCTGCCCCGATTCCGGAAAACACCGAGGTGGCCGAAGAGGATCCACTGCCTGCGATCTTTGCCACCGCCCACGCCGGGCGGCACGGCGAGGCCGCGACGCTCGCAGCCACGTGGGAGGGATGGGCTCTGCGTACCTACGGCGCGGGCTCCGTGCAGGCGATCCACTGGCTGGAGGTCCGGGCCGACCTCGCCCGCCTGGCCGGCGATCCGGCACGCAGCTGCGAGGTGTGGATGGCTGCCGCCAACGCCCGCCTCGCCCGGCAGCAGGCCCCGGACGACCCCGCGGTAGAAGGCGCCGTAGACCGCGCCCACCACCAGTGGCAGGAACTTCGCGACCCGCAGCGGGCCCGGGAACTCGGCCCGCCCCTGGCCTCATTGCGCCGCCATGTACCTGGCCGGCGCGCCGGGGCGGTGGAAGCCGTTCAGCACCGACTGGAACTGCTGCACACCATGCCGCCGGTGGGGTCCCGTCGTGCGGCGTCCTGACGAGCGACATCCCGCTCATGCGGACGCCGAGCCGGATACGCCTCGGCGGTCGCACGGATGCGGGAGCGGGTGGGCGGCACGTCATCGCCTCGGGAGGGCGGAGGGACGGCCGAAGAAGTACGGCGCCGTGGGCGCGCCCACGGCGGCTGGGGCATCTGAAGTGGCATCGGGGCGGCTCATGTGCGGGTCCCGTGCTTCTCGCCGTCCGGCCCGGACGTGACCTGGTAGGACAGCAGCTGCTGGAACAAGCCCTCTTGCCCGGCGAGTTCTTGGTAGGTGCCCTCCTGCACGATCCGGCCCTCGTCGAGGACCACGATCCGGTCGGCCACGGCGACGTTGGTGATGCGGTGGGTCACGAGCAGCACCACCCGCTCCCGGGCCAGTTCTCGCAGCCGCTGGAAGATCCGGTACTCGGCGCGGGGATCGAGGTTCGCGGTCGGCTCGTCGAGAACCAGCAGTCCGGCCTCGCGAAAGAACGCCCTTGCCAGGGCGATGCGCTGCCACTGGCCGCCGCTCAATTCCTCCCCGTTGAGCCACTCGCGAGCGAGGAGCGTGTCCAGCCCGGCACCGAGCTTGTCAACGACCTCGTCGGCGCCGGCGGCCTCGCACGCCTCACGTACCGCCGCGTCGCCGCGCGCCGTGGGCTGCCCCAGGGTCACGTTCTCGCGCACCGTCAGGGGCCAGTGCGCGTAGTCCTGTGGCACCAGGGCCACCTGCTGCCACAGCGCCTGCGGGTCAGCGTCGCCGGTGGGGGTGCCGTCCCACAGCACCTGCCCGTCAGTGGGCAGGTACAGGCCGCCGACCAGCTTCGACAGCGTCGACTTGCCCGAGCCGTTGAAACCGACCAGGGCGGTGACCTCACCCCTGCGCAGTGTCAGCGAGACGTCGGACAGAGCGTTCTGGTCCTTGCCCGCGTAGCGGTGAGAGACCGACTTGATTTCGATCTTCTTCGGCGGCTCGGGCCGGCGCGCGCCCCGGCGCATCCGGAACCCGCCGGCCTTGTCCAGGAAACCGCTCCAGTCGTCCATGTACAGCCCCGTGCGCACGGCTCGCGCCCCGGCGGCCACGAGTCCCCGTACCGACTGCCCGACTGTCTGCAAGGCGAAAACGGCCGTCCCGGCGTGCCCGACGCTGATGCGGCTGGTTGCCAGAAGCCACACGACCGCCGCCCACACGACCGCCGACCCCACGCCTCCGCACAGCGCGCCGACCAGGGACATGCGCGCCCCCTTGTCGGCTGCGGCCCTGTCCTCGTGGTTGATCCGGGCGACCGTCTGCCGGTACCGGCCGGAGAGAAAGGCGGCCATGGTGCCTGCGCGGATCTGGTCGGCGGCGTCCTTGGTGTAAATGTGCCAACGCAGCACCGACAGCATCCGGTTGTCACCATTGCTGCGAAGGTTCGCCAGGTAGCGCACCCGTGCGGCGCTGACCTGGGCCAGTGCCTGCGGGAGGCTGGCCGCCACCAGGAGTGGAAGAAGTACCCAGTGCACCCCGGCCAGCACGACAGCCCCGGCGAGGAAGGAGGCCGCCGAGGCGATCAGGTCCTGACCTTCGTTGATCAGGTCTCCGGTGACCTGCGCTCCGCGGTCGGCGGCCTCGCGGTCGCGGTTGAAGTCGGGTTCGTCGTAGGCGCACAGCTCCGCCTCCGCGCAGCCGATGAGCAGCATCTGCTCGGCTTCGCGCGACATCAGCGGACCCAGCCGGGAGGAGAGCCAGTTGACGGTGATCCCCAGAAGTGATCGCACGCCGGATGCGCCGGCCAGCAGGGCCACGGACGGCCACGCCTGCAGGAGCCGGTGGTAGACGTCCCCGCTGGTCAGCAGCGCGGTCAGGGTGCCGCTGATCGCGACCAGGCCCACGGCCTGCATCACGCCGGCTGCCGCCTGGCACAGCAGAAGGCCGACGGTCGCCGCTCGGTCGACCCGCCAGGCGAGAGCCAGCGACCGGCGCACCAACTGCGGGAGGCGCCTGGCCATGTCGCTCATCCGGATCGAGCGGCCGGCCGCTTCACGGCTGCCGGTCACGTCCACGTACCGCATCTGCGGCCCGGGAGCGGTCGCCTCCCCGGTGGCGCCCGGCATGGTTTCGGGCGGGACGCCCGGTCCGTTCGTCGGTCCGGAATTCACCGTCGCGGGCGGCGGCGGGGTGGTGCGCGGCCCCGGGACGCTGTCGGCTGATGCATCGGTGGGCTCGTTCATGCCGCCCACCCCGTATCCGGTCGTCCTGAGCGGCTGGCGACGGTGTCAACCTGCTGCACTACGGGGGTGGGAAGAGCGGGGAGGGGCCGCCGCCGTTCGAATCCGAGGGGCTGATGCGCGTGGGTGGGTACAGGATCCATTGTGTCCTCCAGTAGGTCGTCGAATGGCACGGGTGCTCTAGAAACGCGGCTCATTGCTCGCCGTAACGGGTGACGGCGGGGGGAATGCGGGACGTTTGTACGAATGTCTTGGCTGATGCCAGGAGCCGTTGGGGCGGGTCCTTTGAAACGCCCTCGTTCGAGGGATGGTCGCCCGTTCGGCCGCTTCCTCGGAGAGATTCCGGCCAACCTGAAAACCCGGCTGTCCTGGGCAGCAACTGCGCGGCGACGGTGCGCGCCGCGCGGGGTCATGGTGGCGGCAATGGCCGATTCCGTGCGGCCGTACCCCCACTGCCGAGTCGGCGTGCCAGGCTGCCGCTCACCGCGGCGCCCCCATCCGCCCTGCGCCCCGCACGCACGCCTGCCCCCCTGCGGCGCGACGATGCGTGCCCCCCCGACAACTCTGCGACGGCGAGGAAACGCCCATGGCCGACGACCCCACACCAGTCGTGTCCACAGGCGGCTGCCTGTGCGGGCATATCCGTTTCGATGCGATCGGAGAGCCCCACGACCCCACCACTGTTTGGACCAGGCAGCGGCACCGGCCGGGGCTGCAGTTCGTGGTCTCCACGGGTCGGCACCACGGGTTCGAGTCGCTGGAGGAGCAACGCCTTTTGCTCGCACCGCTGGAGGAGCAACGCCTTTTGCTCGCACCGGACTTCCTGCGCGTGAGGGAGGTGCTGCCGCAGCCGTTCCGGCTGAGCTTCGAGCATGCCGAGAGGCGGGCAGAGCACACTCCCGACTTCCTGGCGGTGATGGCTGACGGTGGCCGGTGGCTACTGGACGTGAGGCCACGGCTGCGGATCGGCGAGGCGAGCTGAAGTTCGCCGCGTCCAACGAGCCGGCGATGACGTGTGGTTGGCGTTGTGCGGTGGTGACTGGTCGGCGGCCGCACGTGTGGTCGGTGCGGGACGCCTTGTCGGCCCAGCGCCGGCCTGTCGATGACCGCTCGGGGTCCAGGACGAGCTTCTTGCCATTGCCGCCGATGCCCCGGTGGCCTTCGGCGAGCTGGTGCAGGCCACGCGGCTGCCGGTGGTGGCCCGCGCCCACGCCTTTCACCTGATCTGGCAAGGACGGGCGATCGAGCCGGCCCAGCCGCTGAGCGGTGCGACGCTGGTCTGGGCGGGCGCCGGGCGGGCGGTCTGATGCCGGCCGGGATGCCGGCATCGGCCCCGGGAGCCGGGATCCGGCTCAACGGTGTCGAGCGGACGGTTGAGGACGTTCAGCCGCAGGCCGGCGCCGTGGTGCTCAGGGATGCCGCAGGTGAGGTGGAACGCCGCCCCATCCGGCGGCTCATGCACCACCCGGACTGCCGGCCCGGCAAACCGGCCGCGGAACAGCCCCCACCCGCTCAGTGCCGCAATCCCGTCGAGGACCAGGACGTGCTCGCTCTCGTCTGCGGCGCCCGCCTGGACACTCCTCCTCCAAGCCTCCGGCTGCCGGCCGCCTCGCCGGCCCTGCTGCACCTGCAGGACCGCATCGGCGCCCTTCTCGACGGCGCCAGTAGTCCTGCAAGCGGCTCGCGAGTACTTCAGCGACCTGCGGATCCTGTCCGCGATCATCCTCGCCACCTGGCCGCTGGCCAGGGAGTTCAATCCCGCACCGTTCGCGAAGGCCGTCGAGCATCACCTGACCATGCACCGTCGCGAGATCGACGCCCTCCCTGGTGAGCGCCGGCAGCACACCTGGGATCGGCCACCGGCGTCGGCCATCGCCTCAGCGGCTGTTCCCCACTCCGCGGACCAGATCCTTGCCCTCGACCAGCACGACCGTGACGAAGCCCTCAGATCCATGCTCCGGTCCGGGCCCGATCCCGACTCCGGGAAATGGGGACGGACCGACCTTCACCCATGCAGCTCTACTGGTGGGCGGGGGTTACTCCGCTGTCGGTGAATGTGGGGCGACACCGAGACCGGGTGGTGAGTGCCCGGAGTTCGCGGGTGTCGTGGCTGACTCCACGGACGTGGGGGTTGTGGCAGGACCTGGGCCTGCGGGGTCTGGGCCGCGACAGGGCGCCGCTACCCGGCTGGGACGGCCGGACCGAGCTGCGGAACACCTCGTTTGTCGGGCCAACGCCGAGCTCGGGTCTGCGGCGGCAGGAGGCCGGCGCCATGTTGACGTTCGAGGCGCCGTTGCGGCCGCTTCGGTCGGGACGCCACTGCCACGGCCAGGCGGCCCGTGCTCTGTCGCGATCGAAGCGCGATCGGACCTTCTACACGTCGGTCGGCTCAGTGCGCCAGGTCGGTGCCTGCCTGGAGTCCGAGCGTGTTTTCGCGTCGCGGGCGGACCTCAGCTCTTGACGGCCTCTGCGATCTGCAGGGCGGCCTGGGCGGGCGTGAGGTGCGTGGTGTCGACGACCTCGGCCTCGTCGTGTAGCCACGTGCGGGCCGCCTCGGCGTAGGGCTCGAGGTATTTGAGACGGAACGGGGAGTTGGGGCCAAGAACAGTGTCGCCCGCGATGCGCCCGCGGAGGGTGTCCTGGTCAGCGTGGAGGACGAAGTGCCTTACCGGAATGGCATGTTGGGCGAGCCCCGTGCTGATCTCGCGCCAGTACTGCTCGACCAGAACAGTCATGGGCATCACCAGGGTGCCGCCGGTGTAGTCGAGTACGCGGCGGGCGGTCTCGACCACGAGCGGCCGCCACGGCGGCCAGTCCTGGAAGTTGCCCGTCCAGGGCAGCCCCGGCGTGATGTCCATGAGTGTCTCACCGACCTTCTCGGCGTCGAACACCCGTGAATCAGGGAGGAGTGCCTGCACGAGTGCACTGGTCGTCGTCTTGCCTGCGCCGTGGGTGCCGTTGAGCCATACGATCATGGGACCCAACGCTAGCGCCATGCGGGCCGCGGGAACGGGCACAGCCGAAATCCGGTACGGCTTCGGCGTTTCTCAGGGTGGTGTCAACCACCAAGATCAGGTGTCGCATATCTCGAAAAGTGACACCTGCCTCGCTCCATTCGTACGGCAGTAGTAGGCCGCAGCCCGACTCGCCAACCACCGGTCGTGGTCACACGCCGGGCTGTCCCCTCCAGAGGCCACCAGTAACGGCGGCCCGCAACCTGCACACAATGACTTGACAGACATCCCATGAGCTGGAGAGTCAAACGGCGAGTGCGTGAGCCCAGGGGGCCAGGCAGTCCCCTTCCCATCGGCAGCCCGTCGGCCAG